>JAFBAN010000174.1 GCA_019247775.1 Chitinophagaceae bacterium | reverse complement strand
AGTAAACTCTATCGTGGCATGCGCAGTGTATCCCATCCTACCTGGTTTGTACGCAAAGAAGTTTACGACAGGGTAGGGATGTTCAACAGCGAGTATAAGATCGCGATGGACTATGACCTGATGTGCAGGCTGGCAGATGAGCCTTATGGATATCTCGATAAAACCATCGCGGTGTTCGACGATGCGGGCATCAGTTCCTCCCAATACCTGCGCTCCCTGGAGGAAAATAAAAAAGTCTACGAATCCTATTTCGGAACCTCTGTGCTGCTGCGGCTCTGGCAATGGCGGCTTAAGACGCTGCACTGGCTGTTAAAGACCCCTTTCGGTAAATGGTTGTTCGCGGTGAAGAAAAAAGCTGGCCTGGAGAACTGGTAGCTAGCTGTTATCTGAAAAATGTTCATGTATCGCCAGGATCATTTTTTCAGGCCGCACCATTGAATAGGGAATATCGACCACAAATTCATACCGCTCTTGTACTGTTTTTTCATCCTGCAGATCTTTTTCGATCTCGTCGGGATAGATCGCGTGCACATGTGCATGTAAACTTGCCGGGTAAGGTGCGAACCGTTTGTATTGCGACCCGTTAAAAACGCCGAATACGGGGCAATTCATTGCAGCGGCGAGATGGACCGATCCGGTATCCACCGACAACAAACAACGGGCTTTTGCAAAAACCGGCAGCATCTGCGGCAGACTGGTCTGTCCGGTAAGATCGATCACAGGATATCTATAGTGTTGCGTAAACGCATCGGTATAAGGCTTATCGGAATTAGTACCGCAAACCACTGCGGTCCAGCCATAGTTTTCATGCAAATAATGGGCTACCTGCGCAAAATTTTCTGATGGCCAGATCCGTTTGCTGCTGCGCGAGCCGGGGAATACCACGAAGAAGTCCCGGGGTAAGGGAACTGCGATCGCTGGAAGCGCAATAGTGCCTAACCTGGTATCTGTTACACCGGATTTTTTTCCGGTAACGAACTCAGTGAACAACCTGTTGCGGAAAAATTCGAACATTGGCCTTTCCGGATAATCGAAAAGCCGGATATAGAGACCTTTATCATAACCTCTTTCATAAACCTGAACAGACTCCTGGTTGGCCACCATACCCCAGGTTTCCTTTGCTTTGGCAGCGTTCACAATGCTGTCGTCGTACCTTTTATCCCGCGAAAAAGCAGGGTTGATCACTGTGGTATACCCGGCTTTATGAACCTGCCGCAAGAACCGGTAACGATAACGCATGTCTTTCTTGAACCTGATCTTGTCGAGCCAGAAACTATGGGCTATTTCACCACCATGAAAAGTCTCGAAGAGGGTACGCCAGCTCTGGTTACCACAGAAATGGTGTTCATGACCGGGAAAGGCCTGCAGCAGTTCGGGCAGGAATTTATGCCAGAGCATGAAATCACCGATCTCATCCACGCGCAGCACCAATAGTCGTGGCTTCCGGTTGCCGTTACGAAACCCCATTGCGGCCAGCCACCCGATGCCATCGTATATTATTCCCTTCAGGCGCTTCATAAGCGCAAGATAATGTTTGAGGGCCTGCTGCGAAAACTTGTATCAGCTTTATTAGTATTTTCACGCCAAATAATCAGAGTCATGGGCACGTTCGGAAAATGGAAACACACCTTGTACACCAAGCTCAGGCGCACGCTGTACCTGGAAGATATCGATATCAAACTGGCCAAGACCTACAGCCTTGAAATAGATGACTATATCCAGCGACACCTTTTCTCCAACCCGCGTTACCAGAAACCCGATAAGCTGAACCGTTTCGAATTCCAGGCTTTTTCGCAATTTGGTGAAGACGGTATCATCCAGGAAATCTTCAAGCGCATCGGCACTACCAATAAATATTTTGTGGAGTTTGGGGTGGAAGACGGTACGGAAACGAATACTACTTACCTGCTGTACAATGGATGGCAGGGCGTATGGCTCGATGGCAGCACCGAGCATACCAATTCGATCCGCAGCTCATGCGCAAAAGCGATCGCCGACAAACGGCTTACCGTGCTAACTAATTTTATTACGGCAGAAAATATCCAGTCTTTATTTCAACAGGCGAGTACCCCGGCAGAATTCGACCTGCTCTCCATCGATATCGATCGGAACGACTATTATGTGTGGAAAGCGATCGATGCTTATAAGCCGCGTGTAGTAATTATCGAATACAATTCCATTTACCGGCCCGGCTGCCATTTCGTAGTTGATTATGATCCCGCGGCCATGTGGGACGGAAGCAGCAATACCAGCGCAAGCCTTGAAGCCCTGTACCAGCTGGGACTGGAAAAAGGTTATACGCTTGTAGCAAGTTCGTTTTCGGGAGTGAACGCATTTTTTGTACGGCAGGACCTGGTAGGCAATCATTTTACCGGGCCTTTCACTGCAGAGAATCATTATGAGCCGCCGCGCTATTTTCTGTACCACAAGCCGGGGCATCCCCGCAGCATCAGTTTATAGGTAAGGGGCTTCGCCGCGCAGGAAACCCGCTTCGAGGTCTTTATCACTGTCATGAAAAAGGCAAACATCATAATAGGCGATCTCACTGTCGTTCTCATCGGCATAGTGATGTAACTGGCGTAAGAGTTCCCGCTGGGCCATGTCGATATTGAGCAGGAAGCGGCCTTTGTTATCGAACAGGATCACCGAATGGTAGCCGTATTGTTCAAGTGAAAGCAGGGTTGAGAAGCCATCTTCTTTGATGGCGTCCATATTGGATTTGTTGTATTCAAAATAAATGACCGGTCTGTGTTGCTGCAGCAGGCTGGTTGCGCCGCGGATAATGATGGTATCGAACCCTTCGCAATCCACTTTCAAAAGTTTTAGACTGCGGTCTGCCAGCCCGCTGGCGCTCAATACCTCATCCAGGGTGCGGAGGGTTAGTTCTTTCCCGGTTGTTTCACTGGGCACCAAGGTGGTGTTCCAGCCTCCTTTTTCCAGTTCAACTTTCAACGTTTGCTTTTTCTCGCCCAGGAATTCCTTGATGATGGTAACGCCGCTGAACTGCCGGGTATTTCTTTCCAGGAATTTATAAGAGATATCATCACCTTCGATGCCGATCACCGGCAGATCCATCGCTGTTTTGATCACCGCAATGGTATCGCCCACATTGGCGCCGACATCGATAACGGTAAGCTCCGGGTATTTGGCAGCGATACATGCAGACAGCCTGCCCAGCTGACTGTTCACCTGCGGTTCGTATTTATAGTTGCTGATCTGCGGGTTGTTGCCCGGCATATCGACAAAATAATTTCCCACTTTCACTTTTTTTACCTGCGAAGCTTTTTTGTCGCTGTGCACATTCACTTTTACGATATCATAGCCCACGGTATTCAGTAGTTTCCTGATCAGTTTTCGCATACTATTCTGTTTAATGATCCAGCAAGCCGCTGACGATCTTTTCAAATTGAGGCTGGTAACAAAAATCGTAGCCATTGGCGCCCTCTACGATCACATTGGGGCACTGGTGATACACTTCCAGTACCCGTTTCACTTTCAGCGCCTCTGCCAGTGAGAAAGGAAAGGACTGGTTGCCGATGAATAGCCGGCTGCCTGCGATGATCTTCGCCAGTTGCAGAAAATCGTGTACCGGTGCATATTCAAGCGAAGGGAGTTCTTTTTTCATGTCGTTGTATTCCTCAAGCACACCCACAAATACCAGTCGCGGGTATTTTTTCAGGAAGCCATAATTGATGCCCGGTGAATGATAACGGCTGCTGCGGGCGATCACAACGGCATCGGCATAACTCGTATTCGGTGTGGCGAACAGCCAGGGTTTGCCGAGATCGGCACTAACGCCATAGGTCAGAAAGTACCAGCGGGCGATACTGCCCATACGGTAATCGAAAGGAAGCTGACGGAATGCGGTGAGATCGTAATCGACTTTTTGCCCGTTCAATGCTTCGCAACGCACAAAATGCGGCTGGGCCAGGATCAGCGGCGTAAACATTTCAACGCTTTTAGGCGTCAGCATCACTTTACCATTCGGGTGACGCATCGACGGGGTAAAATCCCGTACGGGCTGGTTGAGCTCCAGGTAGAAATTGATCCTGCGGCGGCCGGCTATCGCCAGCATGGCGGGTATGGAATAAATGATATCGCCGGCGTGGCCGGTATGCGAAAAACTGATCTCATCACTCCCGATCGGCGCGTGGCGCAGCACATCTGCGGCCGCATGGAGTCCTTTGATAAAACGCTCTTCCTTCTGCCGCTGATTGTACCCGGCTTTCCAGCTGTTGATCATATCGCTGAACCAGCTCATGCGGCCTGTTTGGTTATCCTGAGAACGATCACAACATTATAATCGAGTTCGCAGTTGCTCGAAAAAAGTATTTCAAAGCCGATGCCCGGCAGCTGACTCAATTGGTTCAGCATATAATCGTAGCCCATATTGGCATGAACATGATAGGGGTTCATCGGCACGCCCATTTTTTTGCAATAGGCAGCGTAAGCAGGCTGATCTGGGAAGACCAGGATCAGGTTGCCCTTGTTTTTCAGGATGCGGATGAATTTGCGAAGCGCGTCTTTGGTGTCGGTGAAGTCTTCGATCAGGTGACTGGTATAGACATAGTCGTAGGTGTTGTCGGGAACCGGGATCTCATTGTTGATCACATCCACGCCGATATCCACTTTGTCTTTCCCGGTATTGGTATAGGGTTGCGGAAAATCGATCCCGTCGCAGTTCTGCTTCGATATCTTATCGCCGCCGAAACCGATATCGCAGCCCTTGCCTATGCAATAGGGCATCACCCAATGACGCACTTTAGCCGTTTCGGAGGGCGATCTGAATTCCATTCCGAACCATCTGTTCAGCGTTCCTTTTATTTTCTTTTCAAGCTTGAGCAGTAATCCCATAGTAGTCAATTATTGAACAGTCCTTTCAGTGCGTCGATCCGGAACCGGATCACGGGTCTGGCCTTGGCCGGCTTTCCCTGCAGGGTATATTTGATGCCCAGTACAAAAGAAGCCCCCAATTTAAATATATATTCCGCGATCTTACCGTAAAAAGCGCCTTTGCTTTTCTGCAGCATTCGCACCCTTTCACCGCGACCCATGCCGCTGGCTACCCGGTAAAGATACTCATGAGAAAGCTTACTGGTTTCCACCACATGCTGCACCCGGATATCAGGATCGTAGTAGATCTTCCTGCCCAGTGCCTGCAGCCGCAGGAAAAGGTCTTTGCCCTCGCCGCCGATCCGCAATGTGCCCTTAACGCCGGGCAAATCCGCATTGAAACCGCCGATCCTGTCGAAATCATCCTTGCGTACGATCATATTCGATTCGAGCGGATATTTTCCGGGGGCAAACACCGTTACTTCGTTACTATAGTGGAACTGGCCCACCAGTGAAGAAACATAATAGCTCATCCACTCCGGTTCTGCAGGGATATAGCGCGGGATGATCCGGCCGCCAAGCCCGCCCGCATCCGGGTATTTTTCAAAAAATGCTACGATCCGCTCCAGGTAATCCGGATCGGCAACCGCATCGTCGTCCATAAAACAAAGCAATGGCGATCCTGCATGCCTTGCCCCCGTATTGCGCGCAAACGAAGCTCCCTGCTGCGGCTCGTTAAAGTAAGAAAAACTGGCATCGTTATGCGATTCGATAAATGCTTCGCAGACCGGTTCAGTTTCATCGCTGGAATTGTTATTGACCACGATTACTTCATAACTGCCGCGATCCAGTGTCTGATGATACAGGCTGTCCATCGCCTCCCGGATATAGGCTGCGCGGTTATAAGTACAGATCACTACCGATATTTTATACGGTCCCGTCATAAGGTCTGCAAAGATAACAGCGCCCGGCGTACAATATTCGCCTGGCTGTAACGATCGAGAAATGCAGGAGACACACCGGTATCGAGGGGCAGGTCGGCCCGCATCATCTGTTGCGCAAATGATGGCCAGTCGTAATCGTTTACCAGTTGCTGTTTATCGCCTGTTACGGAAACCGGCACCCCGCGGGCGCCGCTGATGGTTGAGATGGTAGTCAGTCCATGGGCCAGCGCTTCTACCAGTTTGATCCTGATGCCACCGCCCAGGGTAACAGGATTGATGAAACAATCGGTGCCGTACCAATAGTTCTGGATATCGGATACAAACCCGGCATAAATGATCTCCCGATAAGAGCGCAGCACGTTGATCCATTCGCTGCTCAGGCCTTTGCCGCAGATGATCACCCGGAAGGCATACCGGGCCGAGCGCAGCAGCGGGATCAGTTCGGTGACGATGATCCGGAGCGCGTCGATATTGGGCAGGTAATCAAGGCTGCCATTGAAAAAGAATAGTCTTTCATCGGAGGGGAACAGGTGGCGCATCTGTAAAACATTCCGCGCCTCGGCGCGTTGTGCGGCAGATACCGGTTCGCTTATATCGATCCCGTAACTCATCACACTGCAGCGGGCGGCGGATAATCCCCAGTGCTGCACCGCCCAATCGAGGTCTTCCTCTGTAATGAAAAAACAATGGTCTGCCCGCCTGTGAACGCGTTTTTCATAGCGTTCATACAGCCACCACCACCAGCGACGCATATCCCTGAAACGATGTGATTCGATGTTGTGCGAACGGATGACGAGCGGTTTTTTGGTAAGTCTGCGAAGCGTGAGACCCAGCCAGCCGAAATAAGAATGTTCAATAATGATGAGGTCTACGGCGCGGCGCCGCACCAGTTTCCGCAGACGCAGCAGGTATGCGATATTCAGTAAGCCTTTCCAGTGATCGAACAGGAAGGCGTTAACGTCTAGCCCATCGGCGCCGGCATTTTTGTTGGTATGCGCAACGGCAAGTGTAACTTTTGCATGCCGGGCAAGTTCCTGGTAAAAGCCGGCTACACATTTCTGACCACCCATCTGTGCGGGAAATATCCGGTAGGAAACGATCCCCAGTACAGACAGCGGTCTCATCATGCGGTTTCTTTCTTTTTCCGCAGCGTGGATACTGCTGCGCCGATGAGTAATATCCAGATCAGCGCCGAAGCGCCGATGGCGGCCGTATTGCTGTTGTAAAATGATCTGGGCTTGAACTCAAACACGATCCGATGGCTTCCTGCAGGCACCTGCAATCCGCGCAATACGTAGTCGGTCCGAACGATCGGTGTTTCTTTGCCATCGATGGTCGCTATCCATCCCGCATCATAATACACTTCACTGAACACCGCGAATTCGGGATTGCTGGAGGAAGAACGGTATTCGACAACGTCATTATCGTTATACACCAGTCTGATGGTGGCGGCACTGTCTGTACGCGGACTGGCAACAAGATGCATAGGCCGGTAAGACTCCT
This sequence comes from Chitinophagaceae bacterium, assembly GCA_019247775.1. Classification (GTDB taxonomy): domain Bacteria; phylum Bacteroidota; class Bacteroidia; order Chitinophagales; family Chitinophagaceae; genus Sediminibacterium. Next base: position 31,428 of record JAFBAN010000174.1, on the reverse strand, counting down.
CTACCAGCGCGGTATCTTTTGGATTGAAACTGCTCAATGCGGTCATGATCTCGGCAGGAGTTTTCCGATAGTCGATTGCTTTCACAAACCATGCAGCGCCCAATGCATTCGGGTTGGCTTGCAGGGCCGTCTGTCCGTTCTGGTTAACGATAATGTATTTGGTGTTCAGCATATCCAGTACCGGCAGGCAATTCGGAAAATTATACAGTTGCTTTTCGATCAGGTCCTGGTAGATACTGAGTTTGGCCGGATGGTAGCCGCCGATATTCCGATGAAAATAAGAGGTAAGCGGTCCGCCGTTGAAAGCTGCGCCAATACCCTGCGAATTGTCGAGCACCCGGTAGTACCCGGTATCCTTATTGATCGCTTCATCCACCGGACTGGGTTTGATCGGATTATCCACTTCTGTGTTTTCCTGATAAGATTCGGCATTCAGGTACTTCGTATCGATCATGATCACATCGATGAACGCAAAAACGCCGATGATAACGGTCGCCACCAGCGCCGACAGTTTTCTTCTCGAATAAAAATACAAAGCGGCTACCGCCACGCCGAGGAACAAAAGGGTACGCAGCAGGTCGCCGAGGAAAAGCGATTTGCGGTCTTCCTTTAGTGCATTCAAAAATGTTCTTACCGGTGGTTCAACGGCCGCTTTGGTTTGCGCGTCGGGAATGCTGTTTATCCGCTGTAGTAGGGATGTATCGGAGGATCCCGTAAAATCCGACGAAAAATACACCAGCAGTGCCACCAGGAAAACGGCCCCGGCAACCCAGAAGCCTTTTTTATATTTCCTGAAAAAATTCCCTTCAACAGGTGTGCGCAATAGTTTATCAAGGGTCATTACAGCCATCATCGTGAGCAGCAGGGTAGGCACCACCAGTATCATGCTCGGCGCTCTGAATTTGTTGTACATTGGCAGGATATCGAGCATGAGTTTATTGAATGACTCGAAATATCGCCCCCAACTCAGCACGATCGTAAACGCGCAGGCAGCCAGTATCCACCACTTATGCCGGCCATCTAGTATCGCAAATCCAAATAAGGCGAGGAAACAGATGATGGCTCCCACATAGGGCGGCCCCGAAGTGCCGACGCCGTCGATACCTCCCCAGTAAAATTGCAAGGCGCCTAATTCCTGTAGCTGCTGCGCCAGTTGCTGCGGCATCTGCTGCAGACTCTCAATGGCTTTGGATTTATCCTCCGCAACTTCGAGTTGATGACTGCTGCCCCCGTACATCCTGGGGAACATCATTACCAGCGGTTCTGTTTTGTATACGCTGTAACTCATCGCATAATCCTTGCTCAAACCTGTTTTGGTTGCATTGCCGGAATTGCCGGCGAGTTCGGAGCCGCCGCGTATCGTGTGTTTCGAATATTCGTAGGTGGTGAACAGCATTACTGCATTCACCAGGATGCCGAGCAGTGCTGCGCCAACCGCGAGACCGGCGGAATATGCGAGCTGTTTATAATCTTTTTCACGGATCCATCTTATGCCGAAAGCAATACTCATGATAATAGCGATCAGGAAGCCGTAATAAGTGATCTGCAGGTGATTGGCCGATATGAGCAGCCCCGTAAATAAGGCCGTAAGCGCCGTACCCCAGATATACCGTCGGGTATACAATAATATCAGTGAGCCGATGAAAGCAGGCAGGTAGGCGATGGCCAGCATTTTGGTATCGTGACCGGCCGCAATAATGATCGGGTTATAAGTTGCATAGGCATAGGAGAGGGCGCCGAACAAGCCGATATAGGGATTGATCCGCAACACCTGGCTCAGGAAATAAAAACAGATACAGGCCAGGAAAAAGAAATTGGCCGGCTTGGGCAGGTTCAGCGTAAGAATATTCTGGATATAGATGATGGATACCGGATTGGTGCCCACGCTGGTGATCTGGAAAGCGGGCATTCCGCTGAAAGCGTTGTTGGACCACAAAGGGAATTCGCCATGCTTTTTTTTGTAGTCGAACGAATTCTGCGCGGTGCTTTTCCAAAGGGTTACATCTGTGGTTTGCAAAACCTTGCCTTCGAGTGTAGGCTTGCAATAGTAAAGAGCTACTACCAGGAAAACAACCACGGCAACGGCGTGGGGGATCAAAGACTTCCAGTTAAATGGCTTCATGCGTCAGTTTTAGACTGTCGCAAACCTACCTAAAAAATGTTTAGTTTTTTGTGCCTGTGGCGGCCATTTAAAGGTCTTAACATGTAATTTGTGCGAAAACTCCGCCGGATTCAACTAAAACCGACTGCTCCCGATGAGGACCGTAGCATTTTTATCAAGATTTGCGCTGATCTGTAATTTCCTTTTCGTGTTCTGCCTGGTAATGCAGCGCACCCATGATTTTATCCAGTCAGATGCCATCAGCGGCACCATCCTCGCCCTGGGCTGGATAATGGCCCCTTTCGTTAACCTGATCGTTTGTGTCTTGTACGGGGTAAGACTGCTGGGCCGCAAGCCGCTGGGAGTAAGGCCATGGCTTGTGATGCTCAATTTCCTGTTCCTGCTGGCCCAGGTATTCACACATTTTATACTCGTTTCATGATACACGATATCCTAAAAAACAAACCGACCAAACTATTCCTGGGCATCACGGCATTCTTTGTTGCCAATGCGCTGATCGCTGAATGCATCGGCGGCAAGATCTTCTCGCTGGAAAAATTCTTGGGGATGCAGCCGTCGAACTTCACCATATTCGGGCAGTCGGGACTTTCCTTCAACCTTACCTGCGGTGTGCTGCTCTGGCCGCTGGAGTTTATTATCACCGATATCGTGAATGAGTATTACGGACCAAAAGCCGTTCGCCGCATCAGTTACACTGCTATTGTGCTGATCGGCTACGCATTCCTGATGTTCTACGGCGCCATGAAAATTGCACCGGCCGATTTCTGGATCAGTTCCAAACAAGACAGCGGCATACCCAATATGCAGGATGCGTTCGGCGGTATTTTCGGGCAGGGGATGTGGATCATCTTCGGCAGTCTTACGGCTTTCCTCGTCAGCCAGATCGTGGATGTTACCGTTTTCCATCGCATCAAAAAAGCGACCGGTGAAAAATGGATCTGGCTGCGCGCCACCGGTTCTACGCTGGTATCGCAACTGGTAGACAGCTTCGTGGTGCTTTTTATCGCTTTCAAGATCGGCAACGGCTGGAGCTGGCAACTGGTGCTCGCCATCTGTCTCGTGAATTATCTCTACAAATTTACCATGGCCATTATCCTTACGCCACTGATCTATTTCATCGAAAAGCGGATCGAAAAATACCTCGGCAAAGAAACAGCAGACAGAATGAAGCATGCGGCGATGGGGAAAGAATTTGCCAATGTGCCGGCTGCCGGGTAGTTGGCAATTAATAATTAATAATTACTAATTGAAAGCAGCAACAAGACAAGACTTCTTTTTCTTCCTGGCTTCGTTTTTCTTTTAGCGAACCTTCCCCGGCAATATCAGCCGCACTGCATTCGCGACCTGGTTTCGCTGAGAGTGGATAAGGCAAAGGAGCCAACGGCCATTATTCCATTTGCAAACCTTCCGCCCATATGCCCGCCATTCGAACTATTAATTACTAATTATTAATTTTCTTCAGCATCCTCACCACCACCTTATCAATCGGTAAAGACATTTTTTCTTCGTCCAATTGCTCCCATTCTATCCATCTGAACACCTCGCTTTCGCCCTCGGGATCCGACACCTGGTGAGCAGCGAAATCGAAGGGACTGTTTTTGACAGGCAGTTCGATGGGCTCCTCGGCGTGAACGAGGTAATAGATGGAAATGATCTGGTCTTTATTATTGAAAGCGGAGATCTGGAAAAAATCGGTGGTGTAGAAATGCTCGCCCACTGTCACCTCCAGGCCGGTCTCTTCCATAAATTCCCTTTTCAGGCAATCGCGGGTGCCTTCGCCGAATTCGAGCCCGCCGCCCGGCAGTTTGGTGTAATAACTGCCACGGATGAATTCATCGCTTACCAGCAGCCTTTGTTTTGCATCAAGCAAAATGCCATAGACCCGCACATTGAACAAAGCCATATCAGAACCATTTTTTCTTCATGAAATACCAGCTGATCAGCAGTGAGAGCACAACAGAAATGACAACGGGGATATAGAACGCATGGTTGGAGTGCATATACGGAATATCCACGTTCATACCGTAAATACTGGTTACCAGGATAGGAAGGGAGAGTACCAGCGTAATGGAAGTGAGCCGTTTCATTACGTTGTTCAGGTTATTGCTGATGATGCTGGCGAATGCATCCATGGTGCTGCTGAGGATATTGGTATATATATTCGCCATCTCCAGCGCCTGGCTGGTGTCTACGATCAGGTCGTTGAGCAGCTCACGTTCTTCTTCGTTCAGTCCGAGGAAATTGGTGCGTTCCAGTTTCATCATCAGCAGTTCATTGCTGCGCAGCGCGGTTACAAAATACACCAGGCTTTTCTGGATCCGCATCAGGTGCAGGAGGTCCTCGTTGCTGTTGCTGCTGTAGAGACTGGTCTCGTACTGGTTGCGCCGGTGATTGATCTCTTTCAATACCTCCATGAAATTCTGCACCACTTTCTCGAACACTTTCAGGATCATCATGTTCTTTTTATCGGGATGCCTTTTCTGGAACGAGTTCAGGAATTTCTTGATCGCGCCGTTATCGAATGAGTTCACAGTTACGATCTGCGTATGGGTAAGGATAATGCAGATAGGGATGGTGATATAGTACGCGTCGCTGTCGTTGAAAGAATTATTTTCGGTGGGGGTTTTGATGACAACGAATTTTACATTGTCTTCCGTTTCATAACGCGGCCGTTCATCGATATCCAGCGAATCGCGCAGGAATTCTATCGGGATATCGAGGTGTTCGCTCAGTTCAACGAATTCCTCCTCCTTGAACGGCGGCACCAGGTTTACCCAAACCCCTATATCAGGCTTGCTGATCTCGATGGTCTGCCCCTCGATATTTTTAAAGTACTGGATCATGGGAGAGGTGGGAGTTAGGAGTTGTGAGTTAGGAGTTAGGAGTTAGGAGTTGAAGTTTATGGCGATCGGAGGCGGTATGAAGATAGCAGCGGTCAGAATAATTCAACTCATAACTCATCACTCTCAACTCATCACTCTACCACGATCTCTCCGCGGTACACAAAGCTTGCCGGACCGCAGAGCCAGATATTTTCGAAACACTGGTCCATTACCTTATCGAATTCCACTGCCAGGTATCCGCCTTTGGTCTGCACGTCTATCCGGTTAAAGCCATTGTCATTATGCGCGAAAACGAGCGCAGCGGCCGTAACGCCGGTGCCGCAGCTATAGGTTTCATCTTCAACTCCCCGCTCGTAGGTGCGCACGATAATTCGCCTTTCGTCATTCTCTACAAAGTTCACGTTGATGCCTTTCGCTTCGTACTCACGGCTGAAGCGGATATGCCTGCCTTCACGGTACACATCCATGTCCATTACATTTTCCACTGCTTTCACATAATGCGGTGAGCCGGTATCCAGTATGGCATCGCCATGTCTTTCCTCGATGCCCTTCACGTCTTTCATTTTGAGGTTGATCCAGCCGTTCTGGGCGATGACCGCTTCATGCTCGCCATCCACCGCCAGAAAACGGAACCGGTCTTTACGGATGCCCATGTCGTAGGCAAACTGGGTAAGGCAGCGTCCGCCATTGCCGCACATACTGGCTTCGCGGCCATCGGAATTGAAATAGATCATTTCAAAATCATAGCCCGGCAATTCCTGCAACATCATCAGTCCATCAGCTCCGATACCGAAGCGCCGGTCGCAGAGGCGCTTTACCTGTGCAGGCGTGAGCTCCACATCGCCTTTGCGGTTATCAATGATCACAAAATCATTGCCGGTACCCTGGTATTTAAAAAAGCTGAGCGACATTCCTATGCGATATTTTCGACTATACCCAGTGTTTTACGGATCAGCGTTTCGATGGCGGCTGCACTGTCTTGGCTGAATTCGCGCTGCACCCTGTTGGCTACGATAGCGCTCAGGCTAAGACAATGATGGCCGAGCAATTTGCCAAGCCCGTAAATACCACTGGTTTCCATCTCAAAATTAGTGATACGGTGGTTACCAAAGCTGAAAGCCGTCAACTGATCTACCAGTTCGTGGTTTACGACCGGCAAACGCAGCACCCGGCCCTGCGGGCCATAAAATCCGGGACAGGTAACGGTGATACCATGATGGAAGCCCTCCACAAAATGTTTGAGCACAGCGGCGCCTGCCGATGCGATATAGGGCGCTGCAAAACGGCTGTCCATTTGGGTATGGGTCACAAAAGCCTGCAGTACCTGCTGCTCGCTGTCATTATTCTGCTGCCGGTAAAAATTAAGCAGGTTATCAATGCCAAGGCCAAAGGTGCTGGCCACAAAACTGTCAACCGGGATATCTGCCTGCAAAGCGCCGGAAGTTCCTACCCGGATAATTGTCAGCTGCGTTAGCTGCGGCTTTACCGTGCGGCTGGTAAAATCGATATTGACAAGTGCATCCAGTTCGTTCAGCACAATGTCTATATTGTCTGTGCCGATGCCGGTTGAGACAACCGACACCCTTTTCCTTCCCAGAAAACCGGTATGGGTCACAAATTCGCGATGGCTGCGTTTGAGTTCGACCGAATCGAAATGCTTGCTTACTTCGCCAACCCGGTCGGGGTCTCCTACGGTAATAATGGTATGCGCCAGTTCTTCGGGCCTGAGATCGAGGTGGTACACCGCGCCGCGTTCGTTGATGATCAGTTCACTTTCAGCAATTCTTGTCATTGGTTTTTATTGGTTGCAAACTTACCTAAAAGCCGATAAAAGAACAGGGATCGTAACTGTGTACGATCCCTGTGTTCGAGGTCCCGACCAGAATCGAACTGGTGTGGAAGCTTTTGCAGAGCTCTGCCTAACCGCTCGGCCACAGGACCTTTTTCTGAGTGCGCGAAAATAAAGCAAACCCCGGATAATTAAAATTCTAAATCAAACTGAGGTAAGCGTTGCAGATAAGCCGCAGTGTCAGCCTTGTGTCATTATGATATGGATCGATGGGATGTCTTGCAAACATATAATTAAGGTAAGTACGGAAATTGACCAACGGAAAACCGGCTTCCGTATTGCCTTTTACTACACTACCCGGTCGAATAGTCTACCACCTGAAAGGGTTTTCCACGGGTGTTCTGTACGGATTTCCCCGGGGCAAAAACCGCAGGGGATAGGGCGCCGGCACATGTACCAGAGTTGGGCCTGAAGAACGGTTCTGGCTGCATTCATATGATTTTCAAATAGTTAATGTCAAACCTCCTCCTTAATCTGGTTCAATGTCGGCCGATTTTACCATGATGACCCAGCTATAAGCGCGACCTCAGCATTATTAAAAAGCAATTAAAATGTGAATATCTTTTTCTTCAAAAATGTTAAAAAAAGTTTTGCGCTACTAGGGATTTCATTACATTTGTAGTATAATCTTTACAAAGTTGTCAACGATCTTGTAGCTGATTATAGTTCGAAGATTCATCCTCCTACGTTAAACGATTCAATTTTTTGAAATCTTTCAGTTGAACTGACTGTAAAAAAGACGCAGCAAAACTGATTTCAATTTTTAGGAACAACATGGATTTGAAGTTTTACGCAAGGATTAAAACTGCATCGGCATCCGTACCAAAAAAACTGGCTCTTGTTTTCCTGAGCAGCATTTTTTATTTCGGCAATGCAACTGCCCAGACTCCCGCCACCGCCCTTCATTTTGATGGTGTGGACGATCGCGTGCAGGTTCCTGCAAATCCTTCTCTCAATATCAGCTCAAACATTACTATCGAAGCCTGGATCAACTATTCCAAGATCTCCGGCACGCAGGATGTTATCTGTAAATCTTCTTCGGCTGTAAACAACTCTTATATTTTCCCAAGAACATCCGATGGCTGGAGAACAGTAGAATTTCTGCTGAACCTGAACGGCCAGGGATGGCAGACACTGAAAGTTACCTATAGCGGAAGCAGTAACTCAAAAAGAAATCAATGGCACCATCTGGCGGCAACCTATGATGGTTTTTTTATGCGTATCTACATTGATGGTGTGCTCGCCGGCTCTCAGGCCAAAGCAGGCACCATTACTGTTAACAATAACCCGCTGATCATCGGCGGTCAGACCGGTTACACCGACGAATACTACCAGGGCAAACTCGATGATATCCGCATCTGGAACCGCGCGCTGTCTGGCTGCGAGATCTCCAGCACCATGAGCTGCGAATTGACCGCTTCTTCACAAACAGGTCTTGCAGCTTATTATAAATTCAATCAGGGCTTTGTAAACCTGGTCAACCTGCTTTCACCGGTGCTCGATGAAACAACGAATGCGAACAATGGTACATTGCTCGGATTTTTGCTTTCAGGACTTACCTCTAACTGGACAGACGGAACCGTGAGCGGCAATTGCGGCGTATTCACACCGGTTAACGCTGTTGCGGGAGCGGTTGCTACCTCGCTTGCTATCGGTTCAGATATCGAACTTACCGCGAGCGGCGGTGACACTTATTCCTGGACAGGCCCCAACGGATTCACTTCTACTTTACAAAATCCTGTTATTCCCGGCGTTGGTCAGAATGCTTCAGGTACTTATACGGTTACTGCAACCAAGAACGGCTGTTCTGCAAATGCGAGTGTTTCTATCATTGTGGCAGATCGCGCAAAATCACTTGATTTCGACGGACGGAACGACGTGATCAGGATCCCGAACGCCGCGCCTTTCAATTCTCCAAATGCCATGTCGCTTGAGATGTGGGTGAAGCCTACCAGTAACCTGCCATTGGTACAGAACGTGGTTGCCAAATCCACTTTTAACCAGAACAACAGTTATGTATTCCCACGTACCGACGATGGCTGGCAGTCTTTCTCTTTCTGGCTGGCGGTTAACGGTCAGTGGAAAGTAGTATCGGCCCCGTTCGCAAGCCTGAACAACTGGACCCATGTTGCGGCCACTTACGACGGCTTCTTCATGAGAATATATATGAACGGAAACCTGGTGGGCAGTCTCTCGGCTCCCGGTACCATAACTATTAACAGCAACGATATCAGTATCGGTCAGCAGGACGGTTATAACCAGGAATTCTACAAAGGCGGACTTGATGAACTTCGTTTCTGGAACCGTGCGCTTACCCAGTGTGAGATCCAGCACAACCAGAACTGCGAACTGAACGGAGATAACAATGGTATTGCCGGCATCAACGGACTTGTTGGATACTACCGCTTCAACCAGGGCCTTGTTGATGTTGACAACAGCGCTTACACAGTACTGGCCGATTCGAGCGTGAATCATAATAACGGTACACTTCAGAACTTCTCACTTACAGGAGCTGCGGGTTCCAACTGGACAACCGGCGGTAATGTGAATAATTCATCCTGCTCTCCTTATGTAGCATCGAGCGCCACGGCTACCAGCAATGGTCCGGTGATCGAAGTGGGCAGCACAGTTCAACTGTTCGCTTCTGATGGCAGCGCCTGGGCATGGACAGGTCCGCAGGGCTTTACTTCAACCCTGCAGAATCCGACCATTCCGAACAGCACTACCGATCGCACAGGAAACTATTCAGTAACTGTTACCAACAATGGCTGTACTGCGGTAGCGAGCACCAAGCTTACCGTTGCTTATAAAGCGGGAACACTTCGTTTTGACGGGGTGAATGACCAGGTTCGGATCCCTGCCAATAATTCATTGAACATTACTTCCGCCATTACACTGGAGTCATGGATCTATCCTACCAACAACACGCGCCAGGTACAGGATGTAGTGGGTAAATCTACCAACAGCGTTAACTCCGGGTATATCTTCCCGAGAACGGATGATGCATGGGGTTCTTATGTATTTTACCTGCACCTGAATGGCGCATGGCAGAAACTGTCGGCTCCTTATCCTGCCATCAACGAATGGCACCATGTTGCGGCAACCTATGATGGATATTTCATGAGGATCTACCTCGACGGCGTACTGAGCGCTTCCAAGGAAGTAGAAGGCGACATCACCGTTAACGGTAATGACCTGATGCTTGGTCAGCAGGAAGGCTTCAACGAATATTTCGAAGGTTCAGTAGAAGAAACAAGGATCTGGAACAGGGCTTTGAACCAGTGCGAGATCATCAACAACAAGAATTGCGAACTCGATGTTACCCAGCAGAACGGACTGGTAGCTTACTTTAAATACAACCAGGGTTTTGTAAATGCGCCTAACACAGGCATCAATACGGTAATCGATGCCAGCGGCAATGCGAACAATGGCAGCCTGGAAAATTTTGCGCTGGACGGATTGTCATCCAACTGGTCTGATTTCAAGATCAATGGTACCTGCGCGGTGTTCTCACTTCCGCCGGTTACTGCAGCATCCAATGGCTCTATCTTCGGTATCGGCAGCACCATCAAATTATTCGCCAGCGGCGGATTCAGCTATACATGGGATGGCCCTAATGGATTCAGTTCTGCATTACAGAACCCCACTATCACTAATGTACAGCCTGCCCAGTCAGGTACTTATACCGTAACAGCTCCTTTTGTTAATTGCGTTGTAACAGCAAGTACAAGGCTCTCCGTATCTGCACTGGCTCCGATCAATGCAGACGGACCTACCACATTCTGTCCTTCAGGTTCCGTAACCCTGTCTTCTTCCAATGAAGGCTCGGCTTATCAGTGGTTCCTGAATAACGTGGCTATCAACGGCGCTACTTCCAATGCATATGTTGCTACCCAGTCTGGCAACTATACGATCAGCGTAACCACGCCGAAAGATGTGCTGGTTTCTGAGCCGATCGTGATCACTGTTCAGGATAACCTGGCGCCGCAGCCTACAGTTGCGCAGCTGCCAACACTCAATCTCGTAACACCGGCTACTGTAACCGAATTCCCGACAGCACTCGATAACTGTGCGGGCCTGGTTACTGCAACTACCGTAAGCCCGCTGAATTATCTCGACCAGGGTGTTTTCACCATTACCTGGAAATATGATGATCACAATGGTAATATCACTTACCAGGATCAGCAGGTGATCGTTGTCATAGGCCGCGATGTGATACCGCCGGTACTGACCGTTCCTGCAAACATGAACCTGTCTGGCAATGCTGCGGTGTGCGGCGCTGTTGCGAATTTCGCAGCAACTGCTACCGATAATTCAAAGGCTCCTGTTACCATCACTTATAGCCAGGATCCGGGCACTGTATTCCCTGTAGGAACAACAACTGTAACCGTTACGGCAGCAGATACTTCTGGCAACATAACTACCGGAACATTTACGATCACCGTTAGCCCAACCCTTGTAGCGCCGATCACCGGTACAACAACAGTTTGTTCCGGCAGCACTACACAACTGAGCACTGCTTCAACAGGCGGCAGCTGGAGCAGCGCTGACCGCTCCATCGCAACGGTAGATGCAGCAGGTATGGTAACCGGCGTGGCCGGCGGTTCTGTAGCGATCATTTACACCAATGCATGCGGTGCCACGGCTTCTGCAACGGTTACTGTTCGCGCCACACCTTCAGCGCCTGTAGTAACCGTAGCTGATAATTGCGGCAGTTCAACACTGTCTACCAATGCTGCGGGCAGCCTGGTATGGAGCACCGGCGCCACTACTGCTTCCATCACTGTAGCAGGTGCAGGTTCTTATACCGTAACCCAGACCCAGAATGGCTGCACCAGCGCCGCTGGTTCGGGCACTGCCGCTCCGAAAGCGATTCCGGCAGCACCGGTAGTTACCGTTAGCAATAACTGCGGTGCTTCAACCTTGTCTACTAATGCTGCAGGCAGCCTGCTGTGGAGCAATGGTTCAACCGCTTCTTCGATCACTGTCAATAATAATGCTACTTATACGGTAACACAGACCGTGAATGGCTGTACCAGCGCTGCGGGCTCTGGTGTGGCTGCCCCGGTTGCCATCCCATCGGCTCCTGTGGTTACTGTTACAAATAATTGTGCAAATACAACTTTGTCTACCAATGCCGCCGGCAACCTGCTCTGGAGCACCGGCGCTACTACGGCTTCCATCACTGTTGCCAATGCAGGCACGTACACCGTAACACAGACCGTGAACGGATGTACCAGCCCCGCGGGTTCGGCCAATGCTGCTCCGAAAGGGTTCCCGGCCGCACCTGTTGTAACTGTGGTTGACAATTGCGGAACATCTACGCTGACTGCATCCGGTACCAACCTGGTATGGAGCACTGGCGCTACCGGATCTTCGATCACTGTTTCCAATGCCGGTGCTTATACGGCAACACAAACCGTTAATGGCTGCACAAGCGCTGCAGGTTCTGCAACAGCGGCTCCGAAAGCGATACCGGCTGCGCCTGTTGTAACAGTTGTCAATAACTGCGGCTCGTCTACTTTATCTACAAATGCTGCAGGCAGCCTGCTGTGGAGCAACGGCTCAACCGCTGCTGCCATCACAGTTAATAACAATGCTACTTATACGGTAACACAGACCGTTAATGGATGCACCAGCGCGGCAGGTTCTGCTGTTGCTGCACCGATCCAGATACCATCAGCGCCGGTTGTGACTGTTGTTGATAATTGCGGCAGCTCAACACTGTCTACCAATGCTGCAGGCAGCCTGTTATGGAATACCGGCGCAACCAGTTCATCCATCACCGTTTCCAGTAACGGTACCTATAGTGTAAAACAAACTGTGAACGGCTGTACCAGCACCGCAGGATCTGCAGTGGCTGCACCGAAAGCTGTTCCGGCCACACCGGTTATTTCCGTGGTTGACAATTGCGGTAACTCGGTATTATCGACCAATGCAAGCGGTAACCTGCTTTGGAGCAATGGCTCTACAGCTTCAACGATCACCGTAACTGCCAGCGGAAATTATACGGTAACTGTTACCGGCCCAAGCGGTTGCAGTGCTTCTTCGGCTGTTTCCAGTGTTACCATCAAAGCTTACCCTGTAGTACCGGCTATTACCGGAACAACAGTTACTACAGTTGGTTCTTCTACCCAGCTTGCCAACACTACTACAGGTGGTGTATGGAGCAGCAGCAATACTTCGGTTGCTACCGTAAACGCTTCCGGCCTGGTAACAGGCGCAGCGATTGGTACTGCCAATATCACTTACACGGTAACATCTGCTGCAGGCTGCGCTACTTCGGTAACTACAGGCATCACTGTTAATCCTAATTGCGTAATACCGGTACTGACTGCACAGAATGATGTAGCTGCCGGCACAACGGCCAGCGGTTGTTCAGCTGCCGTAACCTATGCTGTTTCAGTGAGCGGTGGCAGTCCGGCCCCGGCTGTAACTTATACTTTCACAGGCGCAACCACAGGCAGCGGTTCCGGTACCGGAAGCGGTGCAGTATTCAATAAAGGTGTTACTGTGGTGAAAGTGACTGCTTCAAATACATGCGGCACCGTTATCAGAACATTCAATGTTACGGTTACCGATGCAACCGCACCGGTGATAACGGCGGTGCCTGCCCAGGCAGCCTGCGCAGGTGCAACCAGCTATACCATCCCGGTTCTCGCAGCCAGCGATAACTGCGGCGCGGTTACCATCAGCTATGCGATCACTGGCGCTACCAGCCGTACCGGCACTGGCAATAATGCAAGCGGTGCGTTCAATGCAGGTGTGTCTACGATCACATGGACTGTAAAAGATGCAGCAGGCAATACTGCTACCAGCAATACAACCGTTACCATCAACGCCATCCCGGTTGCGAGCATAACAGCCGGATCTGCTGATGATTTCTGCAGCAAGCTGTACCTGAACGGCGCTTCCAGCGTGAGCGGCGCGAGCTACTCCTGGACATACGGCAGCGCTTCTGTGGGTGCGGGCCAGCAGCTTAGCCTGGGACTGAATAATGGCGATGGCAATTACCAGCTTACCGTTACTGCCAATGGCTGTACAAGTGCGCCGGTTTCCTATAATTTCCAGAAACAGAACTTCACCGGCAGCTATACCATCCTGGTGTATGATGATGCTTCTCTCGGCAAATACAATAAAGTAGCGTCTGGCAGCATCGGCGCACTGAGCACTAAAGCGGATATCAGGCTGCGTTCTTATAGCTCTGTTACCGGCCCCGGTTCATTTGTAAAAGGAACCGATATCCGCAAAGACTGGGGCGCCACCGTAAGCTCACAGATCTACGGCGTTGCTACCGTTACCCTGCCAACCATGCAGTATAACACCGCCAGCGCCAAATACCTGCCGAACTATACGGCGTACAGCAACAATGCAATACTCAATGGTAACTATAACAGTCTGACCATTAAACGCAATGTTAGCGTTACCCTTACCGGCAACACGTTCGGTACCATTCGCCTGGAAGAAGGCGCCAGCGTCCGGTTCGCCGCCAATGTGCTGAACATCGACAACCTGATCATAGATAATGGCATCAAGAACAATACTTACAGCTATGTGCGCTTTGCTCCGAACACAGCGGTACGTGTAAGCACAAGAGTAAGTGTGGGAACTGAAGTGGTCGTTAACCCGGATAGTTACAAAGTAACTTTCTACATGGGCGATGAAAAATGCGATAACAACGAAAGGTTCTCCGTTAAAGGAGCTGATGTGAAAGTGGTGGCCAATATCATTATGCCTGATGGCAGACTTACTGTAAATGGAACGGATGCAGATAATGATGACCATGAAGCCTGCGATCACAAAGCGCACTATTCATGGAACTGCTCGCACAAATACCATGACCATGATGACTGCGATCATAAAGCGCACAGCGAATCTTCCTGCAACGACAATATCTATATGACCGGTCTGTTCGTAGTAGAAGACCTGGACAGCAAAGGCAATACAGTGATCTGGAACAGCTACGACTGCGCTACCGCAGCCCCGCTTGTGCTGAACAGCAAGTCTGCCAAACAAAGCAGTGTAACGGCGGAAACAACTTCTAAGATCACTACTGAAACAAGCGCTGTTTCTGAAGAAGACCTGAAAGTAACTGTGCTGCCTAATCCAAGCACTACTTACTTTACGCTTAAATTCGCGAGCAGGTTCGAAACTCCGATCAACCTGCGGGTAATGGATGCTTCAGGCAGGGTAGTGGATGCAAAATCGAAGATCGGTTCTAACAGTACTTTGCAGATCGGACACAACTATAGCAGCGGCTCTTATTTTGCCGAGATCACTCAGGGCGGACAGCGCAAAGTGATCCAGCTGATCAAGGCCAGAGGATAATATTCACCCCCCAACCAAAACTATACAGCAGCAGAGGCCGCTCCAACAGGAGCGGCCTTTTGCGTTATTTTCTAAAATATTTTCGGTTTTTTTCCGTTTTAAATGAAAATTCGTATCATTATCCCGGGTTTACGACAAAAAACCGAATGGTTTTTGCGTTCTTTTGATAACTCTGCCGCTGCTTTTGAACCGTGTTGAATGGTGTAGGGATACAACTGATAGCTGTTAAAACACTGATTTCGCTGAGAGATCGTGACACCATAATCCAAATAAGATTCTATGAGAAAAGTTCTACCCCGGACAGTTTTCACTGTGCTTTTACTCGTGCACCTGGTTCCGCAGCCCGCTGTCGCGTCAGGTTATCTCCACAATTTTTTCAAGAAGCCCCAGTCCCATCGATTTGAACCGCTGACCATTACAGCTCCTGCGGATATTACCGTTGCTACCGACCAATACAGCGATGTAGCCAGCGGCGTAAACCTCGGCGCGGCCGCAGTTACCGGCGACGGTGTTACCGTATCGAACAATGCGCCGGACTACTATCCGATCGGCGTTACCGTTGTAACCTGGACAGCTACCGATAAATCCGGTTCAAAAACGACGGCCACCCAGAAAGTGACTGTAGTAGATCAGGAAAAACCCTATATCTCACGGCTGTCTGAGATCAGTGTAGTGAATGATCCGGGCGGCTGCAGCGCCAGGGTAGATCTGATGGTACCTTATACTTTCGATAACAGCGGCCAGGTAACATTGACCCACGACGGACCTGATGCTGTTTTCCCGGTTGGCACCACATTGATCACGTGGACGGCCACGGATGCTCAGGGTAATTCAGATACCATGGTGCAGCGGATTACCGTTATCGACAATGAATTACCCGTTATCCAGTTGCAGCAGACCTCGTTTTCTGCAGCCGCTGCCGCGGGTCAATGCGGCGCTTCCGTAAACCTCGGTACGCCTGCAGTTTCGGATAACTGCGGTATCGCCAGCATAAGCAATGATGCGCCGGCAGTATTCCCGGTAGGCACCACCGTGGTTACCTGGACGGTTACCGATCTCAATCAATACACCGTTACTGCGCAGCAGACGGTTATCATAACCGATAATGAACTGCCATCCATCACAGCTCCGGCAGATATTGTTGTTGGGAATGATGCGGGAAAGAACGGGGCAACGGTTTCGCCGGGCACTGCAAAAACCAGCGATAACTGCGGAGTGGCATCCGTTTCCAACAATGCGCCTGCATTTTTTACAACAGGAACAACAGCGGTTACCTGGACTGTTACCGATATACACGGTAATACCAGTACCGCTACGCAGTCCGTTACCGTAAAAGATATCGAAGCCCCTGTACTCCTTAGCGTGCCCGCTGATATGACCGTGAGCTGCGATAAGGTTCCCGCGGCCCCTGCCGTGAGTGCCAAAGACAACTGCGACGGTTCACCTGTTGTAACATTTGCTGAAGCAAGCACCCAGGGCAGCAATACAGGCCTGTCATCCCATTATAATTATTCCATTACAAGAACCTGGACGGCTGCAGATAAAAGCGGCAATAAGAGCAGCGCGAAGCAACTCGTTACTGTAGTGGATAATACTGCGCCGGTGATCACGATCTCCGATATTTCGGCGAACACGGATGCCGGTAAATGCAGCGCCACTGTAAAATTCGCCGCAGCGGTTACCGATAATTCCGGGTCTCCGGTCACTGTAACCTACAGCAAGGCATCCGGCAGCAGTTTTTCAACGGGCAGCACCACCGTTACCGTAACGGCGAAAGATGCGAGCGGCAACAGCGCCAGCAAAAATTTTGTGATTACGGTGACCGATACGCAGAAGCCAACGATCACTGCTCCGAACAATGTAACGGTTACAATTCCAAACAACCAGTCATCGGCCAGTAATGTGGCGCTCGGCAATGCCACCACTTCCGATAATTGCGGAGTGAAGACGGTTACCAATAATGCACCGGCATCTTACCCTGTGGGAACGACAACAGTGACCTGGACGGTGAAAGACCTGAGCGGGAATGCCGCTACCGCCACGCAGACCGTAACGGTGAACAAGAAAAAATCGAATGCTGTGGCGGACAGAACGCAGGCAACTGCTACAACGGAGGCCGGTACGCTTCAATTGTTCGTGGCGCCTAACCCCGCTACAGAGCGGTTTACCCTGAAATGGCAGAGTGCTATGCAGCTGCCGGTGAACCTGCGTGTGGTGGATATGAGCGGCAGGGTAGTAGATGCAAAGTCGGCTCTGCCATCTACCGGAACGGTGCAGATCGGACAGGCATATCCTGCGGGCCAGTATTTTGCCGAAATAATCCAGGGCGGACAGCGTAAGCTGATACAATTGATAAAGTTGAGATAACATAGCCGGGACAAGAACAAGACAGGAACAAGCGTTGTAGCCAGGATAAGCCCCAAAAAAATATCCTATGAGAATTTTGATTGCAGACGATCATACCATCGTCCGCGAAGGAATTAAATTGTTGTTGACTGAAGCATTTCCCGCTGCAGACATCGTGGACGTTGTTGATTCCGCCACCATGCTCAAACTGGTGTACCGCGATAAGTGGGATGTTGTTATCACCGATATCTCCATGCCACCCGGCGACTCGGGACTGGAAGCGGTAAAAAAGATCAAGGAACATACGCCTGGTACTCCGGTGATCGTGTTCAGTATGCATTCGCCCGACCAATATGCGGTGAGGGCGATGCGCGCGGGCGCTGCCGGGTATCTTACGAAAAGTGTGGCTGCCATGGAACTTGTGAATGCAGTAAAGCATGTGAAATCGGGCAGACGTTATATCAGCGATGATGTTGCTGCTGTACTGGCGGCAGCTTTCGAGAGAAAAGACATCGACAGATCGATCGAAAACCTGTCGGACCGCGAGCTGGAAGTATTCAAGTTACTGGCTGTCGGGAAAACGGTTTCCGAGATCGCCAATGAGCTTATCCTGAGCATCAATACCATCAACACATTCCGGGGGAGGCTGCTCGAAAAAATGAATTTCGCGAACAATATGCAGCTGATCCGCTATGCTGTGGACAATCGCCTGGTATAAGCTGCAATCACCCTTTCCTCACTCCATACCTAGCTGTGGTCGTTTCTGCATCTATTGTAGACGATTTACTACAAATTCGCATCTTCCAACTACCCTGTTTTTCGTTTACGGCTATGGTTTTATATAGCTGTAAATCCGTTCTTTATGCTCATACAGTTCTTCGGGATGGCCCGGAAATACACCTGAAAACCGCTTCAGATTAAATTTTGATGACAGTTTTCTGACAGAGCAGGACGGCTCTGGTATTTTCACCGGGGCTCATGCCCGTTAAAAAATTGTTCAGTTGTTAGATGAGTGAGGCAACAGAAAGAAAACAGGCACACCAGCATACCGGTGACCTGCAAAAGAAATATGACCAACTCTTACTGGCATATGATGCATTGTTCGCTCAACACGAAATGATGCAGCGGCAGATGGGTGCCTTCCCGGCAGAGCTGTCTTCGGAAATGTCTTTACAGTCAACTTCCCCCATAGATATCGAAAATGCATTGCTTGAATCGGTAAGGGATTACAGAGACCTGTTCAACATGAATCCACTGCCGATGTGGATCTACGACAGCGAAACCACCTGTTTTCTTGCCGTTAACGAAGCTGCGATCAGTCACTACGGTTACGGGCGGGAAGAATTCCTGCAGATGCATGTTGTCGATATCAGGCCGGATTCGGAAAAAGAAAGACTGCTGTTGAGAGGTAACAGAGTACAGGAAGACAACCGCGCCTATCGCGGATGCTGGAAGCACCTGAAAAAGAACGGCGAGGTCATCCAGGTGGAGATCTCGGCATGCCGCCTCAGTTATCAGGGAAAGGCTGCAGTGCTTGTACTGTCCAATGATATCACGCATAAGATCCATATCGAATCTGAATTGATCCGGTCCAACAGACAACTCCGGGCCGCGCAGCAGATCGCACAACTGGGTTACTGGGAGCTGAACCTCACCACGCTCGAACTTACCTTATCGGAGCAGGCCTGCCGGATACTTGATCTTCCGCCGACCGGGAAGCTGAGCTACGAAGAGTTTTTCAATATGGTCCATCCCGATGACCGCGATTATTTCCTCGAAAAGCAGAACGCTGTTGTTAAAGGCGAGCGCGCAGTTGGTCTCGAGCATCGTATTGTGCTTGCCAGCGGTGAAGTAAAGACCCTGCTCGAAAAAGGCAACCTGGTATTGGACAACTCGGGAACCGCGGTAGTGTTTGAAGGGATCGTGCAGGATATCAGCGACAGAAAAAAAGCAGCGCAGGCCATCGCCGATAATGAGCGGCGTATGAAGAATGCGCAGTATGTGGGCAGCGTTGGCGACTGGGAATATGATTGCGCAACCAAAACACTTACCTGGTCGGATGAACTGTACCTGCTTTTCGCCATCGATCCGCAGAACGGCCCACCTTCTCTTGAAAATTTTATCGGCTTCTATCCGGAGAAGGATGCGGCGCGGCTCCGGCAGCTTATAGCGAACGCGCTCAGTTCGGGCGAGAATTATGAAACCGATCTCCAGCTCAGTCTGCCCAGTGCCCCTGAAGCCTATCATTATGCGGCATGCCAGGTATCGAAAGACCGGCAGGGTGCGGTGGTGAAGCTGTATGGTATCGTTCAGGATATCACCGCGAGGAAGATGGCGGAGATCAGGCTGAAAAATGAACACAAACAGTTGCGGGTTCTGATAGACACTTTGCCCGATTCGATCTATATCAAAGATCGCGAAGGGCGCAAGATCGTCACCAATAATGTAGACCTGAGCCTGATGGGAATGACAGAAGAAGAAGCCCTCGGCAAAACCGACCTGGAGATATTCGGCCCGGAAATAGGCGGCCCCAGGTTAGCGGACGACCTGAAGGTAATCAGTACCGGCGATGCGATATACAATCAGGAAGAACATTTTACAAGTGTGGATGGCGATTCGATATGGTTGCTGACCTCCAAAGTACCGCTTTACGATGTGGAAGGGAAGGTCACAGGCCTGCTGGGGGTAGGCCGTATTATCACCGAGCGGAAACGGGCCGATGAGGCATTGAAGGCCAGTAACGAACGGTTCGGATATGTAACCAGGGCCACATCCGACGCCGTGTGGGACTGGGATATCCTCAATGATCATCTCTACTGGGGCGAAGGCTATGAAAAGATTTTCGGCTATTCTCTCGAAGATACCATCGCCAACCACATACATTCTTTCGATAATATCCACCCTGACGATAAGAAGCAGGTATTCGACGGGATAGATGAATTGCTTCGCGGCACAGAAACAAACTGGAGTCATGAATACCGTTACCGGCGGGCAGATGGGGAGTATGTGTATGTGTACGACAAAGCTGTGGTTGTGCGCGATGACCAGGGCAGGGCAATAAGGATGATCGGCGCTATGCAGGATATTTCGGAAAGGAAAAGATCTGAAGAAGCCGTTCGCAAGACGCAGGAAAAATTTACTGCACTGGTGAATACGGTAGACGGCATTGTGTGGGAAGCCGACGCAGAAACTTTTCAATTCACGTATGTGAGTAGGCATGCGGAGAAATTGCTGGGATACCCGGTGAACCTGTGGATCGAAGAACCGGATTTCTGGGCAAATCATATTCACCCGGATGACCGTGAGTTTGCTGTGAACTATTGTGTTGAGCAAACCCGGAAAAAGAAGGAACATCAGTTCGAATACCGCATGGTGGCTGCCGATGGAACGGTTGTATGGCTCGCGGATTTCGTTGCCATCGTGGAGGATCAGGGATCGCCGCTTCAGTTGCGCGGAATTATGGTGGATATTACCGAAAGGAAAAAAGCCGAGGAAGCCCTGGTGGCTGAGCGAAAGTTACTTCGGTTGCTGATAGATAACCTGCCGGATTATATTTATGTGAAGGATGACCAGATGCGCCATATCATCAACAACAAAGCGAATGTGGAGTTGCTCGGTTTCCGGGAGGAAGAAGAAACGCTCAATAAGACCATCCTGGACCTGCTGGGCAACCAGACGGCAGCGGCTTTTCTTAAAGACGATCAACAGGTACTGGCAACCGGCCTGCCTATTATCGAGCGGGAAGAACCTATTACCAACAAAGATGGGCAAACGCGCTGGCTGCTTACTACCAAAATACCTTTTAAGGACGGACACCAGAATACCAGGGGCCTGGTGGGCATCAGCCGGGATATCACCGAACGCAAAAAGATCAACGAAGAGCTGGAAGAAAAGAACCGGCAGCTGAAACAGTTATCTGCACACCTGCAGGGAATCCGCGAAGAAGAGCGCAAGATCCTTGCACGCGAGGTGCATGATGAACTGGGCCAGCTTGCATCTGTTGTAAAGATGGATATCGACTGGCTGGCCTTGCGCCTTCCGGCACTGGAAGAGGTTCCGCGCAAAAGAGTGCAGCATGCGGCTTCAACGGCAGACCTGCTGATCAATACGATCCGGAAAATAGCCGCTACACTCAGGCCCAGCATGCTCGATGAGCTCGGACTGAATGCTTCTTTGTCGTGGCAGTGTAAGGAATTCAGTATGCTTAACGGCATACCCTGCAGTTTTGAACAGCTGCTGGATGATACACGTTTACCGATGAAGACCAAGAACGAGCTGTTCAGGATCTGCCAGGAATCGCTCACCAATGTGATGCGGCATGCGAATGCCACGCAGGTAAAAGTGCAGATCAGCGGCACCTCGGCCGGTGTGCGGTTGATCATTTCAGACAATGGACGTGGTTTCGATATGGCACAGAAAACCAATACGCTGGGGTTGATCGGCATGCGCGAAAGAGCGCTGTCGGTGAACGGAACGCTTACGGTAGAAAGTAAACCTGGCCAGGGTACTATTATTTGCGCTGTTATTCCAAAAACATAGGAGTTATGAGAATTTTAATTGCAGACGACCATACCATCGTCAGGGAAGGGATTAAGATGCTGCTGATAGAAGCCTATCCCTTTTCGGAGATCGTGGACGTATCGGATTCGCAGGACCTGCTGCGCCTGGCATTGAGCGAGAAATGGGATGTGATCATTTCGGATATCTCCATGCCGCCCGGCGATTCGGGTTTGGAAGCGGTTAAAAAGATCAAAGCGAATACACCCGGCGTGCCGGTGATCATGCTAAGCATGCATGCGCCTGAACAGTATGCCGTGCGTGCCATGCAGTCCGGGGCTTCGGGCTACCTCACCAAAGGCGCTGCCACATTGGAACTGGTGAATGCGGTCAATACGGTACTATCAGGCAAAAAATACCTGACGCCCGAAGTGGTGAATGTGCTGGCCGACGCTTTCGAGAACAATAACAATACGCGTAATGTGAGCAATCTGTCCGAGAGAGAAAATGAGGTGTTCAGGCTGCTGGCTGCCGGTAAGACGATTTCCGAGATCGCCAAGCAACTTTCCCTGAGCACCAATACCATTAGTACCTTCAGGTCGCGTATTTTTGAGAAAATGGATTTTCACAATAACCTGGAACTGATCAAATACGCTATCGACAGCAGACTGGTATAAATTCAAGGCGCCGGGCTATTGTGGGAGGACCCTTCAATAGCCCGCGCGGCGAAAAAATCTGAGCATGAAAGTTGCCCGGCCGGGAAATACCCAAAACGGAAAATACAAAGCAGTTTTTGAGCATTCGCTGCAGGCGATTGTTATTACTACGCCTGATGGAGCTATAGTAGAATGCAATAAGGCTGCCTGTAACCTGTTCGGTTATCCGGAGTCTGAACTGAAGCAAATAAGATGGCAGGACATTGTGGATCAGCATCGGCCCCGTCTTACAGATCACCCTGGCTTCAGCAGCGTTACCGGAGCGATCAGTGAAGAGCTTACCTGCATCCGCAGGAACGGAGAAAGGTTTTCCTGCGAATATTCAACCGTGCCCGTCACCGACAACGGAGAAGAATGTAAGGTCAGCTTTTTTGTAGACATCTCCGACCGCAGAAAGCAGGAAGAACGCACAATAGCCGCACTGAACGAAGCCACAGCCGCCAAAGCCAAATACAAAACCATACTCGACAGCACATCCGATGGTTATCTTACCATCAACAGCAACTGGCAATACACATATATCAATGAGCGGGGCGCCGATATCCTGCACGGAAAAACACCCGCCGACATCATGGGCAGACATATTGATGACCTGTTCCCGGACGTGCACAACCACCCTATCTACCTTGAATTTCAGAAAGTGATGCGGACGCGGGTTCCATCGGCAACAGATGGGTATTATGGTCCCTGGGATGTTTTTTTTCAAACCCGGATCTTTCCCGCGCCTGATGGGGGCATCGCTGTTTTCTTCTCGGATATAACCGAACAGCGCAAGGCAGATCTCCAGCTACAGAAATCGCGCAGGGAAATGGAAATGATCCTGGATAATACAGACCAGTTGTTCATGATACTGGATCGCGATCTGAATCTGGTGATGCAGAACCAGGCTTACCAGAAACGCATGCAGCTTATGGTTGGCAAGCAGATGACGGATGGAGAGTCGGTATTCAGGTTTGTGACGCCCGAAAACCAGGCCGAGGTAAAGGAGATCCTTACATCCGTGCTGGCGGGAAATCAGGCGCAC
Organism: Chitinophagaceae bacterium; assembly: GCA_019247775.1. Taxonomy (GTDB): domain Bacteria; phylum Bacteroidota; class Bacteroidia; order Chitinophagales; family Chitinophagaceae; genus Sediminibacterium. Next base: position 7,703 of record JAFBAN010000174.1, on the reverse strand, counting down.
CGGAAATTCAACAGCATCGACCGGCAGGGTGACCGGCATGTTGTGGAAGCCAGTTTTATACCGATCACCGATAGTACTGGTGCGGTGGAAAATATTATGATCGCTGCGCGCAATATCACAGAAGAAGAAAGCGCCAAACAGGCGCTGCATGCTTCGGAAGAGAAGTACCGGTACCTGTTTTATTCCAATCCCACTCCGTTCTGGGCCGTGGATATGCAAAACGGCCGGTTTCTCGACGTGAACGATGCGGCGATCGCGCATTATGGATACAGCAGAAAAGAATTCCTGGAGCTCAGTTTCGATGCCATCATTCCAGCGGAACAAACCGAAGCGTTCCGGCCCGAAAAAGCCGCTTTCCGCGGTCATGCACTTATATACAGGGGCAGGTCTGTGCATGTATGCAAGAATGGTGAGATCATAAAAGTGGAACTCACTGCACATGGGATCCAATACGGCGGCAAAAATGCGGCGCTGGTTTCGGCCACCGATATTACCGAGAGCCTTAAAAAAGAAGAACAGCTCCTGTACAGTGAGCTGCGGTTCCGATCGCTGATCGAAAAAGGAGGGGAGATCATTGCACTGACAGATAAGACGGGCACCACGATATATATAAGCCCGTCTATTAAACTGATCCTCGGATACGAGGCGGAAAGCAGGATAGGGAAGAAGCCCTTCGATTATATCCATCCCGACGACCTGGAAAAGGTCAAAGTAAAAATGGCGCTGCTTGTTGCTGAGCCCAATAGTTGTCTGCGGACGCAATGGCGACACAAGCATGCCAACGGCAGCTGGCGCTGGATGGACGGCGTGGCAACGAACCTGCTTGAAGATCCCGCGGTCCATGCCATTGTTTACAATTTCAGGGATATTACCATTCAGAAACAGCATGAAGACGCATTGCGCGTCAGCAATGAGCGTTTTACCCTGGTGGCACGGGCTACACAGGACAGTATCTGGGATTGGGACCTGGTCTCCAATTCCGTGATCAGGGACGGCAAGCGTCTTGAAACACTTTTCGGTTATCCAGGCTGGGAACCTGAGGAGGTGGATGCTCACTGGAACAAGCTGGCACATCCGGAAGACTGGGAGCGGGTAACCCGCAACAGGAAGCTGTTACTGGCTAACCCGGCAGAGAGTTACTGGCAGGATGAGTACCGTTTTTTGCGGGCCGATGGCAGCTATGCCTATGTGCACGACTGTGGCTATATTCTGCGCGATGAGCGGGGAAATGCTACCCGTATGATCGGCGCCTCGCACGATATCACCGCCAGAAAGCAGTATGAGGAAGCGCTGAAGGAAAAGAACAACGAATTGAAACGTCTTTCAGCTTACCTGCAGCGGGTGCGCGAGGACGAAAGAAAATACATTGCACGCGAAGTGCATGATGAGCTCGGGCAGCTGGCCTCGGCGCTGAAGATCGATATCGACTGGCTGAACCTGCGGCTTACGACCGTAGAAGAGGTCGCACGTAAAAGGATAGAGCACGCCAATAAGACGATAGAGATACTGATCTCGTCTGTACGGAAGATCGCATCCAGCCTGCGTCCGAGCGTACTGGATGATTTTGGCCTGAATGCGGCGCTGAAATGGCATTGCACGGAATTTCAGAACCTGAACGGCATCCAGTGTATGTTCGAATCGGGGTTCGATGACAGCGAAATGAACATACATGTAAAGACCGAACTGTTCAGGATGGCACAGGAATCGCTTACCAATGTGATGCGTCATGCACAGGCAAGCAGTGTATTGGTGATGACCCGGGAAGATGAGGATAATTTTTATCTCACCGTTACCGATAATGGACAGGGTTTCGACGGGCGGCAGCATAAAAATACGCTGGGCCTGGTTGGGCTGCGCGAACGCGCCGTTTCCATGAATGGTCACCTTGAGATCGAAAGCGAACCGGGCAAGGGCACTATTATTTCAGTGCATGTTCCTAAGGAGCGGAAATAGTGGGGTAAGCCGGAAGATCAGGGCAATCCGGCAAAGCAGAAATCAATTAAAAGTGCTATTTTAATGTGTTGAATACCGGAATGGGTTTATAAAGTATTGAAAATGTTTCTGTAGTGTTTTTCTTAAGCCATCCTTATGAAATTTTTGATCGCAGATGACCATACTATCGTTCGTGAAGGGATTAAAATGTTATTAACCGAAGCCTATCCCTTTGCCGAGATCGCAGATGTGTCCGATTCCGTAGACCTGATGAAACTGGTGATCAAACAGAAATGGGATGTGATCATCTGTGATATTTCGATGCCGCCCGGCGATTCGGGCCTCGAAGCGATCAAGCAGATCAAAGAGCATTCGCCTTCCACGCCGGTGATCATCCTGAGCATGCACGCACCCGATCAGTATGCGGTACGGGCCATCAAGGCCGGAGCAGCCGGGTATCTTACCAAGGGCGCCGCTACCTTGGAACTGGTGAAAGCGGTGAATACCGTGATGTCCGGAAAAAAATATCTCAGTCCCGATGTGGCCGATGCGCTGGCCGATGCATTTGAACATGGCGGCGGCACACGGTCGGTGGAAAATCTTTCCGACCGGGAATTCGAAGTATTCAAATTACTGGCCTCCGGGCGTTCCATTTCCGATATTGCCAAACAGCTTATCCTGAGCACCAATACCATCAGTACATTCCGTTCCCGCATCTTTGAAAAAATGGGATTCCAGAACAATATGGAACTGATCAAATATGCGGTCGATAATAAACTTATCTGATCACCGGTTGTTATTACATTATCATGAGTATTGCAGCGCCTCTCCCCCCGAATGAAATGGAACGGATTATCGAGTTATCCGAGCTGGATATCGATTATTCCGAGTTCCAGAACAGCTTCAAGGATCTTACCAAGCTCGCGGCCAAAGTGGCCGGCACGGAAGTATCCCTGATCAACCTGATCGATACCTTTACCCAATGGAGCATCGCCAACTATGGTCTGCCCCTGGAGCAGATGCCCCGTGAGGATTCGGTATGCCAATACACCATTGTAGCCGGCGAAGGCCAGTTTGAAGTGAAGGATCTCTCGGCCGATGAGCGGTTCCGCGAAAAAACCTATGTTACCGGCGGCCCACGGCTGCGTTACTACTTTGGCATCCCGCTGCAGACCAGCACCGGGCATAACCTGGGTGCATTGTGTGTGCTCGATAAGATAGGGAAGGAGATAACGCCTGAAAAAGTGGAGCTGCTGAAGATCATCGCCGATGAGATCGTAAACAGATTAACGGCGTTGAAAGTGATCCAGAACCTGCGGATGCGGGTTAAGGATTCGACCGATGCGCAGCGTAAAGTAGCGCACGATATCCGCGGACCGCTGGGCGGAATTATCGGTCTGGCGCAGATCATCAGCGAGCAGGGTGATGCCAATACCATGGAAGAAGTGCTGGAATTCATCAACCTGATCCAGAAAAGCGGCAATTCCTTACTGGAACTGGCCAATGAGATTTTGAGTACCGATAAAAATGCATCGTCAACACCGGCTGAGCTGAAAGGCCAGGAAAGCAATCTTACTACCTTCAAAAGCAAACTTGAAAAACTGTATACGCCGCAGGCCCTCAACAAGCAGGTGAACTTCCAGGTGAATATTGTTTCCGGCGCCGAACAGACCCCTTTCGCCAAAACGAAACTCCTGCAGATAGCCGGCAATCTTATTTCCAATGCACTGAAATTTACCCAGGTGGAAGGCGAAGTGATCGTTGAACTATCGCTTACTACCGGAAAGTTCCAAAATCTGCTTACGATCAAGGTTACCGACACCGGCGTGGGAATGGACCAGGCAACGATAGACCGCATCATGGATGGTACCGCTTCATCCACCGACGGAACCAGCGGAGAACAGGGTTTCGGCTTCGGTCTGGCCCTGGTAAAACACCTGGTGGAGGGCTTGAAAGGAAGTCTGCAGATCAGCTCCAGACCCGGTGAGGGCACCAGTTTTGAAGTGAAGTTGCCGCAGAAACGAAACTGATCATTGTATTGATGCCGGCAGCCGTTCGTGTTGAACGGCTTTTTTTTTATATCTGCGGCTGCAGCCGGCAGTCTGAATTCCCTTTGTGATCGAAAAATGAATGCTTATAGTGGGCTCACTACAGGCAGTCTCAGATCTAATTACCAGAATCCCGGCCTTACTATTATCTCATACTGTGACTCGGGATTACCCCGGAAGCGCCGGACTGACTACTGTTTTTTCACAAATGCAGCTATTCCCCGAGGTTGGCCGATGTGCTCTCTTTGTATCGTTAACGAAGAGGAAAGGAATTAATTGTACTAAGGCTAAATGAATTTTTATGAGACCTCACTCCCAATCATTTAATGCATCAGTTATTCTTCCAAGGCTTTTAACGATGGGTCTTTTATGTCCCCTGTTTTTTTCCTGTCAGAAAGAAATGGCAGGCAAGCTCAATGCCTCCGCCCAGGCACAAGCTCCCAAATCCATTGACCTGAAAATATCCGAGTCGCGGGTGGTGCTGCTCGCAGGCAATGAAACACATTCTGCGATCAGTATGTATTGGGATACGACGGGCGGCTCGCTGATGCGTCCCGCAAAATTTATCGTGCAGGCAGCAGTACGCGGTACCGGTTTCGATGCTCCTGTTACACTCGGGACTTTTACAATTCCTGCAGTTACATTTTCAGTGAAAGCATTGAATGAGCAGATGCGACTCTTATTCGAACCCGGCAAGGCTTCCATGGCGGATATCCGCATCGTGGGCGAATACCCCGATAATACAACGGTGATATCGAATGTAATGGCGCTGGAAGTTACAACCTATCAACCCACAAGAACATTCGGCCCCGAGCAGATTTTCCGGATCCCCGGGAATTATCAGTCATGGAAAGTGCCTGGCGCACCCCAGCTGATCTCGGCCAATGAAGCCGGCGTATATGAGGGTTATATCAGGTTTAATTGCCAGTATCCGCAATTCCTGATGGTAAAAGGCGTTAATGCATGGGATCCGCTCGCTACCTATACCGATATAGGCGGAAGCAAGATAGGGTTCAACGGCAATTTCTTTTGCCTGCCCAAGGGTGGAGGCACTTACCGGTTGAAGGTAAATACGAATACCAATATCTGGTCGTACACGAAGATAGAAAGCTGGGCACTTGCAGGAAGCGCAGTGTCTGGCAAGGAGTCAACTATACAGTTAAAAGAGGAAGAGGATGGATTGAGCTGGCGGGTCACAACTTTCCTGCAACGGGGAAGTTTCCGGATCCGTGCCAATGACACCGATGCGATCTCATTCGGGCATAATGCGGAAGCAACAGTGGGTGTGCCCGATTACGATGGTGCCGAAATTAAAGTCGATAAAGCGGGAACATACAATGTAGTGCTGGATCTCGACGACGCCGGGAACTATATGTACGCCGTGCAAAGGATTAACTGATAGAACGCATTTGAGATTTCAGATTTAAGATCAGCAATTCCAGATCTGCAATCTCAAATCTGAAATTTCATGATTTGGGGATTATTTAACCCCGGGTCTGAAGTTTCGATCCAAAATATACCAAAATTGCTACTTATGATCAGTAAAGCACTTATCATCAACGATGATCATACTTCCTTGATGATCGCTACCAAGTTCCTGCACAGGTCCGGGTTCGCAGACCAAACGGTTACCGCTACCGATGGACAACTGGGACTGTCTTTTTTTGAGAGCCTGCCGGCAGGTGACAGCAATGCCGCGCCTGAATTCATTTTCCTTGACCTGTTCATGCCGGTGATGAATGGCTGGGACTTTCTCGACATCTTCTCGAAAAAATATGCGCCGAATTTTCCGGGCGTTCGTATCGCCATCATGTCGGCTTATGTAGATCCGGAAGACCAGCAGCGGCTGGCGCAGTATGATGTGGTCCTCGACTTCATTTCCACACCAATGAACCTGGAAAAGCTTGCTGAAGTGAAGCAGAAATACCTCGACCTGAAGAATGACCGGCCGCAGCAGCCGCTGTATAGTTGTTGAGAAGAATATTGACCTCCCGCCGGGCCAGAGGGGTCGTTCATTCGCGGTCCCTCTCCCGGTATTATTTCTGCCATTCGAAATAGAAAGTACTGCCCTCGCCGGGTACGGAGTCTACCCAGATCTTACCTCCCTGCTCCTCTACCAGTATCTTCAGCAGGTTCAGGCCTACGCCGGTGCTGCTGTCCTTATGCGTCTCATTTTCCGTTATTTCAAAAACATGAAAGATCCGGGCATGGTCTTTTTTTGAAATACCCGGGCCATTATCTTTTACGTAGAACTCGTACCAGTTGCCTTTGTCCTTGGCCCCGATCTCGATGATCGCTTCTTTTTTGTCGTTGTATTTAACTGCATTGGAGATCAGGTTCTGCAATACCTGCTGCAGCTTGATCTTGCGGGTATGAAGCACCGGCAGGCAGTCGTGGATCACCATTTTGAAATGTTTGGGAAGGAACAGCAGTTCTACGATCTCGGAAACCAACCGGTGGGTGTCAACATCTTCCCGGGTCTGCTGCGAAAGACTTTTACGTGAATACTCAAGAATAGAACCGATCATTTCCGAAAGCTTATTGGCTGCATTGGCGATGATGGTCACATTTTCGTGGAGACTGGATTCATCAGCAATGCGATTATCAGCCTGTAGCAGATCGGCCAGCATACTGATAGATGCCAGCGGCGATTTCAGGTCGTGCGAAACAATGAAAACAAAGCGCTCCAGCTGTTTATTGATACGTTCCACTTCCGCCAGGCTCCTGGCCAGGTTGGACTGGGTAAAATATAGTCTTTCGAAAACATTCACCTTAGCCCTGGTAATATTTACATCCAGCGGCTTGTGCAGGTAATCCACGGCGCCGTGCGCAAATCCTTTCAGTGCAAACTGTTCGTCTTTGCTGATGGCAGTCACGAAAATAATGGCGATATCCTTTGTCTTGGAATTTGCTTTCAGGATATGCGCTACCTCGAAGCCGTCCATATCGGGCATCTGCACATCGAGCATGATGAGGCCTATATCTTCATTTTTCAGCACCTGTTTCAGCGCCTCGTTGCCGGAACCGGCATGGAGAAAGCGCCGGCCCGGTTGGGTCAGGATCTCTTCGAGCGATATTATGTTTTCAGGTCTGTCATCAACCAGGAGTATAACAAACTCCTGGCCAGGGGGGGGACTTTGCATTTTATCTTTGGTTAATTGGATTTTGCAGGATACAATGTACGATTTCTTCGGTTTCACAGATCTCCGCCCCGGCATTACGGCTGATGGCTGCGTTGGGCATGGCCGGATATTCTGCCGAGCCGGGCGATTGAATGATGGCTTTGCCGCCCAGGCTTAGCACCATTTCCAATCCCGCCGCCCCATCTTTATTGGCGCCGCTGAGCAGTATGGCCATCAGGCCATTGCCATACACCCGGGCAAAACTGTCGAAACTGAGATCGATGGATGGCCGGCTGTAATTGACCGCTTCGGAATAGTCCAGGCTGAAGCTGCGGTCGGCTTCCATCAGCAGGTGATAGTTTTGGGGGGCCAGGTAAACCCGCCCCGGTTTTACGGGCTCCTTGTCTTCGGGTTCTGAAATATTCCTGATGGTCGTTTTCCTGGAAAGCATTTTGTCTAGTTTGCTGGGCGTATTCTTCATCCGATGGATCACCAGTACAACCGGCGTCTGAAAATCCTTCGGCAGCGATTGCAGGATACGCATAACCACTTCCAGGCTGCCTGTAGAGCCGCCGATCACGATCATTTCATATGGTTGCGG
>JAFBAN010000015.1 GCA_019247775.1 Chitinophagaceae bacterium | reverse complement strand
TTCGACAGTATCTTCTCGATCTGTTTCGTGTTCAGTTTAAGCACGTACACGCCATAGCAGGTGATATCCGGCGTTGATTTGGTAACCAGGAAACCCATATGGTGCTGGGTGATGATATCGATCACGAAGCAGTGATTGATGAGCTCGATATTGGAAGCCTCTTTCAGTTCTGCGAGCAGGGCGCGTTCCATCTCCCTGCCGGTAACATCTTTATGATGCAGGATGCGGTTCTCGCTATGACCGCCTTCTTTACCGAGACTGTATTCACCTTTTTCATTCTTGTCGAATTCCGCCCCGTATCCGATGATCTCCTTGATGCGTTCGGGACCTTCTTTAACTACGATCTCCACGATGGTTGGATCGCAAAGCCCATCACCCGCAACAAGTGTGTCGTCGATATGTTTATCGTAGCTGTCATTGGCTTCGTCCCAGACTCCGGCGATGCCGCCCTGGGCGTACTTGGTATTGGTTTCATCAGCCTGGGTTTTGGTGATGACGGTTATTTTTTTATCGGGGAAATGTTTTGCTGTTTTTAGCGCGTAAGTAAGGCCTGCGATACCGGAGCCTATGACGAGGAAATCTGTTTGCATGTTCCAACTGTTTTACGCTGGCTCTACCCAGGCATTATTTTCCTTTAGCAGGTTCACCAATTCATCCACGGCGATCTCGCTGTCGATGTTCCGTTTCATAATATCCTTTCCTTTATACAAAGTGATCTTACCCACCCCGCTTCCCACATACCCAAAATCCGCATCCGCCATTTCACCCGGGCCATTCACGATACAACCCATGATAGCGATCTTCACGCCTTTGAGATGATTGGTTACGCTGCGGATCTTTGCTGTTGTTTCCTGGAGATCGAATAAAGTGCGTCCGCAACTCGGGCAGCTGATGTACTCCGTCTTTGAGATGCGGGTGCGTGTCGCCTGCAGGATACTGAAAGCGGTGGCGTTGATGAATTGTTCGACAGAGGTTTTATTCAGGTAATTACGGCCGCCGGTATCCTGTTTGCCTGTCGATTGCAGCTGGTAACTCGGCGCAGACATGCCCAGGCAGATGCCATCCCCGAAGCCATCGAGCAATAATGCCCCGCATTCGGTTGAATAATGGATCAGGTGCTCATCGGCCGACTGCCAGTTGCTGTCTACAATGATCACCACCGGGTTTTTAATATTACGATCCATCAACTCCATGAACATGCGCCGGATAGCGGGCATGCCATGCGGATTTGTGCTGCTGAGGCAGATCACCACGGTAGTGTCGTTGGCTATTTCATCGAGATAAGTGAAATCGTTGATAGGCGTTTCATCATTGAAGCAGTCTACCATCACAAAGTTTGATACAGCGCTTTTATGTTTGGACTGCAGGTAGCCTCCGGCATCGAAGATCGGCAGGTATTTTTCCTGGTCGGGAGCAGTGGCCCATGTGGCGGGGTAGACGATCACTCTCAGGGTGCCGGGCAGCGCGAAGTTCAGTAGCTGATGCCCGGTGAAAATACAATCTGCTGCTGCATCGCTGATATTCCATTTATCGGTTGCTGCATCGTAGCTGTATCCAATCGCCTGCAGATGCTCCGGTGTGATGGCGGTTATCTTGCTCAGGTCTGCAACCACCACCGGCACCTGTTTATCGCCGATATTGCCGACTGCAAAGGTTTGCCGGCGTTTGTATTCGAACGGGTTGTAGGGAACTTTTCCAATAGCGGGGATCCGAAGCGCAGACGCTCCGCGCTCATCATATCTTTTTACCAGGTCTCTGCAGACAGGGATCTCAAATTCGGGGTCCTCAGTAAGGCTAACGCGCACTGTATCGCCAATCCCATCTTCCAATAATGTACCGATTCCAGCCGCACTTTTCACACGGCCATCTTCGCCATCTCCTGCTTCTGTTACGCCGAGGTGCAGCGGATAGCATTCCCCGAATTCAGCATCCATCTGCTGGATCAGTAACCGGTAAGCCTGCACCATCACCTGCGGGTTGCTCGATTTCATGCTGAGCACGATGTTGTGATAGCTCTCATTCCTTGCGATCCGCAGAAATTCCATCGCAGATTCCACCATTCCCATGGGCGTATCGCCGTAACGGCTCATGATGCGGTCGCTCAGCGAACCGTGGTTGGTGCCGATGCGCATGGCAGTACCATATTCCTGGCAGATCTTCACCAGCGGCGTGAAGCGCTCGCGGATGCGTTCGATCTCTTCGAGGTATTCGGCATCGGTGTATTCTATCTGCTCAAACTTTTTTTTGTCGACATAGTTGCCCGGGTTCACCCGCACCTTCTCCACTATTCTTGCTGCTATCTCTGCGGCATTAGGCGTAAAATGGATATCGGCAACAAGCGGGGTTTTGTATCCGCGGCGATGCAATTCATTTCTGATATTGAGCAGGTTTTCGGCTTCTTTTTTGCTTGGCGCAGTTATGCGCACCAGTTCGGCGCCGGCCTCAATGCAACGGATGCTCTGCTCTACCGTGGCCATGGTGTCCATGGTGTCTGTGGTGGTCATCGTCTGCAGGCGGATCGGATTAAAATTGCCCAGCAAGAGCTCCCCGATCTTCACTTCGCGGGTGGGAAGACGGCGGTATTCCGTGAGGGACGGGCAATAGAGCTGCATAGGGTGCAAAGTTAACGGATCAAGGGCAGAAAGGTTGAAGTTTTGGGGTGGCGGTTTAACCGCAAAGGCGCAAGGGCGCGGGGGATGCGCGGAGCAACTTTGCGATACACGGCGTCCTTGCGCCTTCGCGGTTAAAAAATGAAGCGCCGGATTAACGTTTCCCTTCAAAAAAGCCTTCCCGTTTCAGTATGCTTTTGAGGATATCTAGCCGAACCGGCAGCATATCTGTGTTATGCGGTCCCTCCACATTCATCGCGAAGAAATAGGGGTGTTTGTTCTCTTCTATCCAGCCAACGATCCAGCCGAGCCCATTCCCGTTTTCGCGGAAGCCCCAGCCGGTTTTATAAGCAAGTGTGTAATTGGCATTGTTCTCCTGCACCATTACTTTTTTCACAATATCCTGGGTGCGTTTCTGAAAAGGCAGCTGACCGAAATAGAGCTTTTTTACCAGTCCCATTTCTTCATCCGCCGTTATTTTCAGCGAATTGTTCACCCAGAAAGAATCAACTGCGCCGCCGATCTGGTGATTGCCATATTTCAAACTGTCGAGCCAGCGCTGCATCGTATCCTTTCCGATCCTCCGGGCCACTTCCTGGTAATAAGGAAATGCAGATACTTTGAACGCTTCTTCCATCGTGAGGTCTTTGTTCCAGGCAAAAGCAGTATCGCCATTTGGAAATCTGCGTGCCACCCCATCCCATTTGATCAGCATTTTTTCATTCGTGATCTTTCCTGTTTCAACACCTATCAGTGAATTAACGATCTTGAAAGTGGAAGCCGGCAGAAAAGCAGAGTCTTTGAAGCGGGCGAGATTATAGATCAGGAACTGACCGGTACCATTGTCATAGAGACCAAATGTTCCGGTTACATGATGCTTGTCGAAATAAGCCTTAAGCGTATCGTCGGTCTTAACGTTGTTAGGCGTACAGGAGGAAATTAATAATGAATAATTAATAATTAATAATGCGGCTATGATTTTCCAATTGAACCAATTTTTCATCTTGTTTCCTTAATTATTAATTGTTAATTACTAATTATTAATTCTTCAGCACCCCGAGTTCTTTTCCAACTTTCGTGAACGCTGCAATCGCCTTATCCAAATGTTCCTGCTCATGCGCCGCGCTCAATTGCACCCGGATCCTGGCCAGGCCTTTGGCAACGACCGGAAAGAAAAAGCCGATCACATACACGCCTTCATCCAGCAGCTTGGCTGCAAAATTCTGAGCAACTGTTGCCTCATACAGCATGATGGGAACGATGGGGTGATCGCCCGGTTTGATATCGAAACCGGCTTCCGTCATTTTGCTGCGGAAATATTTGGTGTTGTATTCGAGCTTATCGCGCAGCTCGGTGGTCTCTGTAAGCATATCCAGCACAGCGATCGATGCCCCGACGATACTTGGCGCCACAGTATTGGAAAACAGGTAAGGCCTGCTTCGCTGACGCAGCATTTCGATGATCTCTTTGCGACCGGAGGTAAATCCGCCGCTGGCGCCGCCCAATGCTTTGCCGAGGGTGCCGGTAATAATATCGATGCGACCCATCACGTTCCGGTATTCATGCGTACCCCGGCCTGCTTTTCCAAGAAAGCCGGAAGAATGGCATTCGTCTATCATCACGATCGCATCGTATTTATCGGCCAGATCGCAGATCTTATCGAGTTGCGCAATCGTACCGTCCATACTGAACGAGCCATCCGTTACGATGATCCGGCTACGGCAGCCGGCGGATTCCTGCAGCCTGGCTTCCAGGTCTTCCATATTGTTGTGTTCATAACGGAAGCGCTGCGCCTTGCATAAACGTACGCCGTCGATGATGGATGCATGGTTGAGTGCATCGCTGATAATGGCGTCCTGTTCATTGAACAGCGGTTCGAAAACCCCGCCATTGGCATCGAATGCGGCAGCGTACAGGATGGTATCTTCTGTGCCGAGGAACTCAGCCAGCTTTTTCTCCAGTTCTTTATGGATATCCTGCGTGCCGCAGATAAAGCGCACACTGCTCATGCCATAACCATGGGTATCGATGGCTTTATGGGCCGCTTCTATCACTTTGGGATGGGAAGAAAGTCCGAGATAATTATTGGCGCAGAAATTCAGTACCTGCCTGCCGTTAACGGTGATCTCGGGCCCCTGTTCGCTGGTGATCACCCGTTCTTTCTTGAATAGTCCGGCGGTTTCGATCTCCTGCAGTTCCGCTTCGATCCGCTTGACAAATTTTTCGTTCATTGCCTGGCAATTTAGAGGGGCAAAGGTATGGAACAGATGAACAAGGAACAAGGAACTGATGAATGGAGAATGCGTCAGCAGGCCTCGGTTGGAGCAGAAGTTCAATAAAAGAAGGGCAGAAGAGAAAAAGAAAAGCTCCGGAGAGTACTCAACCCTCGTTAATCGGCTTCTTGCTTCCCCGCGGCAGATTCCTTACTCTCCTGTTCGTTCCTCGGTTCCTTGTTCCTTGCTCATCTGTTCCTTGTTCAATTCTCTTTCTCGATCTTCACGGCTGTACCATAACATAGCACTTCTGTGATCCCGTTCATGATCTCGTTGGCATCGTAGCGCATGCCGAGAACCGCGTTGGCGCCGCGGGCCTCGGCGTGAACGATCATTTCGCGATAGGCATCCTGGCGGGCTTTTTCGCAGAGTTCAGTGTAGAGGGTGATATTTCCGCCGGCCAGGCTTTGCAGGGCGCCGCCGATGGTGCCGAAAATACTGCGGGACCGAACGATAATACCCCGAACAACCCCGAATTGCTCGGTAACACGATAACCCTGGATGTCGAAAGCGGTGGTAACAAAGGAATCGTAGACCATGTTTTTTTTCGAAAATTAGGCAACAAACATGGCACCCGCAAGCTCGAAATGACAAACTGCTTTTATCCGCCTCAAGCCGTTACGAAGCGGTAACCCACGCCTTTGATGGTGATGATCTCCAGGGTTTCATCTTCTCTCAGATACCCGCGGATCTTGGTGATGTACACATCCAGGTTGCGGCTGTTGAAGAAAGAATCGTTTCCCCAGATATGGTTGAGCAGGTCACGCCGATCGATCACACTATCGCGGTTCTGGTAGAGGTATTTGAGGAGTTCGCTTTCGCGATAGGAAAGTTTACGCTCCTCGGTAGCGGAAGCGAGCACCTGCTTGTTGAGGTGGAACTGGTATTTCCCCAGGGGGATCGCGTCTCCGGTTATGGCTACAGGAGCGTCTTTCTTTACGCGCAGCGCATTCTCGATGCGAACGATCAGTTCTTCCATGCTGAAAGGCTTGCGGATATAATCGTTACCGCCGATGCGGAAACCATGCACCACATCGTCGGTCTGGGTTTTTGCAGTGAGGAAGATCACCGGCACATCGTCGTTGATCTTGCGGATATCTTCGGCGATCTCGAAACCGCTTTTGTTGGGCAGCATCACATCCAGTACGCAGATATCGGGTTGCTCGTCTTCGAAGGTACGTACCACATCAGCGCCATCGCTTTCCATGATCACTTCAAAGCCCCTGGTCTCCAGGGTTTCCTTTACGATCTTGCCAAGGAACAATTCATCCTCTACATACAGCACTTTAATACTCATGCCACAGGAAATTTTACAATAAATGTACTCCCTTTACCCGGCTCGCTTTCCACACTGATGGCGCCCCCATGTTTTTTTACCACATGCGATACATAGCTCAGGCCCAGCCCATAACCCTTCACATTGTGCTGATCGCCCGTTGGCACCCTGAAAAACTTTTCAAAGATCCTGTCTTTGAAAGCCGGCGCTATGCCGATGCCCTTATCCCTTACCTCCAGTGTTATCCACTCCGTTTCATGGCGTAAAGCCACGCTGATCTCGGGCTGGGCCTTACTGTATTTTAAAGCATTGTCGAGCAGGTTGTAGATAACACTCGTTACATGCAGCCGGTCTGCATGGATGGCAAAATAAAAGCCCCGTATTTCGAGGTTCAGTTTGGCATGATGTTTCTCGAACTGGAGTTTCATGGTATTCAGCACTTCTTCGGTGAGCTGCTTCAGATCGATGTTTTCCTTTTTTAATTCCAGCTCGCGGTTTTCGAACAGCGAAAGCTTCAGCACCTTGTCAACGAGTAATCCCAGTCTTTGCAGTTCGGCAGCTGAAATGTCGAGGTACTCTTTGGTACGTTCCGGGCTCTGGATACCGCCAAAATTGCGAAGCGCTTCCACTGCCACGCTTACTGTAGCAATAGGTGTTTTGAGTTCGTGGGTGATATTGCTGATAAAATCATTCTTCATTTCTGTTAGCCTGCGCTGGGCGGCGAGGTTGCGGTACAGGAAGATAAAAGTCACCGAGGTGAAGGCCACGAGAAATAGCGAGAACAGGATCTGCGGTGAGATACGCTTTATCAGAAGAGCGGCAGGATCTTCCATTTCGGCCTGGTACCAGCTTGGTTTTATGAAACCGACGAACTCGGGCTCTGTATGAAACCTATCTGAAGGCACCAGATTGCGGCGGTGTAATGAATCATCCTTGCCGGTGCGCACCGAAAATGTGAGGGGGATCTTTGCTTTGGCCAGGTCTTTTTTAAACGCTGAATCCAGTTTGCTGATCGGGATAGTATCGGCCAGGGCTTTCCCATCGGAGATCATCCTCACAAAAGATCTTTCCGGGTGTTTTGTATCGAAATGCACATTCCAGTTGGGCTTGCCCGCGGCTTTTTCTGTCTGGACTTTCGCTATAACCGAAGGTCTTACCGGGCTGACCGGTATTCTCTGCAATTCGGCGCTATCGGTTTTAACGCTTCCGGCGCGCACTACTACATTCACGCCTAAACCCTGACCAAGACGCCGTAAGATGGTCGTATCCCTGAGTCGTACTGCACCATTCTGGCTTTTGATCATCGCTTCCATTTCAGGCGGTACACCCGGACCGCGAAAGGTGAAATGCCGTTTTATGGCTCCCGCACTGTCTGTAGAGCTGCCGCCACCCATTACCATGATCACTCCTCCGGTAGAATCAATGCTTATTTTCTTCTTATGCGTAGAGTCTTTTTTCAGTTCAGATACCCGCCGCCGCATGGCATTAACGGCATTGTAGGTAAAAAGGCTGGGGCGTGTGGCCGGCTGGTAAAACAGCGTATCGGCCTGGAAGCGGGCTACCTGCAGGTTGTACACCACATCCCTGAAAATGCCGGAGGTTTCTTTCTGGAGACTGGTCCGCTCTTCTTTATACAGCCGGCTGATCCAGTAGCCCTGGAATAGGACGATCAGCAGGATCGCTCCTATCATCAGTATTCTTGCCAGCTGCTGTTTGTGTATGATCTGTTTCCGTTTCTGCATATATCCCGATCGGGGTACAAATATAGACGGCAGCCACGGCCGTACAGGCTTTTATTAACCTAAATTAACCTTTGTGCAAGGCTGCTTAACACTGCCCGCGGTAGTTTTGGATCAATAAAAACTGACACATGAAAAGATTTTTTTTGCTGCTCTCAGGCTGCCTGAGCATAGCCGCCCTGCAGGCGCAGATCAAACAGGGAACGATCATTTACGAACGCAAGACCGACATGCACAGGATGATCCAGGATGATCAGATGCGTGCGATGATACCGCAGTTCCGTTCCAGTAAACATATGCTGTTGTTCAGCGACAGTGTTTCGGTGTACAAAGCAGTACCCGAAGATGAAGCGCCCGATCCGTTTGCCGGTGGAGGTGGCGTAAGAATGGTATTCCGCGGCGGTGGTTCCGATGGGGGCGACCTCTATAAAAATTTTGCGCAGGCAAAATCAGTTCAGGCCAATGAACTCGCCGGCAAGAACTACCTGATCGTAGACACCATCAAACAGCAGCCCTGGAAACTCGGCACCGAAACGCAGACGATCCTCGGTCATACCTGCCACAAAGCCACACGCAAGCTTACCCAGGCCGGCGGCGGTATGATGCGTACCATATCGATGAATGGCAATGGCAGTCAGCGGGCAGATTCGTCGAGGCCGCAAACCAAAGAAGTGGATGTGGTAGCCTGGTATGCCGATGATATCATCAGCCCGGTAGGGCCCGATAGCCACGGACAATTACCCGGCGTGATACTTCAACTCGATATCGATAACGGCGGTACCGTGTTTACGGCCACTGAGATCAAACCGACGGTTGACCAGAAAGAGCTGAAAGAACCCAAAAAAGGAAAACTGGTAACACGCCAGGAGTACATGAAGATCCAGTCCGACCTGATGAGCAGCCAGCTGCAGGGGATGCCGGGAGGCGTGCGATTCCGTATGAATTGATAACATGATTGCCTGCTATATAAAAAGCCCGCCTGTTTGGCGGGTTTTTTATTGCATGTGGTTGGCTGACCTGGTGGTTGATTTTGAAGAATACGTGTCTCTTCATTGCCCCGTATACGCCCGGTGATGCATTTACTACCTGGGCCGCTGGACCTCGTATTCGCATAGTAGGCACCTATCCGTGAATGCATTTGTCGCTCGGGCCGCTGGGCCTCGTACCTGGAGAAGTTGCATCTTGCGGTGCCAACAGACTCGTTTGGCGTTTGGCGTTTGGCGTTTGGCGTTTGGCGTTTGGCATTCGGCATTCGGCATTCGGCATTCGGCGTTGGCGTTTGGCGTTTGGCGTTTGGCATTCGGCGTTCGGCGTTTGACTTCCTGGCCTCCGCGTCTCTGCGCCTCTGCGGTAAAAAATGTTCCTACCTAATCGCCGCTAAGCATTGATGAGAAATCAGCCAACAAAAATCCCGCCCAGGACCAGGCGGGATTGACACGTATGATATAAACTATGAGAGACTATCCTCCAATGCTGCGGATCATCATCCGGGGGCCGCTGGCGCTCTGGCCGGCTTTGTTAAGGCTGAATGTGAACGTAGCCAGGAAATAACGCTGCAATACATTGAATCTGGCGTCTTCAATATAATTCTGGTTGGCATTACGGCTAACACCTACATTCTGGTTCAGCAGGTCGAACGCGGTGAGCTTGAACTCGGCACGCTTATTCTTCAGGAAGCTTTTAGCGATGGATGCATTCCAGAACGCTACTTTGGTATTATAGCCATCCGCACGTCCGCTGTTGGCAGTGTAGTTCAGGTTATTGTTAAGAACAATGCCCCAGGGCAGGTAATTGGTCATATCGAAGCCGTACACCTGCTGCAGGTAATTGGAATTAAGTACAGGCTGGAGCGAATACTTTGCCTTGCTGAAATTAAGACGGCCGGTGGCGGTAATATCCATCACATTATCCAGGGCAAAGCTGTAACTCAGGTTGGGACTGAAACTGATATTATCGATCTCATTCCTGTTGCCATTCACAAAACTCACATTGTGCAGCATATTGGTTCCCATACCAAGGTCGATCCTCGACTTCAGCTTTTTTATAGGAAATCCTGCGTTCACGTTTGCGAACAACACATAATTGCCATTGGCATTCACCGGCATGCTCGTGCGGGAGCCATTGGGGTTTACCACGTCGGAGTTAACTATCGCGTTGCTCGTTTGGTTAAAGGCAATAAAGGCAAAGAAGTTACGCTGCGTGTAGATATTGGTTGAAAAATAGTTCAGGTTCAGAGACTGCGCGTAACTGCGCTTCAGGGTCGGATTACCGGTATAGGTATTGAGCGGATCGCTTACATCGGATACCGGTTGTAACTGAGAAGTGCTGGGCTGCGTGGTAGATGTTGAGTAGTTAAGGGTCATGGTACGCGTCTGGTTCATCCGGTACTGGAAACTGGCGTTCGGCAATACGTCTGTAAAAGTTTGCCTGATCACATTTCCATTGGAATTATTAGTGCTGTACAATGTTGCCGACTGCATGGAACTTCCGATCGTATAATTGAACTTGGGCTGATTGGATCGGAAATTCAGGCTGCCTCCGGCATAGTTGTATTCGCTCTTGAAATCGTTGCTGAGCGTGGTATTGTACGCATCATATTTACCCGAGCCGTTACTATAGTCATAAGTAGTGCGTTTGGCATCCCCGGCGCTCGAATTGTAGAATCCGCTGAACTCGAGCAGCGAACGTTTGCCGATAGGCTCTGTGTACACGATATTGCCGCCCAGGCTCCTGGTCACCGCCTCGCGGTTATTTTTCTGGTTGGTAATCGAATCTTTCAGCGGCAATCCCAATGCATAGAAAGTATTGCGGGTGTAGAGATCGCCGTTCTGTTTACTGTCATTATAAGTAAGACTGATCGTACTCGAAATGGTCCTTCCTTTCTTCGCAAACCGGTGCCTCAGCAGGGCATTGCCCCCGAAATTCACCGCTTCGGAATGGGTGCGGCTGTCGGTCATACCGTCGTTCAGCTTTACGCCGGCCAGGGTCTGCGAGGTATAGTCCGTGTTAGTACGTGCATCGCTCTGCTGCAGGGTCAGTTGCGGCGTGAACTTGACCGATGTGAATGTATCGAGCTTGCTGTCGTAGGTCATATTGAACCGCTGTTGCTTGTTATCACGTCCTGTACTGCTGTTGGAAAAATAGTTGAAATTGTTTCCAGGCAACAGGTTCTGACGCACCGTACTGCGATTGGTCTTCAGGTTCATATCGCTGCCCATAGCACTGGTATTGAAATCGGTGCGCTTATTATTCCAGGTATCATTGTAGTTCAGGCCTCCCGCTATCGTTGTAGCCACGCCCTGCTGGTTCTGTCCCAGGCCGGTAACGGGCAGTCCATTATCATCCCCACCGCCCGAGCGGATGGTGATGCCGCCGCCATTGCGCATGCCGCGCGCCAGTTCACCGGTAAAGTTGAGTACATCCGAAATGGAGAAACCCTGTTTATTGGTATTATTGGCCATAGCTATCAGCGACATCTGCTGATCGCCATTGAACTTGTTGAGATTGGTCTGCCCCTCGTACCTTTCATCACTGCCGCCCCCTGCCGTCACCCGTCCGAATATGGCATTATTCCGGTCTTTTTTCAATTTCAGGTTGATGGCTTTCTCGCTGTTGCCATCATCTACGCCGGTAAATTCGGCGCGGTCGCTTTTTTTATCGAACACCTGTACCTTATCGATAGCATCAGCATCCAGGTTCTTGGTAGCGATCTTGGGATCTCCGGAAAAAAATTCTCTCCCGTTCACCAGCACGCGGTTCACCTTCTGTCCGTTTACCCGGATGGTGCCGTCATTGTCTACGGTTACGCCGGGTAATTTCTTGAGCAGATCTTCCACCACCGCATTGGGCTGAGTCTTGAAATTTTCGGTATTGAATTCCACCGTGTCGTTGTTGATGGTAACGGGCGCGCGCCTGGCAGTAACGGTAACATCGCCGGCATGCTGCACATCGGTCATCAGCAGGTTGCCGATATTCATATCCTGGCCTTCTATCACTTCGATATGCCGCCAAACCGGCACAAATCCCACATAGGATGCAGACAGCAGGTAACGTCCTTTTTCCAGACCGTTCAGTTTGAATTTACCTGTTGAATCGGCGCGTGTAAAGCTGACAAGGGTAGAGTCTTTGGCATTCACAACAGAAACAGTGGTATAAGCGAGTCCGCGTTTGGAGAGACTGTCGCTGACAGTGCCCCTGATAGTTCCGGGAGCGTGTTGTGCCTGGGCCGAGAAGAAGAAGGCAAGAAGTGTAAGCAGGGTCAGTATCCGGTACATAGTTTGGTTTTTAGAGGCTCAAATGTATACCGGGGCTGGTGGAAAGGCGGTTAATGAACTTTGGGGAAAGGTTAATAAAGGTTAAAGCGGGACAAAAAAAACCGGGGCCTTTGCTGTAAAGACCCCGGTCGGATTTTTAATTTCATTTAGTTCTCTATTCCTAGCAGTTCCACTTCAAAAACCAGCGTTGCGCCCGGGGTGATCATACCGGGAGGCGGATTATCTCCATAGGCAAGATTGGATGGAATGAACAATTTCCATTTGCTGCCAACATTCATCAGCTGCAGCGCTTCCTGCCATCCCTGGATCACATTCGATAAAGGAAAAGTGATGGGTTCGCCCCGGTCTACCGAGCTTTCGAATTTGGTACCATCGATCAAAAAGCCGGTATAATGGCATTTTACTTTGCTAGTAACGGTTGGCTTAGGCCCTGTGCCGGTTTTCAGCACCTCGTACTGCAACCCGCTTGGCAGGGTAGTAACACCCGCACGCTTTGCGTTGTTCGCAAGAAAAGCCTGTCCCTCGCGATGGCCGACTTCTGCCTTGGCCGCATTCTCTTTCTGCGCTTCGGCCTGTTTAACGGCAGTCACTTTCTGCTGAAACGTGCTCATGCACTGGTAGATGGCGGCATCATTCAGCAAAGGTTTATTCTGAGAGGCATCTGCCAGGGCTTTAGTGAGCAGGCTCATATTCACGTTGTCGAATCCCTGCTGCTTCAGGCTTTGCATGATGCGGATGCCCACAGCATAGCTTACACTATCGGTATTATTTTTAAACAGGGTTGTGGATCCTGCCGGTTTGGCGGCCGGCTTTTTTGCCCCTGCGGGAGATTTCGATCCCTGTGCAAACCCGGTTACAGACAATGCACCGAGGATCAATACTAAAAGCACTTTATTCATGTTTGTCGGTTTGAAGGGCAAAGAAACAATTTTTTGGGCGGTTGGAACAGTTCATCAGGAACCGAGGGGGGGCTGCGGGGGCTATCATGGCCGGTTTCACCCCTTTTTTAATAGCGCATTAACAGCAGACTCCACTTTCCGGAAATCGAAGGAACTAAGTACCTGCCCCATCATGCCGGCGATCTGCTCATTGTTTGGCTGTCCGATGCTGCCTTCGTGTACATGGTTGAGTTCGGGGCTATGAGCGAATTTGCCCGCTTCGATATCCAGTCCAACCTGCCGGTAAGCATCGCGGAAAGGAATGCCCTGCAGAACCAGTTTATTCACTTCTTCCACGCTGAACAGGTACTTGTATTTCTCGTCGGCCAGGATATTTTCTTTGATCGTGATATTCGACAGCATCAGTTCCGCCATCGACAAACAGTCCTTCAATATGCGGAAAGCGGGGAACAGGTGCTCTTTGAGCAGTTGCAGATCGCGGTGATAGCCGGAAGGGAGATTGGTTGTCATCAGCATGATCTCATTCGGCAGGGCTTTGATGCGATTGCAATGTGAACGGATCAGCTCGAACACATCCGGGTTCTTTTTATGCGGCATGATACTCGAACCGGTTGTGAGCTCGGCCGGAAAGCTGATGAACCCGAAATTCTGGTTCAGGTACAAACAGGCATCCATACTGAGCCGCGATAAAGTGTCTGCGATATTCGCCAATGCCATTGCAGTGATGCGTTCTGCCTTGCCCCTGCCCATCTGGGCGTACACCACATTGTAATTCAGGTCTGCAAACCCGAGCAATTCCGTCGTTAGCCTGCGATCGATCGGGAATGATGAGCCGTAACCTGCGGCGGAACCCAATGGATTCTTGTTGACTACCTGGTAAGCGGCCTGCATTGTGATCAGGTCATCCACCAGGCTTTCGGCGTAAGCCCCGAACCATAGGCCGAATGAAGAGGGCATGGCCAGTTGCAGGTGCGTGTATCCGGGCACCAGGTGGCTTCTATACGTTTCGCTCTGCTGTTGTAACAATTGAAAAAAAGATTCTACAGACCGGACCAGTCCTTCTATTTCATGGCGAAGGAATAATTTAATATCCACCAGTACCTGGTCGTTGCGGCTGCGGGCCGAGTGGATCTTTTTACCGGTATCGCCCAGCTTCTGCGTTAGCAGCAATTCTACCTGCGAATGCACATCTTCAACGCCGGCGTCGATAGAGAAAGATCCGTCCTGAATGGCTGAATGAATATCCTGAAGCGCCGATACCAGTTCGGCCGATTCTTCTTTCGACAGCAGGCCAACCGTTGCCAGCATCCGGGTATGGGCGATGGAGCCCAGTACGTCGAAAGGCGCGAGCATCAGATCGAACTCACGGTCTTTTCCAACCGTAAACTGTTCTACAGCGGCTGTGGTGGTCGTATTTTTCTGCCAGAGTTTCATGTTATCGGTTTCAGCATTAAACGAGCTTATTCAGGAGCTGCACATACATTTCTATTCCTTCCTGTATTTCGCGAACATAAATAAATTCATCCGCCGTATGACTGCGGGCGCTGTCGCCGGGTCCCATTTTCAGGGTTTGAAAGGGCATCAGCGCTTTATCACTGGTGGTAGGCGATCCGTAATAGCTCCGGCCCAGGCTCAATCCCGCCTGAACCAGTGCATGATCCAGCGGTATTGATGTTGAACGCATCCGCATACTTCGTGGTTTTACCTCAGCTTTTACATGACGTCCTATCGTCTCCAATATCTCTTCAAAAGTATACAATTCATTCACGCGGGTGTCCACCACAAAATGGCATTGGGGCGGAACTACGTTGTGTGCTTTATTTTCCGTGTCGATGACCGTAACGGTCATCTTCACCGCACCCAGCAGTTCCGATACCTTCTCGAACCTGAAGTTCCGGAACCAGTCGATATCGGGTAACGCTTTGTATAAAGCATTTTCACCTTCTTCACGGGCAGCATGACCCGCTTTGCCCGACACGGTAACATCGAGTACCATCAGTCCGCGCTCAGCAACCGCCATCTGCATTTGAGTAGGTTCGCCAACCAGGCCGAATGCGAGGGAAGGCAACTGATGAAGCAACACTTCTATGCCGTTGATGCCGGAGATCTCCTCCTCTGCAGTTGCTGCGAATACAAGGTTATACTTCAGATCCTCACGTTCATAAAAAAACAAAAAGACCGCAAGCAGCGATACAAGACAGCCACCGGCATCGTTGCTGCCAAGCCCGTACAGTTTGCCATCGTCTTCCAGCGGCAGAAAAGGGTTGAGGGTATAAGCTTTATTGGGTTTTACTGTATCATGATGCGAGTTGAGCAATATCGAAGGCTTATTCTCATCAAAATATTTATTCTTCGCCCATACATTGTTCATGTAGCGGTTGGCATCAACCCCCTTCGACTGCAGAAATGCTTCCAATACTGCCGCGGTACCATCTTCCTCCCTGCTGAACGAAGGGATGGCGATCAGCTGCTTTAAAAGCAACAATGCCTGTTCTTTTAATATGTTAAGAGTGGCGCTCATAGTTGAATGGCGGTTCCCCCAGAACCATTTATCAACCGGTCCAGTTCTCCGGCATTGCCGATGATCACCTGTTTAACTCCTTTCTGCAGGGCGGCAAAAGCATTGTCCAGTTTAGGGATCATGCCTGCAAAGATCAACTGCTTCGATTTCAGCTCGGCATAACCGGCACTATCGATCTTCGGGATCACTGAGTTCTCATCGTTCGTATCCAGCAATACGCCTTTCTTTTCAAAACAATAAACAAGCTGCACGGCATAGCGTTCTCCAAGAGCGGTTGCCAGTTCCTGGGCAATGGTATCTGCATTCGTGTTCAGCAGTTGGCCATTCTTATCATGGGTAACAGGAGCTGCTATGATGGTCATGTCCTGGTCCAGCAAACCTGTAATGAATGCTGCATTCACCGAATCGATATCGCCCACAAAGCCATAATCGGTGATGGGGTGTCTGCGTTTATGAGCAAGTATCATATTACCATCGGCGCCGGTCAGACCGATGGCATTCACACCGTGTGATTGCAGTTGCGCTACGATGTTTTTATTGATATAACCTGCATACACCATTGTTACGATCTTCAGCGTTTCAGCATCCGTTATCCTTCTGCCATCCACCAGTTGCTGGTCTATACCAAGGCGCTCGGCCATTTGCGTAGCCAGTTTTCCGCCACCGTGCACCAGTATTTTTTTCCCCGGCACTGTGGCAAACTGCTGCAGGAACGATTGGAGCGCAGCCTCGTTATCGATGATATTACCGCCGATCTTTATGATGTAAACAGTATCCACACTTATTTGCTTTTCAGGATTTCGCTCAAAACAGCCTGTGCTGCCCACACCCGGTTGCCTGCCTGTTGGGTTACCAGGCTATGCGGGCTGTCGAGGATCTCATCACTTAGCTCCACATTGCGTCTTACCGGCAAACAGTGCATGACCTTTGCGTCGTTTGTTGCTGCCAGTTTTTCTTCGGTGAGCATCCACTCCGGGTCGTTCTCGTATACTTTACCGTAATCGGTATACGTACTCCAGTTCTTCACATAGATAAAATCGGCTCCTCTCAAGGCCTCATCCTGGTTATGGGTGATGGTGGCGCCGCGGGTAAACTGTTCCGCCAGCTCATACTCATGCGGATGAGTGATCACGAATTCGGCTTCGCCCCAAACGCCGACCCATTGCGCAAAACTATTGGCTACACATTGAGGCAGGGGCTTGATATGCGGTGCCCAGGTGAGTACGATCTTCGGCGGCTTTTTGCGGCCCGCCGGCCCGTTGTTAAGCGATTCGGTGATCGTTACAATATCCGTAAGCGATTGCAGCGGATGCAGTGTGGCGCTTTCGAGACTCACCACCGGAACCCCGGCATATTTGATGAACTGGTTAATGAACATTTCACTGTAATCGTCTTCCCTGTTCTTCAGTGAAGGAAAAGTCCGGATGCAGAGGATATCGAAATACTGTCCCAGGATCGGGGCGGCATCTTTTACATGCTCTACCGTGTTGCCGCTCATGATAGCGCCTTCCTCAAATTCCAGCGCCCAGCCTTCTTTGTCCACGTTAAACACGATCGCTTCCATGCCCAGGTTCCTGGCAGCCACCTGGGTGCTCAGGCGGGTACGGAGACTGGGATTAAGAAAAAGCAGGCCGATCCGTTTGTCTGCCCCAAGGCTCCTGTCGGCAAAAGGGTTTGCTTTATACATCAACGCTTTCTTGACGAGTGCATTGATATCGGGAACATCGTGGACTGAAATGAATTGTTTCATACCCCTAACCCCTAAAGGGGGATTTGTGTTTTGGTAAATAAATAGACTATGCTGAAACCGGAACTGTATTTTTTGTTTTTAGTTCATGTATTGCTTCCTGTAAGGCATTCAAAAATTCATCTGCATGCTCACGGGTGATGGCAAGCGATGGGAGCAGGCGGATCACATTCGGTTTGGCCTCGCCGGTAAAGATCTTATAGTCGAACAGCAGTTTCTTCTTCAGGTCCTTCAGTTCGGCAGGCACATCGAAGCCTATCATGAGGCCGCGGCCGCGGACGCTCTGTAGATCGTCCATATTTCGCAGGCTGTCGAGCAGGTATTGGCCCATTTCTTTGGCATTCGCGATCAGCTGCTCGTCGGCGATCACTTCCAATACCGACAATGCCGCCGCACAGGCAAGCTGGTTGCCGCCGAAAGTGGTGCCCAGCATCCCGTGTTTGGGTTGAATATGCGGGGCTATCAGGATACCCGCTACCGGAAATCCATTTCCCATGCCCTTGGCCATGGTGTAGATATCTGCATTCACGCCCGCATGATCGTGCGAAAAGAACTCGCCGCTTCTGCCATATCCGCACTGCACGCTGTCGGCGATGTAGACAGCGCCCGATTCATCGCATAATTGCCTGATCAGTTGCAAAAAACTGTCTTTGGCCAGGTTGATGCCGCCCACGCCCTGTATGCCTTCGATGATCACGGAAGAAATTTCTTTTCCGTGCGCTGAAAAATATTCAACCAATGCTTCGGCATCGTTCAATGGCAGGAAGACCACATTATCGGTCTCATTCACCGGCGCCACAATAGACGGATTATCCGTTACTGCCACCGCCAGGGAAGTACGGCCATGGAATGATTTATTGAAAGCGATGATCTTTTTGCGTCCATTGTAAAACGACGCCAGCTTCAAAGCATTCTCATTCGCTTCGGCGCCGCTGTTGCATAGGAATAACTGGTAGTTCTCTTTGCCGCTCAGCTTACCCAGTTTTTCCGCCAGCTCTTTCTGGATCGGGATGATCACCGAATTGGAATAAAATGCGATCTTCTCCAGCTGCTCTTCAATGCGCGCTACCCATCGCGGATGTGTATGGCCGATACTGATCACTGCGTGACCGCCATACATATCCAGGTACCTGGTACCGTTCTCATCCCATACATAAGACCCGCTGGCCTTTGTGATGGCGATGTTGTTGAGGGGATAGACGTCGAAGAGCTTCATGGAAGAATGTTATAAGTAATAAGTAATAGGTTTTAAGTATTCGATGCTCTAACTTTTGTAGATAGTGCGATCAGCATAGCCTTCACTTCGTTAATCTGTTCAAAATTTTTATTAAAGGTTGCTTCTGTTATATAGTCGAGATCCTTTGCAAGGATCAGATAATATTCTGATTCGTTGGCCGAACCTAGCGCGATGTTCAGGAAATGCCCAAGTTCCAGCTGACCTTTCTTTCCGCATCCTTCAGCGATATTCGCAGGTATTGAAACAGATGCACGCCGCAATTGATCGGCAAGGCCGTATCTTTCCTCTTTAGGAAATGACCTAATGATCTCGTACACAGACAGGACGAACGCATGCGCTTTTTCCCAAACCTTCAGATCTTTGTAATTCTGCATACCAGGTTACGTATAACTTACCACTTATAACTTACTACTCCTTTAAAACCAGTTCGCTTTCAACCGCAATCCCGCGGCCTCATCCAATCCGAATAATAGATTCATATTCTGAACCGCCTGGCCGCTGGCGCCTTTTAGCAGATTATCTATCGCTGAGTGAACTGCCAGCTTGTTACCGTGCTTTTCCAGATGGATCAGGCATTTATTGGTATTCACCACCTGCTTCAGGTCGATCATGGTGTTACTCACATGGGTGAACGGATGCGACTCGTAATAATTCCTGTACAGCTGATTCAGCTCTTCCAACGACAGCGTACTGTCGATGGTGGAAGTGATATAGATGCCCCGGGTAAAATCTCCCCGCCAGGGCACAAAATGCACTTGCGGGGTTTGGTTTCCCTGCAACTGCTCCAGACTCTGGTGGATCTCGTTGATGTGCTGGTGCTGGAGGGTCTTGTAAGCCTGTACATTATTCGCCCTCCAGCTGAAATGCGAAGTGGCATTCAATCCCTGGCCGGCGCCGGTGGAGCCGGTAATGCCGGTGGTATACACATCATGCAGCCCACCCGCTTTTGCCAATGGCAATAAGCCCAGCTGGATGGCCGTTGCAAAACAACCGGGATTAGCGATATTCTTCGCGGTCCTTATTTCTTCACGATTCAGTTCCGGCAAACCATACACGAAACTGCGCGCCCCCTCTTTCGAAGATGCTTTCAGCCTGAAATCCTGCGAGAGGTCTATGATCTTCACCGAGTCATCGATCTTATGCTGGGATAAAAATTTCCTGGCATCACCATGACCCACGCACAGGAAAAGCACATCGATATCATCGCTGAGCTGATCGCTGAACAGCAGATCGGTGTCTCCGGTAAGATCGGCGTGTATCCTGGCAACAGGATTGCCGGCATTGCTGGTGCTGTGGACGAAAGCGATCTCCACATAAGGATGGTTCAGCAGCAGCCTGATCATTTCGCCACCGGTATAGCCTGCACCGCCGACGATGCCTGCTTTGATACCCCCCGGCCCCCTGAAGGGGGAGTTAGGAGAAGTACTATGTTGAGTTGTGGCCATAATGCAATGGTTTCTGACGTCACTTTTATAATTGGCTCATACATTCACCCGGTCGTTCACAGTCGAGGGCTGTGAAGAGAGAATGAATTCTAGGGCTTCGCTGGTATTGTTTACGATCCGGTGCTTCTGGCCGGGTTCTATCTGGATGCCATGCTGCTCGGGTACCGTGATAAGCTCGCCCTCTATTTCGAATTGCGCCTCTCCTTTCAGGATGAAGAAGAACTGTCTGGCATGCTCATGATAATGCAGGGCTTCCGCCGTACCCGACGGCATTTTTTCAAGTTTCACAGACAATGTTTGTTCATCTACCATATTCCAGCCATCGCAGCCATCGCCCCATTGATAATGCTTCAGCGACTGGTATCTGGATACGATCTTCATTTCTGATCCGATTTTACGCTATGGTAAATGGCGGTCTGGTTACCGAATATTTTGGAGAAGCCTCTTACATCGTCACCGGTCCAACCGCTGTTCATCTCTCCGTACTTACCAAACTTACTGCTCATCAGGTCGAAGTCCGACTCAATACCTGTAACCTGGAACCTGTATGGGAAGAGCTGCACAAAAACAGTTCCGGTAACATTGGCCTGTGAACTTTCAAGATAAGCTTCTATATCGCGCATCACCGGATCGAGTATCTGTCCTTCATGCAGCCAGTTGCCGTAGAACTGTGCCAGCTGGTCTTTCCAGCCCAGCTGCCATTTGGTGAGCACGTGTTTTTCCAATGCATGATGCGCTTTCAGGATCACCATCGGCGCTGCCGCTTCAAACCCTACACGGCCTTTGATCCCGATGATCGTATCGCCTACATGAATATCGCGGCCGATCCCGTAAGGTCCGGCAATACCCTGCAGGAACTGTATCGCCTGTGTGGGATGATCGAATGTTGTGTTATTGACGCTGAGTAATTCCCCCTTAACGAAGCCCAGCTTTATTTCCTCATCGCCATTTTTTGTTACCTGTGTGGGCCAGGCCGATTCGGGCAGCATGCCTTTCGAGTTAAGCGTTTCACGGCCGCCGACGCTGGTGCCCCACAGGCCTTTATTGATCGAATAGGCGGCTTTCTCGAAATTCATATTCACACCTTTCTTTTTCAGGTATTCGATCTCCGCCTCGCGGCTCAATTTCAGATCGCGGATAGGAGTAATGATCTCTATGCCGGGGATCATGATATGAAAGATCATATCAAAACGTACCTGGTCATTTCCCGCGCCTGTACTGCCATGGGCTACTGCCACGGCATTCAGTTTCTTCGCGTGTTCTGCAATATGCAGCGCCTGGCTCAGCCTTTCGGCGCTCACGCTTAACGGATAGGTATTATTCTTAAGTACATTCCCATACACCAGGTATTTGATGATGCTGTCGTAGTATGAACGGACTGCATTCACCGTTGTATGAGATTTTACGCCCAGCGCATAGGCATGCTGTTCTACCTGCTTTAATTCTTCTTCAGTAAAGCCTCCCGTATTCACGATAACGCTATGCACTTCGTAGCCCTGGTCTTCTGTTAGGTATTTTACACAGAAGGAAGTATCGAGACCGCCGCTGAAGCCAAGGACGACAATACCCCCGCCCCCCTGCCCCCTAAAGGAGGCGTTAGAATTATTTTCTTTGTGTAGATCTGTCTTCATTTGGTTGAATTGCTGTTTCTATTGGAATTACAGATTGAAAAAATATTGGAACAGGGATTTAGGTTTGGAGCCTCCGCCACCACTGCCTTCTTCCTTTTTGAAGGCCCATTGCAGCAGCTTACTTTGCTTCAGCTTCATGAAACGTTCATAAAGTTTTGAATTCTGTTTGAATTCTTCAGAAGTTTCATGCGGCTCGTAATGATCGGCAGGATCGTAGAGCATAGCGGTGCACATGCAGTTCTTGCGGTCTTTGCTCATCAGGATATCGTAGTTGACACAGCTTTTGCAGCCTGCCCAGAATTCTTCGTCATCCGTCAGCTCACTATAAGTGACCGGTTCGTACCCGAGATCGCTGTTGATCTTCATTACGGCGAGGCCAGTGGTAAGACCGAATATTTTAGCGGTGGGGTATTTCTGCCTGGAGAGATTGAAAATGGTCTGCTTGATCTTTTTGGCGATCCCGCTTTTCCGGAAAGCCGGCGATACGATCAGGCCGCTGTTGGCCACAAACTCCTCATGCCCCCATACTTCGATATAGCAGAAGCCAACCCAGGTGCCATCGGGCATATGGGCGATCACGGCCTTGCCTTCTTCCATCTTCTTCGCCACATATTCTGGGCTTCTCTTGGCAATACCGGTTCCACGGGCCTTTGCCGAAGACTCCATTTCATCGGTAATGGTCTGAGCGTAATGTGTGTCGCCACTATTCGCTACACGAACAATTATCTGATCTTCCAACTTGTGTTAATTAATAGAGTGAAAAAGGAACACGAATCGTGTTGTATCGAGCCAATCCGGGAGAAAGTTCACTGATAGGGGCAAGTGCCAGTTGCTCGTCCTATCAGAAACCACGTCGAGGTCGCGGCAAAGCAGTAGTGGTCACCGGCAACCGGAGACTGCTACACTGTGCGCTGGTATGTGTCAGGTTCTGTTTCACTTGGAATACGAGCTCATTCAGTAAATGAGGCTGTAAAATTAGGACTCTTTGTTATATCTGACCCGATTTTTTTGGGAAAGTTTGTTAACGGGTGTTCGTTTGGGGTTAAAAAAGTTAAAAGGGTTAAAGAGGTTGGGAGCAGGCTACCCATTACCTCTTTAACCCTTTTAACTCTTTTAACCCTTTTAACTTTTTTTACCCTTTACCTTCTGAAACGGCGCTTAATCATTTCCCCTACGACCACCTCCGCCGCCATTATTAAACCCGCCACCGCCGCCTTCGCGACCATTGAACATGCCGCGCATCATCCCCGGCATCATCCCTTCCCGGCGGTTCTGTCCCTGCTGACCAAAGCTGCGCAGGTTATACGTAAAGGTGAGCATGAAATAGCGGGTAAGATTATTCGAAATGCTGTTGGTGATCTGGTTAGCTGTTGCAGAAGACGAAACAGCTTTATTCTGCTTCAGTACGTCAAAACAGCTCAGTCTAAGCTCGCCTGCCTTGTTCTTGAGGAACTGCTTGGCAATGGCCGGTGTGATCAGGAATACCGTTGTGTTATAGCCTGCCGGGCGGTTGCCGTAATGGGTATAATCGAAATCGCTTGTCAGCAGCCAGCCGTTGTTCGAGTACAGGGTGAAATCGGCCGCCATGCTTGCTGTGGTGTAATTGGTATTCTGGTTCGCAGACAATGAGTTCCTGATCGGATTGATCTCATAAGAGGTGCTCAGGTTCATGTCGAAATTGTTCTTCAGGTTCGTGGTCCATTTCAGGGTCTCACGGTAAGTCACACTGCTGGTTGCATTCAATACCTTATTCAGCATGGACTGACTGCGCCGGTAATCGATATTCGTCTGGAGGTTCAGGTTCGATTTCGGGTTTTTGATAGGGAAACCGTACATGAAGTAACCAGCCAGATTATAAGTGCCGGGCAGGTTCACATAGGTTGTTGTTTTGCCGCCATTGGGATTCTGGGTGATCGAGCTCACGATATCGCTGCCTGTAATGGTTGCATTCACCGTAGCGAATATCAGTCGCTGGGTAAACGGATCGAATGAGTTGAACAGGATCCTGATGCTATTGTTGAACGACGGCTTCAGGTCAGGATTACCCACCTGGAAGTTGATAGAATCCGAAGTGGTCTTGATAGGCTGCAACTGCGATGTGCTGGGCTGCGCGGTCCTTCCGTTGTAAAACAGCCGCAGACTCTTCGTACGCGTAAAGTTGTAAGTGAAATTGAGGTTCGGCGTAAAGTTCACATAGTTCCTTTTTACGATCACGTTCTTCGTAAGGTTATCACTGTTAAGGTCGGTGAACTGGAAGCCTGAGCCGATATTCACATTATACTTCGGCTTCTGCATCCGCCAGCTCAGGTTCACATTGTTCGATATGGAAGTGTAGTCGTACGAATTACTGAAAAGACTGTCGAATTTGCTGAACTTCTGCGCTGCATTGTCGAAGCTGTATGTATTGTTGATCGTTTTATTATGATTATAGTTGTACGAATACCTCAGTTCGATCATCTGGTTCTTCCCGATCGGCTCCGTATAGGAAACGGTTGGGTTGAAGTTCACAGAACGGGACGAATCGATATAATGCTGGTTGATCGTATCCGTTTTAACGAATGGTTTGAAATAAGAATTGACGGAATAGTTGTTGCCATTGCCGTAGGTTTCACTGGCAGCAAAACCCAGATCTAAAGAAATGGTGCGCCCTCTTTTTGCAAACCGGTGACGCAACTGCAGGTTGGTGCCACTGATATTGTACCCACTATTAAAGCCAGACGACGTACTGGTTGAATTATAGATCGGGGTATTGTTCTTACCACCAGTAGTTTGGGTAGAAGAGGTTGATGTGGGATTGCTGGTCTGGATCGCAAAGTTCGGCCTGAAGATCAGCGAATTGTTTGAATCGATCCTGTCCTCAAAATTGAAATTGATCCGGTGGTTCTCGTTCCTCGAAATAGAGGATGAGACTGAATTATTGTACGTAGACGAATCGCCGGTCAGGATATTCTCAGTGCGGCTGCTGTTTTCAGAAGTTGTATTTGGCATATCATACCGGTAACTTCCATACGCATCTATTTTAGGACTCCACACGTCGCGGTAGTTAAGGCCGCCATCCAGGACTTTGGTGATCCCGCTGCTGCTACTGCCGCCGCCGCCGAAGCCACCACCGCCAAAACCGCCGCCACCGCCGCCAAAACCACCTGCGCGACCGCCGCCGATATTATTTTGTCTGAAATTCTGCTTGTTAACGTCGTTGGCTTCACCTTGAAGCGTGATCTGCCTGTCGCCATTCATTCTTGTAAAATTGAAGCTCTCGTCATACCTGCCATCCGTACCGATACCCGCCACGGCTTTGCCGAACATGCCTTTTTTCCGGTCTTTTTTGGTGGTAATATTTACAGTCTTAACCCGGTTACCATCATCGAATCCGCTGAATTTACTCTGGTCGCTCAGGTCGTCGAATACCTGGATCTTGTCGATCACATCGGGAGGCAGCGTACGGGTGGCCATACGGGGATCATCGCCGAAGAAACGCTTGCCGTCAACCAGCACCCGCTGTACGGTCTCACCCTGCGATTTGATCGTACCATCCTTGCCTACTTCCATGCCCGGGATCTTTTTCAGCAGGTCCTCGGCCACGGCATTAGGCTTTGTTTTGAAAGCGGATGCGCTGATCTCCAGCGTATCTTTTTTCATCTGGATAGACGATTGCGTAACAGTAACATTACCCAGATCGTTTGCCGCCTGTTTCAGGTAGATCGTACCCAGGTTAACATTCGCATTTGCTTTTGAAAAATTGATCTTGCGCGAGATCGGCTCATAGCCGGAGAATTTTACCTGCAACAACATATCCCCGAAGGAAATATTATTGATCACGAAGGATCCGTCGGCCTGTGCCAGGCCAAACACCTCCAGGGTGGAATCACGTGCATCGAGAATGGTGATGGTGGCATCCTTGAGTGACTGCTTGCTGACGGAGTCTATTAACTTTCCTTTAACAGTTCCGGTGGTCTGGGCCGAGGCCGAAGCGCAAACCAGGATAAATGCCAGCAGGGTAAAAACTTTACTCATAACGCAAATATGATTGGTGACGAAGATAGACGGACTGCTCCAGGAGCGGCCCGGCTATCAAGACAAACGGAAAAGTAGTATGATAGTTGGGTTTGGATAGGGTAAAATCGGTGAAGGCGGAGCGGCTATAGGTAGGTCTGCCGACAACTGATTTTTATCGGTGAACAGGGCAGCCCCAGCCTTCTTGCTGCAAAGATTGCGATGCATGGCCGTCCTAAAGAAAATATAAAATAGGACCAACGGCGCCGGGCCATTCACCCGCAGCCTGGTTTTCCTATATTTTCGTAACACCACCATCACCAAATCCTGCATTATGACCAGATCTTCACGTTCCTTACCGTTCATTGCCGCCGCTTTTATCGCTTTTGCTGCATGCCAGTCTGCCGCCAGCACCCAGCCCGAAAAGCCGAAAGACACCGTTGCCATGAAAACCGATACCGGCTTCGATCACCTGCTCGTCGACAACCGTAAAGACCCGAGTTGTGGCATGCCTGTAACCGCCGGAATCCTTGACACGGCACATTACAAGGGCCATGTATTGGGATTCTGTTCAAAAGAGTGTAAGGCCGCTTTCGAGAAAAGTCCCGAGCTGATGCTCGCAGCAGCAGATATCAAAACAAAATAAGCTTCTTAGGTTTTTGATCTGCGGATCTGCAGCAATATTTCGCCGCAGATCCGCAGATTTTTTATTTCCGGCCATTAAAGAATTAATTCCTCAGTAGCTTTGGCGGAAATTCCAATCCTGCATTTGAAACGCTTTGGCGCCATACTGTTGATGATCTCATTTGTTACCCAGGCTTTCACCGGCGCGGCCATTCTAGGCAATTTTTATGTGAACCGGAACGTCTACGCCCGCAATTGTGTCAATAAAGCAAAACCGCAGCTGCACTGCAATGGCAGATGCCAGTTGATGAAGCAATTGAAGCAGCGGGAAAAGCAGGACAATGCCGAAATTCGTTTTACCAGTAAAGGGACCGATCTTTCTTCCAAATCTTTTTTCGGAAGCCTCGAAGTGTATCAGGCAGTTCCTGCAAAACCTGCCGCTTTATATCCTCCGTCCATGCCTGTCGACAGGTCCTACGGCTTTTTTCATCCTCCCGGCATAGCCTGATCTCTCTGTTTTCTGTCGATCCTGATCGCTGACTGTATTCACGGTTACGCGGCATATTTCTTAATTGCTTAAAGTTTTTTATGAAAAGAACTGCATTTGTATTGCTGTTGGTATTCGGCAGCACTGTTTCCTCTTTTTCCTGCGAGATCTGCGGCTGTGGCGTGGGTAATTTCTATATGGGCAATCTGCCCAGGTTTAAAACTTCTTTTATCGGGCTGCGGTATCATTACATGCGGTACCAGACGGTGCTGGCATCGGACCCCAGCCAGTTCAGTAACGATTATTACAAAACCGCGGAGCTCTGGGGCGGGATCAATCTCGGCAGCCGCTGGCAGGCATTGGTTTTTGCACCGTATCGTATCAACCGGAAAGTGTCTGACGATGGCATCGTTGAATCATCAGGCCTGGGTGATATCAGTGTACTGGCGCAGTACAGCCTGCTGCATACCCGCACTGCCGGCACCAGGGCCGCGATCGATCAACAGTTGTGGCTGGGCGCAGGATTAAAGTTTGCGACCGGGAAATACCATCTCGCCCTCAGCGATCCTGACGCTAATATCGGCGACGCAAACTCACAGGCAGGCACCGGCAGCACCGATATACTGCTGACGGCCATGCATACCCTGAATACGGGCCGGCTGGGACTCACCAACACGGCGAGTTATAAAATGAATACGGTTAACAGCAGCGGCTATCGATTCGGGAACCGGTTTAGTTTGAGCAGCGCTGTTTACTACCGGCTGCCTGTTGCGGGTTTAAGTGTATCGCCCAGCCTGGGCTTGCTGTACGAACATGCTGCGTCCAACAAATATGAGCAGGCTGTTGTGGATGGCACAGGCGGATATTCTCTTTTATTGACGGAAGGGCTTGAGCTGAACCTGAACCGGATCAATATCGGCTTCAACATGCAGTTGCCCGTAAGGCAGCAGTATGCCGGAGGGCAAACAAAACTCAAATCGCGTGGTGTGCTGCAGCTGAGCTTTGCTTTATAAAAACAAGGGTTGCTTAATCTGCAAATCTGCGGCGGAACAGGCCGCAGATTTGCAGATCTTTTATGAGAAGAGGTATTCCACGTCTTCGCGGGTCAGGCTCTTCACAAAACCTTCATCATCGGTGATCAGGTCTTTGGCCAGGTTGCGTTTGCGCTCCTGCAGTTTGAGGATCTTGTCTTCAACAGTATCGGTGCAGATCATTCGATAAGCAAAAATATTTTTGGTCTGGCCGATACGATGCGTACGATCGATCGCCTGTTGCTCTACCGCTGGGTTCCACCAGGGATCTACAATATAAACATAATCGGCAGCGGTCAGGTTAAGGCCCACACCGCCTGCTTTCAGCGAGATCAGGAATACGCGGCAGTTCTCGTCGTTCTGAAAGCGATGTATCGCCCGCTCACGTTCTGCTACCGTGCTGCTGCCATCGAAATATTCGTAGTCAACGCCAAGCTCCTTCATCTTATCCTTGATCAGCGCCAGCATTCCGAGAAATTGTGAAAAGACCAGCGCCTTGTGGTTACTGATGTTCTCGGTAATCTCTCTGCCGATCTCTTCCAGCTTCACCGACACATTCGGGAATTTCTCTTCTTCCTTCATGATGGCAGGACTGTCGCAGATCTGGCGCAGCTTCATCAGTCCCTGCAGGATGGTGAGCTGCGATTTCTGGATGCCCTGTTCTTCCACTACACCGAGTATCTTATCCCGATAATCATTGCGGTAAGCGTCGTATATCTTCCGTTGCTCATCGGCCATTTCGCAGAACAGTACCATTTCCTGTTTTTCCGGCAGGTCTTTAGCCACCTGCTCCTTGGTACGGCGCAGGATGAAAGGATAGAGCAGCTTGCGCAGGTGTTCTTTCTGCTCCTTCTCGCCGAACTTATCGATAGGTATCGAAAATTCCTGCTTGAAGAACTCGATGCTGCCCAGCATGCCCGGGTTAAGAAAGTTCATCTGCGCGAAAATGTCGAATGTATTATTCTGCAAAGGCGTACCGCTGAGGCAAAGCCGGTTCTGTGCCTTCAGCAGACCCGCAGCGCGGGTTACCTTACTCGACGGGTTTTTGATGGCCTGACTTTCATCGAGGATCACATAATCGAAAGGCACTTCAACGAATTGTTTGATATCGCTGCGCAGGGTACCATAGGTGGTAATGATAACATCGATCGAAGTCAGCTTCAGCGATTCCCTGGAACGGTTGCCGCCGTGGTGAATATAGTAGGTAAGAGAGGGCGTGAATTTTCTGATCTCGTTTTGCCAGTTGAACATAAGTGTGGTGGGGCAAACCACCAGTGCTTTCAGCACGCTATTCTCTTCCTTCAGGTGATGCAGGAAACTCAGGGCCTGAACGGTTTTGCCCAAACCCATATCGTCTGCCAGGATGCCGCCCCACTGCACTTCGCGCAGATAGTTGAGCCATTGAAAACCGCTTTCCTGGTAAGGCCGAAGCACCGACTTCAAATGCGCAGGAGCTGGAATTTCCTTAATAGAATGATTGCCTTTCAGCCGCTCATATTTTTCCTCGAGTTTGAAAAACAGTTCCTCCTCATCGCGCTGCAGGTAAAGTTCTTCGATCACGCTGAAATGATACTTGCTCAGCTTCATGTTGCCCGCCTTGCCATCGCCAACACGGAACAGCAGTGAATATTTTTTGATCCATTCTTCGGGCAGAATGCCGAGCGTCCCATCCTGCAGCTGAACGAATTGCTGCTTATTGGTGAGCGCTTTCTTCACTTCTTCCACCGTTACCGTCTGATCGCCGAACTGGATCTCCACTTTGGCATCGAACCAGTCGGTATTGCTGCTGATAAATATTTTGGTGGAGGGCTTAGCGGTGTTGAACCGGAAATTTTTCAGGGCATCGAATCCGAACACAGGGATATTCAGCTCTTTCACCGCATCCACAAACAGGAAGAACCAGTTGTTCTTGAGCACATCGGCGCCTTTCAGCGCGAGAACATTGCCTTCTACCGGCCGGATAAAACCGGAATGAAGCGATTCGATCTTATTAATGAATTCCTTTTCTATCTCCAGGTTACGCTGGATCACGAGTAATTTATCGGCCAGCGGCAGAATGATCTTCTCTTTATCTGTAGGCCGGATATCGTAACCTTTGTAATTGAACACGGGCTGGAACAACAGGTAATCGCCTTTTTCTTTCAGCATCACTTTTACCTCAGGCCGCACATCTTTCACTTCTTCTTTCTGCACATTGGTAAAATGAACATTGTATTCTTTCGACAGCGGAAGGATAAACTGCTGCAGCTGCGAAGCCCATTGTTCGGCGGAGATCGTCATCTTACCGGATGGCAGGAATTTTTCCGCCAGCATGATATCTTCCGAACGCTGCCAGGTGAAGAACTGGTCGTGGTATTGGAAAAGCAATGTCGATCCGCATTCATTCTCTGAGATATTCAGGTCGGCGGTCGGCAGTTTTACGCGGCAATCCACCAGGTATTCTCCGTTCGCATAACTCACTTCAAATTCCGGACTGATGAACAGTTGCTCCAGTTCGGCCTGTTTGAGATTGGCGGTAGTGAAATTCTTCTGTGCCGGTAGGTAAAAAACAAACGGGCTGCCCGATAGTTCGGTGAATAGCTTTTTGATCTTCGGATGCAGGTACTCGTTGATCAGGTGCCTTGTCTCTTCGGGTAGTTCATCCGTATGCTGCTGAATAATATTCTCCCAGATCCCGCTGAAAGGGGAGTTGCGGTTGAGGTAACGGCTCACTTCGCCGGGCATCAGCTTGCGGAGCTGCTGCAGCAGCATTTTATCCTCTTCGCTGAACACCTCAGTATTGATGAATTTGCCCAGATCCAATTTTACCGTTTTGCTGATGTATTTGCTGCGGGCCTCGTCGCTTTCGCCCTGTACTGCTTCGAGTTGCAGGTAAGGATATTGGAGTTCATTCTCAGTAATAACAACACCAAGTTTCAACGCAGCCCTTACCGGTTCTTCCGTTTCCACCACAGTTGTTTCCGCTTGGGCAACAGGCGAAGGCTCAGCCATTCTCGGTCTCGGTTCCGCAGATGGATTAAGGCTGACGCGTTTGATGGATGTATCAAGTACACGTAAAAAAGGTTTGCCGTCGGTATACGTGAATTCGAATTTCCCTTTCAGATCGTCGCTGAGCGAATAGCCGTATAAAGCAAGGAGTTTGTTCTTTTCCTTGTCCCAGTTACGGATAGAATCGAAATAATTGGGACCGTAATTATGCAGCAACTGCAACAGTACAATATTCTTGTGAACGCAAAGCGGATGTTCGGTATCGCTCTGGCAGGTGCAGCTGGTGTCGAAATTGCGTTCCTCGTTTTTCTGGATCACCACTTTGAACGCTGTGCCTTCATATTCGAGTTCGGCCACTACACGTTCATCTTTCGCTTCGATGATATTGCTGCGGCTGCTGCGAAGGTAGTTTTCGGCCGCTTCGAAATTTTCGGGGGCCGACAACATCCTGATCAGCTTCAACTCCAGCTGTTTCATTTTAACCACTGTGTGCCGCTGGTCGTATACGGTTTCCTTATCGCCAAGCAGGTTCTTGTCGAGCATATCCTGCAGATGGAACAAAGCGCCTGCTTTATGCCGGCAGATCTCTGAAAGATTATACGGACAGGTGCAACGCAGCGAAAGGGTTTTGGGGTCTTTGAACTGGCTGATATGCACTTTATAAAATGTAGCATACCCGTCATCCTTTACGCGGAAGATCACGTTGCCCATCAGGTCATCGTATTCCACCAGTTCCACATTGCCAAGTGCATGGATCTTTTTTCCCCGGCGGATCACTTCTTCGGTACCGCTGTTGTAGATATGCTTGATCAGGTATGGTAAAGCCATGGTCAGTCGGAAGTCTGGAGTTAGGAGACTGGATATGAAAACAGGGCTGGCAGCAACGTTTCAGCACCGGTCTCTTCAAAAAAGGCCAATTTGCAAAAGTAAAGGAAAGCAGGTGGCTTTACGAAATGAAATAGGGGAATATTGATGAAAAAATTGTTAAGGAGAGGGTTGCAGTTTGGGGTTTGGAGTTTGGTGTTTGGAGTTTGGGGTTTGGGGTTATTTTTATGGTGGTTTCACGGAAAAAGGTATTG
Organism: Chitinophagaceae bacterium; assembly: GCA_019247775.1. GTDB lineage: Bacteria > Bacteroidota > Bacteroidia > Chitinophagales > Chitinophagaceae > Sediminibacterium. Next base: position 5,318 of record JAFBAN010000015.1, on the reverse strand, counting down.
CTCCTGCAATAAGCTATGACCAACCGACACCAAACTCCAAACACCAAACTCCAAACAATTACAGACTACAAACCAGATCCCCATCCCTATACACCGGCAGCACATTAGCCAGGTCTTCTTTCACGCAATACTCCAGGTCTTTTTCCAGTCCGTAAGAAGCCAGGCGGTGCCAGTGGGTAGTGCGGCGGATAAAGCGGTTTATATCGTGCCTGTGCAGGCTGTACAGGTCCATGGCCATCAGGCTGCTGTCGCAGTGGATGGTAAAATGTTCGCTGATCCTGTTGAGCACGGCGCCGGCGAACAGGGTGTCTTCCAGGTTAAAACGGTCTTTCCAGGCCGAGCATCCGAGGATCACATTTTTATCCTGGGCAACCAGGTGGTCGCAGACAGCAGACAGGTTCGGAAAAGATCCGGTGATCACTTCAGCAGCGCCGGCGTTAAGCGCCATATGCAATAAACGGGTGCCATTGGTGGTAGTAAGTACCAGCGTTTTGCCCTCGATAAAGGAGCGGGGATATTCAGCGGGTGAGTTTCCATAATCCAGGCCTTCGATCACTTTACCATCGCGTTCGCCCGCCGTGATGCCGCCGGTGTTTTTTCCGATCTGGATGCACTGTTCCACCGTGTCTACCGGTATCACTCTTGCCGCCCCATTGTAAAGCGCGGTGGCAATAGTGGAAGTGGCGCGGAATACATCGATGATCACTACGATGCAATTACTGACATCATAGATATTCAGCAATCGCGGCGACAGTACAGTATGCAGGGTGCGGGAAGGCATGGCTGCAAATATAGCCATCAGACTTTAATGTGTTTCGCCAGGAGTGGATAAGAGCAAAGAGCTTAAGAGAAACTCCCCCTGCTTCCTCTTTCTCTCCTTGCCTTTAGCGAAACCTTTTCTGGGCTGCACGCTTCCAACGTCCGCAACCGTTCGGTAACCGGCCCCGAAGTTTCAATAAAAGAAAAACGAAGAGAAGAAGGAAAAAAGTACTTGTTTTCTTTGCCTTCGGGTATCCGCCTGGTTCCTTGTTGCTTACTCCTTTGTTCTTTGTTTATTTCTTCGTCAGTATCAATAACTCATTGGCCTGTATTTCTGTTACATAGCGCTTAACGCCCTGCTTGTCGGTGTAGTTCTTATTCACCAGTTTGCCTTCGATGGCTATCTCTATGCCCTTGACCAGGTATTTTTCGGCGATATCGGCGAGCTTGCCCCAGACCACTACATGGTGCCACTGGGTATCCGTTACTTTTTCGCCTTTGGCGTTCTTGTAGGTCTCGTTAGTGGCCAGATTCAGGTTGGCGAGTTTTTTTCCATCGCCGATCGTCTTGATCTCGGGTGCCTGGCCGAGATGGCCGATCAGTTGTACTTTGTTGCGGATCGCATTCATGGCTTGGTTTTTTTATTCAGGATACAGCGGTTTGAGGCTGTGTTGACCAGACAAATATGTGTATCCTTCGGGGCGAAGCCGATTTTTAACCAGTTAGTTTCGTTTGTAAGTATTTGTAAATGGTATGACGATTATGGAACTGCCGGTAAGGGCGCATCTTTATGTAACAGCTTGCTATGAAAACGGACAGACACAGCATATTTATTTCGGTACTGGCTATCCTGCTGCTGGCTGGCTGCGCCGGATCTACGGGAACGGGCAGTCCTGTACCAAATGATACCCAATTCCTGCTGCGCACTGTTTCAGATACCATGGATGGAGACAAGCCATACCATGTTTATCATGCGATCTACGTGGAAAAAGACCGCAGCCGCGAACCTTACCGCGTGCTGGCCGATTTTCGGTATACACCCACGGAAAACCTGAGCGATGCGCTCGACTCCCTGAAAGCCAGGGGCGCTGTGTTGAAGAAAACAGACACGTACGGACTGCCCGCAGAATGGGTGCCACTTTACAGGTACAAAGGACAATATTATGTTTATCAACCCTCCGAAGCGGGTAACCTGTGCCGGCGCATACTCAGCGATTCCCTGCTCGTATTCTGGTTCATGGACGAACCCATGCCTTATGTATTGAACAAAGCCACCAAACTGAACGACAGCACCTTCCAGGTACTCAGCACCGACTATCTGGTTAAGACCCCGGGGTTCATCCGCCCAGAGATCCTCAATATCTACATTATCGACAAGACCAGGCGGATCGCCGTATGGGAATACAAGGCCCGCAGCGATACCGGCTATCATTATGAACTCGTTATCCCGAAAAGCAGTATCCCTCTTTTCGATATGATCGTCAACTATTCGCCGCAGGAAAAAGCAGGTGAATTCGATTTCGACAGCCTGAGCTTCCCGCAGCTATTGCGGAACCGCCGCCTGTTGCGGTAAGCGGGAGGCCTGCTCCGTCTGCGTTTGGGGCGTTCTTTTGGGCAAATCCGCTATTTTTGCCTGTCCTGTCCCATACCTACTGCGCCTGAGAAACCCCAGCTAGCCTGATTACGTATTGCGTGAGGGGTTACATTACTATTAGCCAGTGACGACGAGCAAAATCCAATTCATGCACGAAAACCATTCAGCCAATACCACCAATCCGGATCATGGATTGCGGGCTGTACGTTTTTTAGTGTTGCTGATCCTTGGCGTCGTTTGGTCTTTGTCCGGCTCTGCGCAGTCCGTCACCACCGTTTATATAGATTTCAGCAGTACAAAGGATACTATCCTCAATATTCCGGCCAACAGGGCGGGGCAGGCATGCGGTGCAGCGAATAACCAGGATTGTATCCAGTTCGTGATCACGCTTAATCCGGGTACGGACCAGATCAGCCTGGATAATTCGCAACACCCGGCATCGGCCGTTTATTATATTAACTGCGATGGCGGCCACCCCCTCAGCTCGGCAACCTGTATTTCCGGATTTACAGCTGCAACGATTACTTTCTGCAAACCGGGAACCAATACAACTACTTATACCATAGCGGCATCCTCACTGGTAAAGGCATCAGCCGATCTTAACCTTCGCCAGGGATGTTCCGGAACGATGAGCGTTACCGGCCTTACCGCAGCCACTGCCACATGGACCTCGGTGTATCCCGGTACTGCAGGTCAGTACAATAGTTATCTTTCCTGTACCAATTGTACGTCTACCGTTGTTACACCACAGGCCGGCGCACCTGCTTATATCGACTACAAAGTGAGTGGCGCCACCACCTGCTCCGGCAGTCGTTCAGATACCGTGCGGGTATACACATCACCTCCGCTTACTGTCGCCATTACTCCTGCCAACCCTGCTATCTGTTCGGGCGCAAGCACTTCACTGACTGCCACGCCATCAGGCGGCAATGCGCCTTATGCCTATTCGTGGAGTTCAGGACAAACCAGTTCATCCATCACCACCAGCACAATCGGGAACTACTCCGTAACGGTTTCGGATAACACGAATGGTTGTCCTGCTGTTGTTCAGTCTACCACGGTAACCGCGGCCTCAACGCCGGCGGCGCCCACAGTTGCAGGAGCTACCATTTGTGCCGGCAATACTGCCACGCTAACCCCATCTGCTCCCGGCGGCACCTATCATTGGTACGATGCAGCATCCGGCGGCAATCTTCTTTTTACCGGCGCCAGTTTCACAACACCCGCACTGAATTCCACCACTACCTATTATGTGGAAACAACAGTGTCGAGTTGCCGGAGTGCACGCACTGCAGTAACTGTGACCGTGAATGCCATACCACCCGCGCCAACAGCAGCAACGGCCACGATCTGCGCAGGCAGCACAGCAACGCTCAATGCAACAGCGCCGGGCGGCAGCTACGACTGGTATGCCGCTGCTTCGGGCGGGAGTTCCCTGTTTACGGGCGCAGCGTTTACAACGCCTGCGCTGAACAGCACCACTACCTATTATGTGCAGTCAACTATCAGCGGCTGTTCAGGAACGCGAACGGCAGTGGCGGTGACCGTGAATCCGATACCTGCCGCCCCAACAGCGTCTCCGGCTACCATATGCACGAACACATCCGCTAACCTGCAGGCCACGGCTCCGGGCGGCACATATAACTGGTACGATCAATCAACAGGCGGAACCCTGCTGGCAACCACAGCCGGCTATACCACGCCATCGTTAAGTGCAGGCACTACTTATTATGTTCAGACAACAGTATCGGGCTGCACCAGTCCGAGGACTGCGGTTGCTGTAACTATTACCACCAGCCCTGCGGCTCCTACTGCTGCGGGCGCTGCCATCTGCATCGGCGCCAGCACTACCGTTACAGCAACAGCGCCGGGAGGGCCCTATGAATGGTATAACGCATCTTCCGGCGGAAGCCTGCTTTCATCCAGCGCGAGTTTGAATACACCTGCTCTGAACGCGAACACAACCTATTATGTGCAGGCCGGTATCAATGGCTGTATGAGTCCCCGCACCGCGGTAACCGTAACGGTAAACGCTATTCCGGCTGCACCGACTGCAGCGGGTACTGCGGTCTGCGCCGGTAATACCGCTTCTCTGACCGCTGCCGTATCCGGGGGAACCTATCAATGGTATAATGCTGCATCAGGCGGAACATTGGTGTCAACAGGCGCAGGTTTCACTACACCTGCACTGAACAGCAGCACCAATTATTATGTGCAGTCAACGATCAATGGCTGCGCCGGCCCGCGCACTGCGGTTACCGTAACCGTCAATCCCATTCCTGTTGCGCCCACTGCCGCCGCCGCAACGATCTGTAACAATACATCCGCCAGCCTGCAGGCTACGGCTCCCGGCGGAGCCTATGATTGGTTCAATGCCTCATCAGGGGGCACTTCGCTGTTTACCGGCGCCGGTTTTGTAACGCCCGCACTGACCAGCAGCACCAGCTATTATGTTCAGACCACGGTTTCGGGATGCACCAGCAGCAGAACAGCCGTAGCGGTGACGGTGGTGCCGAGACCTGCCGCGCCAACTGCGGCGCCCGCTACCGTCTGTGCAGGCAGCACCGCTACGCTAATGGCAACTGCTCCCGGAGGAACTTATAAATGGTATGATGCTGCATCAGCAGGAAATCTGCTCACGATCAATGACAGCTATACCACCACCGCACTCAATACAACCACCAGTTTCTTTGTTGAAACGGCCGTGGCCGGATGCACTGGTCCGCGCACCGCTGTTATTGTTACCGTTAATCCGATACCTGCTGCGCCAACGGCCGCGGCAGGCGCAGCCTGCGAGGGCAATACTGTTAGTTTATCGGCAACGGCGCCAGGCGGCATCTACCAATGGTATGATGCAGCATCGGGTGGCAGTTTACTCGGTGGCGGCGCCGGCTATACTTCGGGCATTCTTAATGCAAACACGGTATTTTATGTTTCTGCAACCATATCGGGCTGTACCGGCGCA
>JAFBAN010000209.1 GCA_019247775.1 Chitinophagaceae bacterium | reverse complement strand
TGGTTGGCAAAGACCTGGGCGACTATTCGCTCGAGACCGTGCAGATGTTCAGAAACGACGCGGTTAAGGCAGGCTTTAGCATTCCGAATTCATAATTATGTCAGTTTTCCAGAAAATCGGTAGTGAGTGCAACGCGTGGCTCGATAATATTGTGTTCGCATGGCCGGGTTTATTGGGCAATCGGCTCCGCGCGTCCAGACTCGCAGCCAGCGGCGGTACGGTAGGAAAGCAGTGTTATGTTGAACGGTCTGTTTTTTTTCGCGGAGCGCGGAATATCTCTTTTGGATCGCAGGTCAGCGTGGGACAGCGAAGTTATTTTTTTGCTGACAAAGGGCGTATTACCGTAGGCAACAGAACTGCTTTCAATACCAACAACCATATTAACGCGTCGATGGGTGGTACGATCACGATCGGCGATAACTGCCTGATCGGGCCCAATGTGGTAATGCATTCTGCCAATCACCGCTTCACAGAAAAGGAACGCCCCATACGCGACCAGGGGCATGAAGTAGCGGACATAACACTGGGTGACAATGTGTGGATCGGAGCGAATGTGACCATCCTTGCCGGTGTTAGTATCGGTGCAGGCGCTGTAGTGGCAGCAGGAGCAGTCGTTAACGACGATGTTCAGCCATTTACTGTAGTGGGTGGAGTACCGGCAAAAATCATTAAAGAGCGGTAGTGGAACTGAATCCGACACAGGCTGTTTGTCCTGTATGCCAACACCTGGGAGCAGTACTCGTTCAGAAATACAGGTACACGCATCCCGCTTTTGCAAACTGCAGGATCGTACAATGCACAGATTGCGGATTGTATTACGCCTACCCGGTCCCATCCGCCGAACAACTGAGCAGTTATAACAGCAACTATTTTTCCAATGCACATGGTGGCGTCAGTCAGGATCAACTTACTGTAGCTTTTCACTCCGCCATTAACCTGTTGCGGGTTGTACATGTTGAGCAATTTGCCGATCGTGAGCAGAAAAATATCAGGCGTGTATTGGAGATAGGCCCTGGCGCAGGCCATTTTGTAAAACATTGGCTCGAACGCCATCCGGACACCTCGGATTATGTCGCCATCGAGTCGGATAATAGTTGTCATCCGCAGCTCAGGCAGAACGGAGCAACGGTTTTTTCAGATCTCGGCACTCTTCCGCTGCAGCCAGACCTGTTCGATCTTGTGGTGATCTCGCATGTGCTCGAGCACACGGAAAACCCGGCAGGATTTCTTTCAGCATGCGTCGGTCACCTGCGCGAGGGAGGCATCCTGTTCATCGAAGTCCCCTGTCTTGATTTCCGGCATAAATCCATCGACGAACCGCATCTGCTGTTCTTCGACAAGGCGCCGATGCTGCAGTTGCTGTCGCGTACGGGATTCGGTTCTGTAAAACTTTCCTACCATGGAAACACGATCGCTGAGCTGCAAAAGCAATCGAAGCTCACAAGTTTGTTTACACGCATACGCAACCTCCTGTTGAGAAAAAAAATATTGTTCCTGTTCGGCAGCAGCGATAGCAGACTAAAAGATATCGCCGATCCGCTGGCGAAGGCGGTGATCAAACCTTTTGCGGCCCATAAGGAACAGGCAACGCAGTCGTGGTGGTTGCGCGCAGTTGCCATCAAACAATAGAAGATCATTATGAATACTTATCTGAACACACTGTTCAATGTAGAAGGAAAAGTAGTATTGCTTACCGGCGCCGGAGGACACCTGGTGGGCGAGATGTCGCGATCGCTGGCAAAAGCCGGCATGAAGATCGTATGCTGCGACAGCAAACTGGAAGCCGCACAAAAAACCGTGACCGAGATCACCGAAGCGGGTGGCGAAGCGATCGCTGTTCAACTGGATGTTCGCAACACCGTTGAGCATGAGCAGGCGCTTGCCGCGGCGCTTCAGAAATTCGGCCGGCTCGACTGTGTCCTCAACGGCGCGGGAGCCAATGCGCCCACTCCTTTTCTCGACATATCCGTAGAAGAATGGAATGATATTATTGCGGTTCAACTCACCGGCACCATGCTCTCATGCCAGGTATACGGCAAACATATGCTGGCACAGGGCGCCGGCTCGATCATCAATATCAGCTCGGCATCGGCAGGGCCGCCGCTTTCAAAAGCGTTCACCTATTCCGTGGCCAAGGCCGGCGTAAAAAACCTGACGCAGAATATCGCCCGCGAATGGGGAACGAGCGGCGTTCGGGTAAATGCACTCCGGCCCGGATTTTTTCCTACAGAATGGTCTATGAAACATTTCATCACCGCAGAAAGGGAAGCAGCAATACTCGGGCATACCGCGATGAAACGTTATGGCAAGCCATCGGAGCTGATCGGGGCTGTGCTCTGGCTGTTCTCGGATGCAGCCGCATTTGTTACCGGCGCTGAAATTGCAGTGGACGGCGGTTTTTCCGCCATGACAATCTGATAACAGTGCCAGCAACAGTTGCCACATCATTATACCATGAATTTTACGATCGTCAAAAAGCGGGCGAGTCGGGTGAAGCTTCCTCACACTGGAAAGCCTTCTCAAAAAATTTCGAAGTAGTATTTGATGAATCCGGTCAGATCGTAAAACTGAAGGGATATGGCTTCGGCGGAAGCGATGACAGCCGATTGCAGGCGAGACTTACTGCCAGCATCGGCAACGAACTGCAGCTGCAGGTGCTACGATGGCCCGGCCTCCGCACTGAAATGCGGCAGGCCAGGGAGCTGGTCAGGCGCATGGGACTATTCTTTTCGCAGGATGCTTTTCGCCAGGCCTGTACGCGTTCTTTTCTTCGGGAACATATCGCTCAGTTGCGGGTTGAGAATATCCTGATCATCGGCGACGGGCATGGCATTCTTGCTGCATTGCTGCACCAGGAATATCCGCAGGCGAATATTTTTCTGATCGATCTCGGGGCAACACTTTTTTTTCAGGCCTGGTACCTGCAACGCGCCTTTCCCGATGCAGTCCATTTGATGGCAAATGAAATTGAAGATGTAAGGGAGACTGCCGGCTTTTATTATTGCCCCGCAGAGCATCTCCAGGATCTGCGGCATGTAAATTTCGATCTGGCCATCAACGTAGCATCCATGCAGGAGATGAACATGGATACCGTACGCAATTATTTCACGCTGCTGCGGCGGCATAGCACTCATCTTTTTTACTGCTGCAACCGGCTCGAAAAGCAACTGCCTGATGGAACAGTAACACGTTTTACGGAATATCCCTGGAAAACGGATGACAAAATACTGGTAGACGAAGCTTGTCCCTGGCACCAATTTTTCGCCGGCCGATCAGCGGCAGCAAACCTGCGCATCTTTGGCTGGATACCGGTGCCGTTGCTGCACAGGTACGATGGTATACACTGGCACCGGCTCGTGAAGCTGGCGAAATAAAATAACATGAACAGAACAGTTGTCATTACAGGCGGATCGAGAGGACTGGGAGAAAAGATCACGCGGGCATTTCATGCTGCGGGAGATCGTGTGGCCATATTGTCACGCACAGATACCGGCCTAGCCAAAGAACTTGGCGATCGGGCAAAATTTTTTCCGGTAGATATCAGCCGCACGGCCTTGATCCAGCCGGCCATTGAAGCGGTGCGGGAATGGGCTGGCGATATTGGCGTACTCATCAATAACGCAGGCTATTCCGCATGGAAGCCACTCGATAAGATCGATGAGGATTTCTGGGATGTGATGATCGGTACCAATCTCAAAGGTTTACTGTTCGCATGCAAATATGCTTCGGCGTCCATGCATCCTGGCGCGGCGATCGTCAATATTTCCAGTCTTGCAGGTAAACGGGGCAGCGCCAATAACAGTGTTTACTGTGCCAGCAAATTTGGAGTGAATGGCATTACGCAGGCGCTCGCAAAAGAACTGGGAGTAAAGGGCATCCGTGTCAATGCCGTGTGCCCGGTATATCTCAGAACGGAAGGATTGGAAGATGCGTTGAACCAGTCTGATTCACCTGCACAGGGACAGGATCTTGGAAGTTTTCTTGGACAGTTCGCGAAAACGCAAACGGCAATGGGGGTATTACCTACCGAGCAACAGGTCGCAGACACCTGCGTATTCCTTGCCTCTTCGGCTGCAGGCGCTATCACCGGGCAATGCATCAATGTAGACTGCGGCGTACTGCCTCAATAGAAATTATATGTCAGAACACGATATCACAATTGTAATCCCGGCGCGTATGGCTTCCTCGCGTTATCCGGGAAAGCCCCTGGTGCCCATTATGGGAATCCCTTTGGTGGAGCATGTGCGGCGCAGGGCAATGCTTGCAGGTGCACACAGGGTAGTGGTAGCAACCTGCGATGCGGAAATAAAGGCCGCAGTTGAACAGGCCGGCGGGCACGCAGTGATGACAAAGGATACACACCAGCGCTGCACCGATCGCATCGAGGAAGCGATGGAGCAGTTGCCCGGCGATATCGTAGTGATGGTGCAGGGAGATGAACCCTTGCTGATGCCGGAAGCGATCACTGCCGTGGCGGCGCCGTTACTGGCCGATCCTTCACTGCCGATCGTGAACCTTTTATCCGAACTTGAATCGGAAGCGGACTATGCCAATCCCAATATTGTAAAGGCGAGTTGCAACCTGAATGGCGATGTGATCTTTTTTTCCCGCGCGCCGATCCCTTTTTTCAGGGAGCAGGTAAAAGTGCCGGTGTATCGTCAGACGGGGATCATGGCTTTCAGAAAAGAAGCTTTGAACCGTTTCAGCGCATTGCATGAAACTGCGCTGGAAAGGGCCGAATCGGTAGACATGTTGCGTGCCATCGAACATGGCATGCGCATTGCCGGCGTAGTAGTAAATTATGTTACGCTTGGCGTAGACAGGCCATCGGATGTAGCATTGGTTGAAGCCGTGTTTGCCAACGATCCGGAACAGAACCGTTTGTTTCAATTAACTTCCAGGCAATAGTATGAGCGCAAAGATCAGGGTTGGGATCGTCGGATTCGGATACATGGGAGAGATCAGGTACCGTAATGTGACCGAGCATCCGGAAATGGAACTGGTTGGCATCTGCGATCCTGATCGGGAAGCGGAGATCGCCGCTAAAAATATTGCTGTATACAAGACCTGGAAAGAATTGATCGATGCGGCAGTTGATGCAGTGATCGTTTGCACCCCGAATTTCGCCATACCTGAGATCGCCGTATACGCTATGGATCATGGCAGGCATGTGTTCTGCGAAAAGCCGCCGGGACGTAATTACGCCGATATCCAGTTGATCCGTGCAGCCGAGCTGCGCAACCCGCAGGTAAAACTCATTTTCGGTTTCAACCATCGCCATCATCCGGGCATCACTGATGCCAAGGCGATCATTGAATCGGGATCGCTGGGAGAAATACTCACACTGCGCGGCGTGTACGGAAAAGGCGGAGGTTATGATTACCACACATCATGGCGGAACGATGAAAGGATTTCAGGCGGCGGCATCCTGCTCGACCAGGGTATTCACATGCTCGATCTGTTCCGATATTTTGTAGGGGATTTTAGCGAAGTGCAGGGCATGCGCGGCATCACCGCCTTCGATGTGGAAGTGGAAGACAATGCGATCGTGATCCTGCGCACACCGCAGGGCCAGCTGGCGCAATTGCATTCGTCAGCAACTTCATGGAAACATATCTTCCGGCTCGAGATCGGTTGTTCGAAAGGATATGCGATCATATCCGGACTCTTATCCAAAACCGGCAGTTATGGCAGAGAAACGCTGGTGATCGGTCGCAGACCCGCCAGGAACGAGCGCATCGCCGTCGGCAACCCCCGCGAGGAAACCAGTTATTACGATCATGACCCCTCGTGGAATATAGAGATCGCGCATTTTGCCGAATGCATCATTAACGATACGCCGATCGAAAAAGGAAATTCTATCGATGCATTGAAAGTGATGGAGATCATCGATACCGTATATAAGCAACCTATTGTTCAGATGGATAAAATCCAACGGGAGAAATGAAAACAATTGTATCCGTCAACGAAATCTCCGAGTTTGAAATAAAGCCCCGCCGGGAGCTGACTGCCTGGAAAGAACAGGTGGCGACCGAGATCGGGGAGCGGTGGTCCGATAAAAGCCGCTGGGTAACTGTAAGCTGCCCCGTATGCGAAACCGACGATCGGCAACATGCGTTTGGTAAAACAGGATTCAGTTATTCCGAATGCGCCAGGTGCAAAACGCTTTATGCGCACCAGCGTCCCGAGGCCGCGGAACTCGATTGGTGGTATAAGCAATCAGTCTCGGTTTCTCTATGGAAAGAAAAATTATTGCGCTCTACCGAAACTTCCCGGTTGGAAAAGATCATCGAACCCAGGGCTTACTGGATACTCGATGGGATCTCCGAATATATTTCCCGGCAGGGCGCTTCCGAACTGGTATATACCGATGTTTCTTTTTTCGGGAGAGCCCTGGTGAGGAAAATTGCTGAAGATTCAACAGGCCTGAAGATCATTTCTTCCGGTATTACAGATGCTGCCGCTTATGCCGGAACCGGAATTGAATCGAAACCGATCGCATCCCTTGCCGATATCTCACTGCCAGCCCCAACTGATATACTAGTGGCGATCGATGTGCTGGAGCGGGTTTTCAGTATCGCAGATTTTTTCAGTAAAATGGAATCTTCTGTCAATCCGGGTGGTCTTGTTTTTGCAACCTGCCCCGTAGCAAGCGGTTTTGAGATCCAGACCTTATGGGAACAATCTCCTTCTGTTATTCCTCCGGATAAACTTAACCTGCCAACGGTAAGCGGATTGCTGGAATTGTTTGCGGCATCAGGCAGCTGGAAAGTGCTGGAGCTGAGTACCCCAGGGATGTTCGATGTAGAAACGGTGAAGCAGACGATCGATGCACTGCCCGATAAGGCATGGCCGCGTACGCTGCTGGCGCTGGTCAAACATATCGACAACCAGGGCGCACAGTTGTTTACGGAATACCTGCAATCTCAACGCCTTTCATCTTTCGCCCGCATCGTATTGCGGCGTGTATAGAATTACTAACCCAATCCATACTATGCTGGCAAAAAACATAAAAGAAAAATTGCGCGATGGTAAGGTCTCTATCGGCAGCTGGATGTCGATGGGGCACGCGTCTATTGCTGAAATACTCGTCATGGCCGGTTTCGACTGGGTAGTGATCGAGACGGAACATACCGCCATCGATGTGTCCGAAGTACTGCGGCTGATCATTGCCATTCAACAGCGCGGCGGAACGCCGCTGGTAAGACTTGCGGGCATCGATCCTGTCCAGGCCAAAGCAGTACTCGATTCCGGAGCGGCCGGCGTGATCGTCCCGATGGTGAACACAAAAGCTGATGCCGAACTCGCTGTTGCCATGTGCAAATATCCACCGCAGGGTACCCGCGGTGTAGGGCTTGCCCGCGCCCAGGGTTATGGACAGGATTTTGACAACTATGTACGAACTGCAAATGACAACACGCTGGTGATCGTACAGATCGAGCATATCGATGCGGTAAATAATATCGACGCCATACTTTCTGTGCCCGGTATCGACGGCACTTTTATTGGCCCGTATGACCTGTCGATGTCGCTGGGTGTGCCCGGACAATTATCTCATTCCAGTGTGGTAGCTACCAAGGAAAAAGTACTGAAAGCAGTGCTGCAGAAAAAGCTGGCGGCAGGTATTCATTATGTGCAGCCTTCCACGGCCGCTGCAGATTGTGCTGCGGGTATCGCGGAAGGTTATACGTTCGTTGCAGTAGGAACAGATATACTTTTCCTGGGCGACAGCGCGCGGCAATTACAGCAGGCTGTTTTCAAAAATATTCGCTGATGAAGGCGGCCGACCTGCGGTTGATCATATTCGATTTCGATGGCGTCATCGTTGAATCGAACGGGGTCAAAGACGGTGTGTTCGAAAAAATATTCGGGCGTTATGGTGCCCAGGGCGCAGCAGCGCTGGACTATCACCGCAGCCATGTTTCGCTTTCCCGATACGATAAATTCGGGTTTCTGCTTAGTCAGCTGGGGCGTAACAACGACATGGAATTGCTCGACGATCTGGTTGGCGAATTTGCCCAAGCGACCCAGGAGCTTATGCGATCGGTTGCTTTTGTTCCCGGCGCGCGGGAATTCCTTTCCGGTTTTCATAGGCAATTGCCACTTTACCTGGCTTCTGTAACCCCTGCCGCAGACCTGGACATTATTTTGGAACACCTTGCGCTGAAGCAATATTTCAAAGGCGTTTACGGATGTCCGCCGTGGACAAAACCCGGAGCCATAAAAGATATTCTCGATAAAGAAAAGCTGGATCCCGCCCATGCCCTTCTTGTAGGCGACTCTTATGGCGACCAGCGTGCAGCAGCAGAAACCGGGGTGCGGTTCGTCGGTCGCGACAGCGGGTTGGGTTTTGAAGATCCGCAACCGGGAACGATCATTCCGGATTTACATTCATTATCACAATTAATAAATCTCAGGCGTTAGATGGATCTGATATTGGTTGCCCTGTCCACGTTTGCCGAATACAGCGATAAACCGCTCAGGATGCTGGAAGCATCGGGCATCCCTTTCCGGATCCACCGTTCGGGCAAAAGAATATCCCGCGATGAACTATTGCAGGCCGCTGACGCTACCGTAATTATTGCCGGCGTGGAGCCATATGATGAAGCATTGCTGAATTCGCTTCCAGTTTTGCGTTGTATAGTGCGGTGCGGAGTGGGAACGGATGCGATAGACCTGCAGACTGCCGCCGGAAAAAATATAACAGTACTGAACACGCCCGATTCGCCAACGCTTGCGGTGGCTGAGCTCGCGCTCTCCATGTATCTTTCGCTGAGCAGGAATTTGCGCATGCAGGCCAACAGTATGGGTCAGAAAAAATGGGAACGGCATACCGCACATTTGCTGAGTGGTAAAACGGTAGGCATTTTCGGCTTTGGCC
>JAFBAN010000196.1 GCA_019247775.1 Chitinophagaceae bacterium | reverse complement strand
TTACCGCACGACTACAAAGGCATGAAGATTAGCAGCGGCAGAAAACTGATGGGAGTGATCGCTCTGCTGTTCACGCTCTACCTGGTTCCCGGAGTTACCGCTACTAAATATGCCAACCTGCAATTGCTCAGCGGTTTTCCGCCGCCGCTCAGTTACAGCATTTATGGAAAGGAGAATGTGCGTGGGAAAGGCCTTGAAGCCAATGTGGTCAATGATTATTCGAAAGCGCTTCAACTCGCCAAAGCACAGCACAAACCCATCATGATCGATTTTACCGGCTGGGCCTGCGTCAATTGCCGCAAGATGGAAGAGAATGTGTGGACGCAGCCCGAAGTGTACAATTATATCAGGGAGAATTTTATCCTCGTGTCTTTATACGTCGACGACAAACAGAACCTGCCCGCCGATCAGCGCATCCTGAATTATAAAACGAAGGAAGGCAATACAAAGGACATCATCACTATCGGCGATAAATGGGCCACCTTCCAGGCCGAAAATTTCAACCAGACCACCCAGCCGCTGTATGTGTTGCTGGATACGGATGAGAAGTTGCTGAACAACCCTGTCGGTTACACTCCAAATGTTTCCGAGTACGTACAATGGCTGAGCTGTGGTAAGATCGCTTTCAAATAAAACCACATAGAATATCTCTCCGCGTAACCTCTGCCCCTCATGTTCTCTGCGGTGAAAAACGCGTTCGAAACTCAGGCAGCCTGAATTGCAGGATGCATTTTACCGCAGAGAACAGGAGTTACATGAGTTAACGCAGAGGGTTAGAGAGAGATCTGCTTCTCGAGCATCATTTTCCGCAGATTGATCAGCCCATACCGCATCCGGCCCAGCGCCGTATTGATGCTGCAGTTGGTGATCACCGCAATTTCCTTGAAGCTGAGATTGGCATAATGCCGCAGCACAATGATCTCGCGCTGCTCTTCGGGTAAAAGGTCCAGCATTTTCCGAACGCGATCATGGCTCTGGCCCTGCATCACTTTGCTGTCTGGGCCTTCTTCGGAGATCTGGAGCAGTTCGAAAATATCTTTGTTATCGCTGGTTCGGATGGCCGGGGCGCGTTTTACTTTACGGAAATAATCCACGCAGAGATTATGGGCAATGCGTAAAGCCCAGGGCAGGAACTTTCCTTCCTCGGTATAACGCTTGTTTTTGAGCGTATCGATGATCTTGATGAAAACATCCTGAAACAGGTCTTCCGCCAGATATGAATCTTTCACAAAGAACAGGATGGACGAGAAGATCTTATCCTTATACCGATAGATCAGGCTCTCGAATGCATCGCAGTCGCCATTCTGGAAAGCCAGGATCAGGTCCGTATCAGACACATGGTCCAATGTTCTCATAACTCAGGTTTTTAACGCCGGTAAATCCAGGATATTGATGAACTTAATATTGAGCCTTTTATACTAACTCATTATATTTCAATGTCAAATTATGTATCTTTTTATGTCTTGGTCTTGTTGTGGAAAAGATGTTTTAGCGGGGTCGGGGTTATTCACATTTCAGCCGGCCGGGATTTTGCTAAAAAATTGTGCAAAACGGCGGGATGTGGCTATTTTTGCAATCGCGAATTCACGGGTCGGAATCGTGAGACGTGAGACGTCAGACGTGAGTGGCTGCAGCTTTTGAGAAGCTCCCTTTTGTAGCCGTCCTCTCACGATTCACGATTCACGTCTCACGTCTCACGATTCACGATTCACGTCTCACGATTCACGCCCACGATCCCTATGGCTACAAAAACAAAATCCCCATCCTTACAAAAGACGACAGCCGAAGCCGGTGATATTCTGGTGAAGGGTGCACGCACACATAACCTGAAAGATGTTACCGTCCGGTTCCCGCGCAACAAACTCATCGTAGTCACTGGCGTATCGGGCAGCGGTAAATCCTCGCTCACCATTGATACCTTATTCGCCGAGGGGCAAAGACGCTATGCTGAAAGCCTGAGTGCTTATGCACGGCAGTTCATGGCAAGAATGGTGAAGCCCGATGTGGATTATATTAAAGGGCTTTGTCCCGCCATTGCCATCGAACAGAAAGTGATCACCCGCACGCCTCGCAGTACCGTGGGGAGCATGACGGAAATTTATGATTACCTGCGATTGCTGTTCGCGCGAGCAGGCAAGACCATTTCACCCATCAGCGGCAAGGAAGTAAAAAAAGACGATGTGGCCGATGTGCTCAACGCCATCCAGTCATTGCCGCATGGATCCAAAGCCCTGGTCATCGTTCCCTTCAAACAACACGCAAAGCGCGATACGCGCGAGGAGCTGAGCATTCTGATGCAGAAAGGTTTTTCGCGGATCTATATTCGTGAGACGGCAGACGTGAATCGTGAGACGAATGGGATTTCGCGTATTGAAGAACTTCTCGAACTTAAAGACACCGAACTGAAAAAGCGTCTCACGCCTCACGCCTCACGACTCACGACTTTTGTGTTGGTCGATCGTATCGTCACCAAAGAATTCGATGAAGAGGACGTCCATCGTCTTTCCGATTCTGTCGGCACGGCCTTCTATGAAGGCGAGGGTGAAATGTACCTCGAGGTGAACAATGAGAAACTGCTTCATTTCAGCAATAAGTTCGAGCTCGACGGCCTGCAGTTCGAAGAGCCGGTGCCGAATCTTTTTTCTTTCAATAATCCCTATGGCGCCTGCCCTACCTGCGAGGGTTTCAGCCAGGTGCTGGGTATCGACGACGATCTGGTGATCCCGGATAAACGCTTAAGTGTATACGATGGTGCAGTGGCTCCCTGGAAAGGCGAGAAACTGGGCTGGTGGCGTGAGCAATTCGTAAAAGCGGTTGGCCGGTCATGGCCGGTACATAAGCCGATCATCGACCTGAGCAAACAGCAATACAAAGAACTCTGGGATGGCGTGGGCGGCGCACTTGGCATCCACGATTTTTTCAAGGAAGTGGAGCAGAACCTGTACAAAGTGCAGTACCGCGTTCTGCTGAGCAGGTACCGTGGGCGGACGATCTGTCCCGATTGCCAGGGCTACCGTTTGCGCAAAGAAGCGTTGTACGTGAAAGTGGGCGGCAAACATATCGGCGAACTATGCGAATGGCAGGTGCGCGACCTGAAAACCTGGTTCGATGAATTGAAGTTATCGCAGCACGATCAGCAGGTGGCGAAAAGGATCCTGATAGAAGTGCATCAACGCCTGCAGACCCTGATCGATGTGGGATTGGGCTATCTCACATTGAATCGTCTTGCGAATTCACTAAGCGGTGGTGAAAGCCAGCGCATCCAGTTAACCCGGAGCCTCGGCAGCAATCTTACCAATTCGTTATACATACTCGATGAGCCATCCATCGGCCTGCATTCACGTGATACGGAACGATTGATCGGCGTATTGAAGTCCTTGCGCGACCTGGGCAATACCGTAGTGGTGGTAGAGCACGATGAAATGATGATGCGCGAAGCGGACTATATCATCGATATGGGGCCATTGGCTTCGCATCTCGGAGGTGAAGTAGTAGCAACAGGAAATTATAATGAACTGGTGGCGAACCCCGAAAGCCTTACCGGCAAATACCTGACGGGTGTGCTGAAGATCGAAACGCCCAAATCAGTGCGCAAGTGGAACCGAAGTATTACCGTGGAAGGCGCCAGACAGAATAACCTGCAGGGCATTACGGTGGAGTTTCCTTTGAATACATTGTGCGTGGTGAGCGGCGTGAGCGGCAGCGGCAAGACCACACTGGTGAAACAGGTATTCGTGCCGGCATTGCGGAAACTGAAAGGAGATTTCGGAGACAAGGTTGGATTACATAAAGCGATCACCGGCGATATCGACTATATCTCACAGGTGGAATTGGTAGACCAGGATCCGATCGGCAAATCCTCGCGCAGCAATCCCGTTACCTATATCAAAGCCTACGATCATATCCGTGATCTCTATGCAAAACAACCCCTCGCAAAGATGCGCGGATTTCAGCCCAAGCATTTTTCTTTTAATGTGGACGGCGGGCGCTGCGATACCTGCAAGGGCGAAGGCGAGCAGATCGTGGAGATGCAGTTCCTGGCGGATGTACATCTGACCTGCGAATCCTGCGGCGGCAGGCGTTTCAAGGAAGAAGTGCTGGAAGTGCATTACCAGGGCAAGAGCGTATTCGATGTACTCGAGATGAGCGTGGATGAAGCCATCGAATTCTTCGCCGATGAAAAGCCGATCCGCAATGCGATCCAGCCTTTGCAGGATGTGGGCCTGGGCTATATCAAACTCGGCCAGAGCAGCGATACCCTCAGCGGCGGCGAAGCCCAGCGCGTGAAGCTTGCCAGTTTTCTCGGCAAGGGTAAGGGCATCGGCCATATGTTGTTCGTCTTCGATGAACCTACCACCGGCCTCCATTTCCATGATATCAAAAAACTGCTGACCTCTTTCAATGCCCTGATCGAACAGGGCCATTCAATCATCGTAATAGAGCACAATACCGATGTGATCCGCTCCGCCGACTGGGTCATCGACCTTGGCCCCGAAGCAGGTGATGCCGGCGGCAACTTAGTGTATGCCGGTGTGCCGGGTGGGTTGAAGAAGGTGAAGGAGAGTTATACGGGAAGATTTTTGTAAGTGGATTTTAGTTGTCGTGTTCGCGTTGTATTATTACCGCAAAGGAGCTGTGACGCCAAGTTTCGCGAGGATTTTACCATCTAATTGCCCGCCCTGGCGCCTTTGCGTCTTGGCGGTGAAATAAACAGGCTATCTCAACCTGTCCAGACTTTTCATGATCTTATTATCCCGGTAAATGCCTCTTGTGGCCAGGAACAGGAAAAAAGGAACGGCTAACGCGATCAACGCGGTGAGATCGAATGCCCAATCTGCAGGAACAAAATCCCTTGTCTGGAAATAATAGTACACCAGGTTCAGTATCGACAGGACCATGGCAGCAGATACCACCCGCATCTGGAGTTTGCGGTCCTTGTATAGGAACACCGCCACTAGCGCAGCCAGCGCCACTACAATGGTAAGTACCGTAAGCAGTGTATTATCCATGGCAGTGAAATGCCGGAACTGTTTCGAATTGTCCACCATGAAATTACCGCTGAAGAAAGAAGTCTTCAAAGTCGTGAACGCCAGCGCCGAAGCGATGAGCAGCCATAAAGTCTGGATTCTCTGGATCATAGTCTTGTTTTTCTCTGTGAACCTCCGTGCATTCCGTGCCTCTGTGGTAAGATCTCCGCTTCTCTGCTTCACCACAGAGGCACGGAATGCACAGAGGTTCACGGAGGATTTATCCTAATTCGGGGTACAGAACGAATTGCTCCATAAAGCTATTGACATTTTTCCTCACTTCGCCGATGATCTTCTCATCATCAGCATTCATCAGCACCCTGTCGATCGCGTCTACGATAAAGGACATGTGTTCTTCTTTCATGCCCCTTGTGGTGATCGACGGAACACCCATGCGGATGCCTGATGTCACAAAAGCACTCTTGTCATCATAAGGCACCATGTTCTTGTTGGCGGTGATATCGGCCGCTACCAATGCCTGTTCCGCTTTTTTACCGGTGATATTTTTATTGCGCAGATCCACCAGCACCAGATGATTATCCGTGCCGCCGCTTACGATCTGGTAACCTCTATCCACCAGTCCTGTAGCGAAAGACTGTGAGTTCTTAATGATCTGGTTGGCATAAGCAGTAAACCCATCGCTGAGTATTTCCCCGAATGCAATTGCTTTTGCTGCGATCACGTGCTCCAAAGGTCCGCCCTGGATGCCGGGGAACACAGCCATATCGAGCAGGTTACTCATCATGCGGATATTTCCTTTCACATCTTTCAATCCCCATGGATTTTCAAAATCGTTCCGCATCATGATGATGCCACCGCGCGGCCCGCGCAAAGTCTTATGCGTGGTCGATGTTACGAAATGACAGTGATCGAAAGGATCGTTCAATAATTTTTTGGCGATCAGTCCGGCAGGATGCGCAATATCGGCCATCACCAGTGCACCTACTTCATCGGCCACTTGGCGGATGCGTGCATAGTCCCAGTCGCGGCTGTACGCGCTGGCGCCGCAGATCAGCAGTTTGGGTTTTACTTCACGGGCTTTGGCTTCCAGCATTTCATAATCCACTACGCCGCCCTCGCGGGTAACGCCGTAAAAATGCGGCTTGTATAATTTGCCGCTGTAGTTAACTGCCGATCCATGGGTAAGATGGCCGCCCATGCTCAGATCGAGACCGAGGATATTATCACCGGGCTGCAATACTGCCAGCGCCACTGCAGCATTGGCCTGCGCGCCGCTATGCGGTTGTACATTGGCATACTGGATATTGAAGATCTGCTTCAGCCGGTCGATGGCGAGTTGTTCTGTCTGGTCAACGATCTCGCAGCCCGCATAGTAACGTCGGCCTGGATATCCTTCGGCGTATTTATTGGTCATCACATTACCCATGGCCTGCATCACCTGGAGACTGGTAAAGTTTTCGGAAGCGATCAGTTCGATGCCGCGTCTTTGTCTTTCCAGTTCCTGCCTGATAAGGTCGAATACAAGGGTATCTTTTTGCATGTGATGAGTATTTGCGCAAATATAAGGAAGCTGGGGTTTAGCTGGTAGCTCAGAGCGGGGGCAAGCGAGCCGGGACCAATTTGTTATCAATAAGGAAGGCTGCGGGCAGGGGTTTTAATCGTGGAATTGGTCATTTTTGTTAAAATAAATGAGCCCGAAGCTCATGGCTCGAAGCTCGCAGCTTTTCGTTAATTTCGCCCACCGGAAATGTACAGGAGAACTGGCAGGTGAGCGGAGTACATGTCTAATGCAAATGACCCCCATGAAAGCGATCATCCCCGTGGCAGGCGCAGGAACCAAGTTGAGGCCACATACCTATACACAACCCAAAGCGCTGATCCCTATTGCCGGCAAGACCATCTTAAGTTTTATTGTGGATCAGCTGCATGAGGCCGGCATTAATGAATTCATTTTTATCGTAGGGTATCTCGGCGAGAAGATCCAGGACTATGTGAAACAGAGTTATCCCGATCTTACGACCCATTTTGTATTTCAGAATGAGCGCCAGGGAACAGGACATGCCATAGAGCTTACCAGGAACATTGTGGGCGAGGATGAAGTGTTTGTTGCGCTCGGCGATACCATCTGCGAATACGATGTGCACGAAATGGTGAGCAGTCCTTTCAGTATGCTTGCGATCAAGAA
>JAFBAN010000057.1 GCA_019247775.1 Chitinophagaceae bacterium | reverse complement strand
CCAGGTTAGACAGGTTCATCGCTGTATTCTTGCGCAGATATTCGAAGTCCATGAATTCCGGCAGGTCGCCGTACTGTATGCCGTTCTCGAGCCGTACATTCTGATGCTGGTGATAGTAGTTCTCGTTCATTTCGGTTATCCGAACCGCTGCAAATCCATTCTGAACATAAGGAGAATGATCGCCGCCGCGAAGGAAGCGGTCGTTACGATAGATCATCACCACTTCCAGGTTCTCCACATATCGTTCGCCGATCTCTTTCACATAGCGGGCCAGTTGTCTGGCGCGGCCGTCGTTCTCCAGGCCGAGGTTGCGGATATTGGTAGCAACCCTGCCCGTGTCGAGCACGGACAAGCCTTCGCTGAAAACCCGGATCCGGGTATTGTCGATGATATTCGTTTCACTGCTGTTGTTACTGCCCATGATATCGTTGTTCAGTACGGCTTCGATATTCCAGTTCTCCCTGCGCGCCTTGGCCGCCATATAATTTGCGCCGAGCAGCCCCTGCTCTTCACCGCTCACCGTCACAAATATGATAGTGGCAGGAAAACTGTGTTTGCTCATCACCCTGGCGCATTCAATAACGGCTGCGGATCCGCTGCCATCGTCGTTGGCGCCCGGCGCATCGCCGGTACGGTCCATCACGTTGCTGCGCATATTATCGAGGTGCCCGCTGATGATGAAAACGCGGTGATCATTGGGGTCGGTGCCTTTCAGCGTGGCTACCACATTGCCGAGCAGCAGCAGTGTGTCTACACGGCGTTTATCTGGTTGAAGGGTAGTTGTATCGATGAAAGCGCTCAGCCGCCCGCCGGACTGTGCTGCAAACTGGTTGAATTTTGAAAGCACCCAATTCCTTGCAGCGCCGATGCCCCGCCTCGCATCGGATTGTGTGCTGAGTGTATTGCGGGTGCCGTAAGCTACCATGCTGTTGATATAGGATCTCAGCGAATCGGCAGAGATCTCTTTCACCATTTGCTCTATCTCCGGATCGCGGTTGATGGTCACCTGCGCGTATGCCGCCTGACCAAAAAGCAGGCAGATGAGCGGAAACAATTTTTTTCTCATGAAAAGGGGTTGAAGGATAAAGTTACTGACTGGATGTGTTCGTACACCAGATCGCTGAATAAAAACGGATCGATGGTTATACCGTATAACCGGATGTGCTGACGGCGCCGGTGGTGCCGCCGAAAAGAACCACCAGGAATATGAACATGTAGTATAAGGTGGCTAGCCCGCCAATGCAGATCCCGATAATGGAAAGGATAAAACCGGCCTGCAGGTTGCCATAATCATCATACAATTCGGGATTATCCCTGTAAATAGCTTTGCTTTTCCTGGAAAGGACCAGGCCGATAATGCCTGTTACCAGCCCTACCGCAAAACATCCCAGTACTACCGAACAAATGCCAAGCACCAGTATGGTGGTGGCATTGGGCAAAGGCCTGCGCCTGAGCGGCATGATAACGGGATTGACAACTTGTTCACGATATTCCTCCATCTCCTCTGTCATAATAAATGTTTAGATCAGGTTTATTAGTTTAACCGAATAGTTGACCAGCATCAATAACAGCACTGCAATTGAAAACCGGTTCAGGTATCTGACAGGTATCCTGTTGCGGAACAACCGCTGCAGCAGGAAGCCGATGCCCAGGCAAAGCAAAGGAAGCAGGGGAGGATACAGGGCAAAACTGGCTTTCCATTCTCCCTGCAGCATCAGCAGCAGTGCACGCTGGAACCCGCAGAGCGGGCAGTCGATGCCAAACAGCGATTTATATGCACAGGGAAGCATGTGATCGGCAAACCAGTTCAGCATAGCAGCATCCTTGTTTTAGGTATTCATGTGCGACCAGGAAAATGCAGTTCCTCCGAGTATGGTTACTACTATAATAAAGTAGATCACATAAAGACCGCTGATGCAGGTGCCGATGATAGACATGATAAAACCGGCATTCAGACTGCCGTATCCCTCATACATAGAAGGATTTTGTTTGTACAGTTCACGGCCTTTTTTGGAGAGAACGATCCCGAGAATACCCAGAACAAGTCCTACGAAAAAACAGCCGAAAACAATAGAGCAAATGCCTAATACGAGAACGGCAGTTGCATTCGGCAACATTTGTTTGTTTTCCATTTGCGTTAGTTTGGTCTGATTAAGATAGTGCTTATTTCCAGAAATGCATAAAAATGCCCGGGAAATGGCCGGACGGTGTAAAATCAAAGATCGCGGCGGTCAATATCCGTATTTCTTTTTCCAGCGCTCCCGTAGGAACTTGCGGAGTTCATTTTCCCGTGCATTTTCGCCGGGCTCGAAGAAGACGGTGCCGGCTAATTTATCGGGCAGGTATTCCTGGTCGATAAAATTCCCCTCGCCATTATGCGAGTACTGGTAGCCTTTGCCGTAGTTCATCTGTTTCATGAGCTTTGTGGGAGCATTGCGGATATGAAGGGGTACAGGCAGATCGCCATGCTGCTGCACGGCGGCCATGGCGGAACTGATGGCGGTAGTGGCCGAATTGCTTTTTACCGAAGAAGCGAGATAGATAGCGCACTGCGATAAGATGAGGTTGCTCTCAGGATAACCGATCTTGTTCACTGCATCGAAAGTGGCATTGGCCATCAGCAATGCATTGGGATTGGCATTGCCGATATCCTCACTGGCGAAGATCAGCATGCGGCGTGCGATGAATTTTACGTCCTCGCCGCCTTCCATCATCCGCGCCAGCCAGTATACGGCGCCGTTAGGATCGCTGCCGCGCATGCTTTTGATGAATGCGGAGATGATATCGTAATGCTGTTCGCCTTTTTTATCGTACAGGGCGATCTTTTTTTGCGCGGTGCGCATCACCACTTCATCTGTGATGAGCACGGGTTTGTTCTTGCCGCCAAGTGTATCCACCACCAGCTCAAAAAGGTTCAGGAGTTTGCGGGCGTCGCCGCCGGAGAGACTGATAAGGGCTTCCGTTTCTTTCAGCTCAATTTTTTCCGACTTCAATTCGCTGTCGCGCTGCATGGCCTGCTCCAGCAGTTTTACAAGGTCTTTATTTTCCAGGGGTTTCAGCACATATACCTGGCATCTGCTGAGCAGGGCGCTGTTCACTTCGAAGGAAGGATTTTCGGTAGTGGCGCCGATCAGCCGGATAACACCTTTCTCAACAGCGCCCAGCAGTGCATCCTGCTGGCCCTTATTGAAACGATGGATCTCATCGATGAACAGGATAGTGCCTGGCTGGTCTTTTGCCTGCTCTATCACTTCGCGCACATCTTTTACCCCGCTGCTGATGGCGCTGAGCTGGGCATAGGGAACCTGCAGCGTATGTGCAATGATATTGGCGATGGTGGTCTTTCCCACACCCGGCGGCCCCCACAGGATCATCGAAGGCACCCGGCCCTGTTCGATCGAGGTACGCAGAATACTGCCTTTGCCGGTCAGGTGTTCCTGGCCAACCAGATCGTCCAGCGTGGCGGGACGCATGCGTTCAGCTAAAGGGATCGTCGTATCCACAGCTAAAGTTACTTAAAATTCAGGGCCATCAGGGTTGCTGGAATAAATGGCGGTAAGCTTTCATCAGCCGGAAATTGAGCACGATATGCGTAAGCAGTATCACGCTCAGCACCGCCATAAAGCCTACGATGATCTTTATTACGGTCAGAAAGAAAGCGGTATTCACCATCGGCGGCAGATTGCTCTGGCCTTCGAGGGATTTGTTGATATAGTCGCGCAGCACCGCATCGTCCATCAATGCAAAAATGACCATTTCCAGGATTGAGAGCCCGGCCATGAATGCCGATACGAATGCATTCACCCGTATCCAGTCGCGCAGCGAAGCTTTCAGCGGACGGCCTGCATCTATGCCGCGGGTGAGAAAGGCGAGGCTGGTAAAGGTATAGATCACGAATGCGACCATCATGAAACCGGAGATCAGCGCGGCAGGATTTGCCAGCGCTACCAGCAGCGAGAACACGCTCATCATTGCGAACAGACCGGCAAAAGGAACAAGTACGAAGGTCAGTACCCTGAATACACTCAACTGTTTTTTCATAGAGATCGCTTATTGCTGCTGCTGGCCCGCAAAGGTATCGAATATCGGCTCAGGAATTTCGCTGCCGGGCTGCTTTTCAAGTTCCACCTTGTTCAATGCACCGAATGTTTCGCCATCTTCATAACCTACCGATACATACACCGAAAGCGACTGCCGCGCTGGTCCTTTGAAACTGCCTTTTACCGGCGAACAGCTGTTGAAATCGCGGCCAACAGCCAGCTTTACATGGTGATTGGTGACCCAGATATTATTGGTGGGGTCGCTGCCCGTCCAGCCCGCTCCCGGAATATAGGCTTCTACCCAGGCATGCGTAGCGCCTTCGCCCCGCATACCGTTCTTGTTGGGACAGATATAGCCGCTTACATAACGCGCAGGAATGCCCATCATGCGCAGCAATTCGAGCATCACATGCGCGAAGTCCTGGCAAACACCCGCTTTTTTTTCGAGGATATCATCCACCGTGGTCTCGATATTCGTAATGCCCTTGATATAAGTGAAGCCCGAAAAAATAAATCCGCAGGTATCTTCCACCAGCCCGGCTATCGTTTTGCCCGGATCGAACAACTGAGCCACATACTCCTCCATCTGCACCAGCCTTTTAACGGCAGAGACCCTGGCCAGTTCCGCCAGCTGCAGGTCTTTATTCACCAATGCTTCCAGTTCGGCAATGGAACTTGCGGGAAGTACAGGCGCTTCAGAGGATAAGGTTCTCACGAGCAGTTTACTCTCGATCACGAGTTCGGTATGAAGCGGCAGGAGATTAAAAGTGCCCGCGCGGTTTCCCCAGTAGTCGATATAGGTAAAAACCTCGGGGCTGCCCGTGATAAACAGTTCATGCTGCAAGGTTTCCTGTTCAGTGCTTTGAAAAGGATAGATCATGATGCTGTTCATGCTTTCTTTGACCGGCCGGTCGTATTCGTACTTGGTAACATGATGGATCCTGAAAACGGGCATGCTCAATTTATTTACGCATAAGAAAAATAGACCTGGCCAAACAACCTGCTGAATTCATTCAGCTCTTTTCTGACCCGGAGCAGGTATTTCTCCAGTCCGGCTTCAGCTACCATTTCCAGCTCCGCAAATTTTACGGAACTGCAAAGCCTGCCGAACATGCGGTTCAGTGCGGGCGTGCCGGCTACCGGGTTTTGCTCTACGATCTCCGAAAGGTACCTGACGGCCCTGTCCGTTGCATAGTATAGGGAACGGGGAAAATTTTTGTCGAACAATACCTGTGTGGCCACATTCCAGTTATGGTTCTGGCTATTGTAGTTTTTCAAATGTAGCTCATACCCCGATAAAGCCAGCAGCAGACTGCGCCAGTACAGGATATCCTGCTCGTTATTCAGGTCAAAATCCAGGGGACGGAAAAAAGCCAACGCAAACTCTGCTGTGAGCAGGCAGCGCTCGATATATTTCCCCAGATTCATATAGTTCCATCCCTGGCCGCGGGGCATGGTGCTGTCTGTGATGCCGATGAATTGATCGCTGCTGCTGATAAGCGCGTCGATAGCCACGATAGCATCCGGACCGGCAAGTTTGTCCGGAAGTGATGCATCATTGATGAGATGATACATCTGGTTCACCTGCTCCCATACCTCTTTGGTGATCTGGTCCTGCACACCCCGCGCATTTTCACGTGCACGGGTGATGATCACTTTGAGCGAATTCTGGTTATCGACGTCGGTCAGCAGGTATTGCAACACTACCGTATCGGAAGACTGCAGTGCGGCGATCTCTTCAGCCGACAGGCTGGTGAATATTTTCAGCGCCGGCTCCCAGGTAATGCTGCTGGCCTCAACCTTATCGAAAGAGAGGATATAGCTTGTCTTCAGCAGGCGCAGCAATCCGTCGGCGCGTTCCATGTAGCGATGCAACCAGAAAAGGGAATCGGCAATTCGGCTCAGCATGTTTCTTTGTTAAGGAATGTTTGATTTATCTGTCCATTTTCAGATCAGGCATCCAGTACCCAGGTATCCTTGCTGCCGCCTCCCTGCGAAGAATTCACCACCAGTGAACCCTCGCGCAAAGCCACTCGGGTAAGTCCGCCCGGCACTATCTCAATTCCGCCAGGGCCGCAGAGTGCGTAAGGCCGGAGATCCACATGCCGCGGCTGTAATTTTCCATCGAGCAAACAGGGCACGGTCGACAATTGAATGATCGGCTGCGCGATGAAATTGCGAGGATTGGCCAGTATAGCCGCCTGCGCATTCTTCAATTCTTCCGGCGAAGCCTTATTGCCCATCACCATACCATATCCGCCAGACTGGTTCGTTTCCTTGATCACCATTTTCGACATATTATCGAACACATACCGGCGCTCGTCTTCAATTTTCATCTGATAGGTTGGAATATTGGCAAGCAACGGTTCCTCGTTCAGGTAATATCGGATCATTTCCGGCACATAAGCGTACACGGCTTTGTCGTCTGCCACGCCATTGCCCAACGCATTCACGATAGCCACATTTCCTTTGCGATAGGCGCTCATCAATCCGGGCACGCCGAGCGCGCTATCGGGCCTGAATACCAGCGGATCGAGGAACTCATCGTCTACGCGGCGATAGATCACATCCACCTGCTGCAATCCCGATGTTGTTTTCATGTACACTTTCTGGTTGTCAACCACCAGGTCGCGTCCTTCTACCAGCTGCACACCCATTTGCCGCGCTAAAAAAGTATGTTCGAAATAGGCAGAGTTGAATACGCCCGGCGTCAGCAATACAATCACTGGATGATCTGTCTGTCGGGGCGAAAGCGCCGCGAGGTTGTCGTGCAGCACTAGCGGATAATTGTTCACCATGCGCACATTGCTGGTGGCGAGCAGGCCGGGAAAAATGCGTTTGGTCACTTCCCGGTTCTCCAGCATGTAAGAAACGCCCGAAGGTGTGCGGAGATTATCTTCCAGGATATAAAAATCGCCGTTCTCGCCCCGGATCAGGTCGATGCCGGCGATATGCACATAAATATCGTACGGAACTTTGATGCCGAAGATCTCACGGGTAAAATGCGGGCAGGTAGCGATCAGCGCAGCGGGAATGATATTGTCTTTGACGATCTGTTGATCGCTGTAAATATCCTTCAGGAAAAGGTTCAGCGCTTTCAGCCTTTGTTTGATGCCGGCTTCAACATGTGTCCATTCTGCTGCGGTGATGATACGCGGAATGATGTCGAATGGGAAAATGCGTTCAATGCCTTCGTTATCGCTGTAAACAGTGAAAGTGATGCCCTGGCTCATGAACAATTCGCTGGCCAGCCTGTCTTTCCGCTGCAACTCGCTTAGGGTAAGCTTGCTTACCGCTTCATAGATGGAATGGTATTGCTTTCTGATGGATGAGTGGTCTTTCATCTCATCCCAGATCTGCGGCGCAACAGGATACTGCTGAAAAAGCGCGTCTCCGGTCATAACAGTTGTTTTGTATGGTCAGGTACAAAGCCACCGGTAGGAGGCATCCGTTGTAAGATAAGGAAATAAATAACGTATGCCGGCAACTGTCAATTGGAAAAACCTGTTACCGCGCAGGCAGAACAGGTTTGTCTGAAGTTTTTGAGACCCCAACTGCTATTTCAGGTTTAACCTGATCTGGAGTTCATCGAACTGCTTGTCGTCGATGGTACTTGGTGCATCGAGCATCATATCCCTGCCGCTGTTGTTTTTTGGAAAGGCAATGAAATCACGGATACTTTCGCTGCCGCCCAGGATGGCGCATAGCCTGTCGAACCCGAAAGCGATACCTCCATGCGGCGGGGCCCCATATTCGAAAGCCCCAAGCAGGAACCCGAATTTATGCAAAGCTTCTTCCGGCGTCATGCCCAGCGCAGCAAACATTTTTTCCTGCAGTTCGCGCTGGTAAATACGGATGGAACCGCCGCCGATCTCATTTCCATTCAATACCATATCATAGGCATTGGCCTTGATATTTGAATAGGGATGCTCGAGGTATTTATCGGCGTTCCCGATCTCAGGATTATTGCCGATCATCACGTCTATCTGATCAGGCTTTGGTGAAGTGAAGGGATGATGGCGCGCCACCCAGCGGTTGTCTTCCTCCGCATATTCGAACAAAGGAAAATCGAGTACCCACAATAATTTGAATTCATCTTCGCGGCGCAGTCCAAGTCTTTTTCCCATCTCCAGCCTCAGTTCACTGGTGGCTTTACGGGTGCGTTCTTCTTTTCCGGCGAGTATCAGCACCAGGTCGCCAGGTTTGGCGCCGGTTTTGTCAGCGATCTGTTTAAGTTTCTCTTCATTGAAGAATTTGTCTACGCTGCTTTTATAAGTTCCGTCTGCATTGCATTTGATATATACCAGGCCCTGCATGCCGATCTGCGGCCGCTTTACCCACTCGGTCAGTTCATCGGTCTGCTTGCGGGTGTATTCGCTGCAGCCCGGAACGGCGATCGCGAGTACGGTTTCCGCATTGTCGAACACCGCAAAACCTGTTTCGCCGGCGCCGATCGCAGTTTCTTTCAGCTGCGCGGCCCTCGAGGCAAAACTATGTGCCGGGAATTTCAGGTTGGCCAGCTGCATGCCGAAACGGATATCGGGTTTATCGTTGCCAAAAGTCCACATGGCTTCTTCCCAGCTCATACGCGCCACTTTTTCGGTGTAATCGATATTCCTCACGTCTTTAAATATGCGTTTCACCAATCCTTCAAACATGTTCAGGATATCTTCCTGTTCAACGAATGCCATCTCGCAGTCGATCTGTGTAAACTCCGGCTGACGGTCTGCGCGCAGATCCTCATCGCGGAAGCATTTCACGATCTGGTAATAACGATCGTATCCGCTCACCATCAGCAATTGCTTGAAGGTTTGCGGCGATTGCGGAAGCGCATAAAATTGTCCCGGGTTCATCCGCGAAGGCACCACAAAATCCCGCGCGCCTTCAGGGGTAGATTTGATCAGGAATGGCGTTTCGATATCCATGAAATTGTTCTCATGGAGATAGTTCCGTGCAGCGCGGTTCACTGCATAACGCAGTTCCAGGTTTTTCTTTACGGCATTTCTCCGCAGATCGAGGAACCGGTATTTCATACGGAGATCATCACCGCCGTCCGTATCGTCCTGGATGGTGAAAGGCGGAAGCACAGACCTGTTAAGTATCTGAAAGGATTGAACTGTCAATTCAATATCGCCGGTGGGCAGGTTGGCATTCTTGCTGGTACGCTCTGTTACCAGACCTGTTGCCTGCAACACGAATTCGCGACCCAGCGGCTGGCTTTCAAGTGCCGTGTTCAATTCCTCACCAAATAATAACTGGGTAATGCCATAACGGTCGCGCAGGTCCACAAAAGTAATGGCGCCGAATTTCCGCACGGTCTGTACCCAACCGGCCAGGGTTACTTGCTTATTGGCATCAGACAGTCTTAACTCTCCACAGGTGTGCGAACGGTACATGAGGGTTTGGTGTTTGGGGTTTGGTGTTTGGGGTTTGGTGTTTCTGGTTTCTGGTTCCGCGTTAAGCTTTCAGCTTTACGCATTCTGCCTTTCGTCCCCAAATTTTGCGGCAAATATAACCGAAATGGCCTTTAGGTAGCATCTTTGCAGGCATGACCGCTTTCACCGTAACGAAAAGGGCCCAGCGGGTTGCAGTCGCCTGCTTTTTCTTTGTGGTGGGACTCAGCTTTGCCAGTTGGGCCAGCAGGATCCCCGATATCAAAGCCAGGCTGGGTTTGAATGAAGCGCTGCTGGGCGGCGTTCTGTTTGCATTGCCTGTAGGGTCGATGCTGAGTATGCCCTTATCGGGCTGGCTGGTGGCAAGATTCGGTAGCAAACGCATCGTTACCATTGCAACCATCTGTTACCCTTTAATGCTGATCGTTATCGGTCTCACTGCCAGCGTCTGGCAGCTGGTAGCGGCGCTGTTCGGATTTGGGCTGCTTGGGAATATGTGCAATATCTCCATCAATACCCAGGCCGTGGGTGTGGAGTCGCAATATGGCCGGTCTATCATGGCATCTTTTCATGGGCTCTGGAGCCTCGCGGGGTTCTGCGGGGCGGCGATCGGTAAGCTGATGGTGGCTGCAGATCTTTCCCCATTCTATCATTTCTGTATCGTTTGCGCGGTGTCTATCGTTCTGGTGATCTCGGTACGCGGCTCAGCTGTTGAAAAAGATGCAGCCCATCCCGATCAACCGATCTTCGCCAAACCGGATAATCACCTGCTGAAACTGGGCCTGATCGCTTTCAGCTGTATGGCCTGTGAGGGAACCATGTTCGACTGGAGCGGGGTGTACTTCCAGGAAGTGGTGCAGGCGCCCAAGGCGCAGATCACTTTGGGGTATGCCTGTTTTATGGGTACGATGGCCACGGGACGTTTTCTGGGCGACAGGATCGTTACAGCTTTCGGAAGGCAGCGGGTACTGCAGCTCAGCGGTATTGTAATCACGACCGGACTGCTGACCGCTGTACTGTTCCCGACCCTGGTGATGGCCGCGTTGGGGTTCCTGCTGGTGGGATTCGGGGTGTCGTCGGTGGTTCCCTTGGTCTACAGTTCTGCGGGAAAGTCAAAAAAATTCTCACCGGGTGTGGCGCTGGCTGCAGTTTCTACGATCGGGTTCCTCGGATTTCTGATAGGTCCGCCGGTGATCGGCTTCATCGCTCATGCGCTCAGCCTGCGCTGGTCTTTTACCCTGATCGCGGTACTCGGGTTTGGCACAACGGTACTTGCATCCCTGATGCGCTGGGAAGACTGAGGCCCCTTACCACACAGGGATTTTACCGCTACTCATTTTATAACGGACAACCGTTAAACTTTTCTAAAAACCATGCCGGGGTTTTAAAAAATAAGGTTCTGGTAACAGAATTGGATAAACATATATAGGCATTGTTCACGAAAAAGCTTTGTATGAAAAAATTGTTACTCCTCCTGTTTGCCTTTCCCGCACTGCTGCTGATGCAGAGTTGCAGTAAGGCCGTTTCCTCACCTGCTTATACCCAGGTGGATGTTTCACAGATCGTCGGCTCCTGGTACCTGAACGAGGCATCGGAGGTCAGCGGCGGAACCTGGAACACTTTTAAGACCGGTCTTGAAAAAGGTATTTTCACTTTTTATGAGAACGGCGCCGCCGTTTATGATGATGGCTTCAATCATATGGAAGGCACCTGGACGATCGTAACGGTCTCAGATGGCTACTATGATCAATACGGCGTGTTCCATGCCGATCTCCACGAGAGTTTCCGCGTACGGCTGTTCGATCCGAATACCCGGAACAGTATCAACCTCAGTTTCGATGAGTTTTCAGCAACCGGCGGTATGTTAACCGGTACCAGTTATGTTGGCCACACGGTTACGAGGTATGTTTTCTACAGGTATATCAGATAAGCCAGCTGCAGGTCCCGATTCTTTGGCCCGGACTTGTTTTATAAAATGAACAGGAGGAGTATGCTTGCGCCTCCCAGGATAGCCAGTACGATCGGTTTCATGTTGTTCGTCATAAATATTTTCCTTGCAAACGGGTTATAACGGTTCCTTTGCCGCACTGCGGCGCCAGCTTTGACAGAGCAGATAATAGTTTAGCGGTGCGATGGATGAATATCGCAGGGATCAATTATTGCAAACTGTAGCAATGGAAGGAACTAGGCAGAAAGAATTCCCGGTGGCTTGATATGCTGGCGGAACTGGAACAGCAGGAATTCGAGTAAGAGGTGCATAGTGCATGGGAGCGAGGCTCCGTTTATTTGATAGTGTAAAGATATAGCGGTGCGGGCACTGCTAAAGTGCATCAGGGGCGGGCGGGACTTGCGTTCATACCAATGGTAGAGTACCGTTGATGAGTGGTAAAAACCGGCGTTTTTTTAGGTTTTTGCTACATGGTTTCAAGTTCATCCCGGTGCCGCGGCTTCCAGTATAAGTAGTAGAATATCAATAAGATAAGCCCCAGCGCGAACGGAACCAGCGCCAGGTGTTTGTAGCTGAGCGTGCTGATGAGCGGTTGTGTGTCGAACTGGAAGAACTCACTGATCATCCAGTACGAGTTGGCACTGATCCAGAAAGTGATGGCGAGGTTATGACAGAGCTCCGACATGTACTGCCGGGTTCGCCAGGCAATGATGATGGAAACGATCAACGTGGGAAATATCATTGCTATGCCAAGCGGCTTCCATACCATGCACCACGCTATGTCTTTAAAAAGCCAGAATACGATATGCAGGTTTTCCATCTTCCGGTAACGGAGCGGGATGGAATAGATATTATCCTCGTTGTTCATAAGCAGGTAATTCGGTAGCCGAAATTACGGATTGCATCGATTAGTATCGCAGGGTACGCAAAGGACAGTAGTGGTACAGTTTGAATACCGAGACTATGTTGACCGCCAAGACGCCAAGACGCAATGATACGCAAGTGCCTGTCACCGCGAGTTTCCTTTGCGTTGCTTTGCGCCTCTGCGCCTTCGCGGTTAAATTCAAACTGCGTTTTCTGCGTTACCAAATAGCGCTTCAGCAACTCACCGGCTCAACACCCGCGTAAATCTCTTTACATCAGCCAGCGGTTCTATCGCTGTTCCCTGAAGCACATGCTCTGCAAGTTGGTTGGCAAAGTAAGGCGCCAGCGTACAGCCCTTGGTACCCATGCCATTCAGAATACCAACAGATGGCATTACCGGATGCAGTCCCGCAAAAGGCCGGCGTTCCATATTCGCCGGACGTTCACCCGCAAAATGATCCAGGACCCGGCAGGGCAGTTTCAACCAGCGCGAAAGATGCTGTTCTGTTTTTTTTCTGAAGGATTCGCTCGGCAGCAGGTCTTTAAATTCCCATTCAAATGAAGAGCCGATCCAGAATAATCCATCCTGCCAAGGCACAATGTTGATGCCCTGTTTGAATATATGGGTGCGGGGAAGTCCGGGTATTTCTGCGATCAGTGCTTCTCCTTTATTTCTGGCATAGGGAAGCATTTTGAAATAAGGATTATCGGCGCCGGCTGCGCCCTCGCAGAAAAAGATCTTCCCGGCTTTGATATCCTGGTACCGGATTTCTTGCGGGCTGATCGAACAATCCGCCCAGTTGAAGATTGTTGGAGAGAGCGATTGCGTATACTCCAGTTGCTGTCGCCAGTTTTTTAGCATCGTATTGATATCTACCAGCCAGCAGGGATCGGTTTCGCCGTAACCGAAATCGTACTCAAAATATTCCCGCCAGCTGTTTTCGTCCACAGGGAGTTTTAAAAATTCTTTTTCCTCCGGCGCGCGTTCGAGGAAAGCGAGTTTCATCTGCGGGGTTGGGTGAAAGTCGATGATATTGCATTGGCGGACCAGCGAAGCGCCGAGCTCATGGCCAAACTTCGTATAGGCATCTACCGCAAACGGCATCAGGGTCTCGATCATCCAGGTGCGCACCATGCGGCGGCCGGTGATGGGATTGATCACCCCGCTGGCGATCCGCGAAGCGCTCCGCGGTTGCCATTGATCGATCACCCAGACTTTTTTGCCAGCGCGCTGCAGGTTCCAGCTAAGGAAGGTTCCTGCCAGTCCCTGTCCTACAATTATATAGTCGACTACCATGATAGGCACGAAAATAAGACTACTTGCTCACGCGGATCCTGGTACCTCCTGAATGACTGCTGAATTCCGGCGCATACATGCACTGGATATTCGCGATGCCCACCGAGAAGATCCCGGTATGCGTAATGAACAAAGGATATTCGAACACATAAGTTCCTTTCGGCAGATGACTGATAAAGAAATTAGTGCTGGCATCTCTGGTGCTCTCATAGTAACCCAATCCTCCCTGCCATTTATAACCGCTGAGCACATTCACAGGCTCCATCGACGCGGCACGCATGTCTTTCAGGTGCAGGTAATCCATATCGCGGTCGCTGCGCAGTTCGAGGCGGACCACGATTTTGTCGCCGGTCTTCAGTTCATCGCCTTCATGTACTGCTTCCAGCAGTTTGCCTTTGTCGGTATTTTTTTCGACGAAAAGGTTTTTCACGATCGATAGAGGTGAAGCGGCAGGAGTGATCTTATCCAGGTCTTCGAAGTATTGCCAGTATACACTGCCCCAGGAAGGAGAGGAAGCGATTTTGGAATTGGAACTTGTGGTAACCGTAATATTTCCCATTGCAGGAGTAACCGAGCGGCCTTCGATGCGTTTTTTGAGATAGCCGGTTCCTGCTTCTGTTTTTTCCTGGCTGCTGCTCACGGTATAATTTCCGAGTTGAATGATTACGTTTTTTTCGTTGCTTAGCCAGTCGCTGCCGTTCAGCAAAAGTGCATAACAGGCATCGGCGGTGGCGATGGTGGTGCGCCAGTTATTGGTCTGCTTGTTCAGCAGCAGCCAGGTCTTCATGGCGTTGATAGCGCGCAGCAGCGATGGGCTGTTGATGCTTTGGTTGAGCTCCGAAAAGAATGCGATCATCATACTCTGGTGTTCGATGGGCGATTGGTACCACCAGCCAGTGTAGCTGCTTTTCCAGTACATGCCCATTTTGCTGTCGGTGCTGGTATTCTCCAGCAAGGCGGGCATAATGGTGGCGGTGGCGAATTGCTCGTCCTTGTTGCGGAAACAGATCAGTCCGATCTGCGCTTTGTAATAACTGTTCTGGTTGATCCAGAATTGACGGGCCTGTTTGTAATAATAATCATAAGCGGTTTGTGACGACTGTGCCAGGTCGCGGAAAAAACTGCGCATGTACAGGTAATCGATCTGCGCGGAGCCGATCTGTTGTTTGGCAAGATCGGCTTTGTTTTTTACAAGGCGATTATAGTCTGAAGCGATCTGCCCATCCATGAACCGTATCGCTTTTGCAAGAACATTGCGGAGCCGGAGCGTGAGATCAGGTGTTATAGCGCCAATGCGTTTTAGTTTGCCGATACCGGTGAGAATATAATTGGTGATATAGCGGTCAGCCAAGCCTCCCCTGAACCAGCTAAAGCTGCCATCGGGCAATTGCTGTTGTTCCAGTTTCTGGATGAAGACCTCGGACTGGCTGCTCAGCCGAGCCAGATCGAATAACAATGCGAGGTTCTTTTTCCGTTGCGCTTCGCTTTCTGCTTCCATCACCCAGGGCGTTTCCTGCAGCAGGATCTGTTTCAGCTCTTCGTTCTTCTGGAGATTGCTTACCAGTGCGGTGCTATCGGCCCGCCATAGTTCGAATACCTGTTTCAGCTTCGGATGTTTGTTGATGATAAAAGAAGCCAGGGTATTTGCATAGAAACGATTGAAAGTCTGCTCCGCGCATTCATACGGGAAGTTCACGAGATAAGGCAAAGCCTGCACCGCATACCAAACCGGGTTGGAAGTATACTCAACCGTAAGACTTTCGGTACTCAAACTCTCACTGGTATTATGCAGCAGTTTGCCGAAGCTGAAATGGCTGGTGGTATCGTTCGGGAGATAGAGCGGTAAGGTTTCCGTTACAAGCATGCGGTTGGTCAGTACCGGAACCGTATTTTCTTCGCCATCGCTGGTTTCGCCCGCGCGGGCCACGATGCGCCAGGTAAGCGGACGGTTGAAACTGTACGGGATCTGGATCGGGAATTTGACCGCCATGCTCTGGCCGGCTTCGACAGTAAAATATTGTGCAGGAAAAACATTCTGGAACCAGCCGTCCACCGAGGTATTCGTGGTGGCATCGATCAGTTCCAGTGTAGCTTGGCCGGAAATTTCCTTATCGGTCAGGTTCACGATCCTGCTGCTGAATTCCATGTTGTCTCCTTCGCGCATGAAACGCGGGGCGTTGGGCTGCACCATCAGTTTTTTCTGGGTAACGATCAGTGCGCTGTTGGTGCCGAATGCAAGGTCTTTGGTATGCGCCAGCGTCATCCATTTCCATTGCGTAAGCGCTTCGGGCATGGTGAAACTGAAACTGTATTTACCGGTAGAATCGGCATAGAGTTGCGGAAAGAAGAAAGCGGTTTCGTTGAAATTTTTGCGGATCTGAACCGTAGGTGCGTTGCTATTTATTGTAGTAACAAGGATAGTGCCGTCTGGCTCTATTTTTAAATCGGAAATATTTTTCGGGTCCATTCCGGAGAGATTGAATTCCTTTTTGTCAACCTTAGCAGCAGGTGCGCTCATACTTGCCATGCCCCTGATCCTTACCGTGGCGGCATCGCTTTCTACACCCGCTACTCTGCCACGCAGCATTTGTTGGGTCATTAAGCCACCCCTGTTCCAGGTATTCTGCAGCAGGTTTAGCTCATTTTGCTTGAATATTCGCTCCTGGTTGGACAATTTAGGATCGGCTATCAATTTTGTCCACTCCCGCTCCCAGATCTCTTCTGCGCTGGCGGCCAAATGGTCATAGCTTATGGTTGGAACCGCTGCAGTCTCAATGTGTGGCCCATTTTCGTTGGCCCCATCACTTAAGCCGAAAACATTTCTCCATAGAAAATGGCTACGGCTGTAAATTGTAGTCCAGATCTCCGGCACACTCCAGCTATGCGGTTTGAACTGGTCCAGCGATGCATCGTACATTGAGGTCAGCAGTTCCGCCGCTTTGTTTTCGCCATTCTTTCCCTGCACGGTTACGGTCCATTTTTCTGCCTCGCCGGGTTCTGCCTTGTCGCGGTAGCTGGCGTAGCTGATGTCGAGCTGCTTGTTGGTCCAGGGCACTTCGATGCGGTAAGTGTTAGAGTAGACCCGGTTCTGGTACACAAACACTTCAT
>JAFBAN010000185.1 GCA_019247775.1 Chitinophagaceae bacterium | reverse complement strand
TTCCATGTTTTGCCTCCATCAGTTGTTTTAAATACGCCGCGTTCTTCATTGGGACCGAACAGATGCCCGATCGCTGCCACCCATACCGTATTCGGGTCTTTGGGATGAATGATGATGCGGATGATATGCCGCGCGTCTTTCAATCCCAGGTTGCGCCAGCTCCTGCCACCATCATCGCTGCGCCAGATACCGCCCAGCCCCTCGGCCACATTACCACGAAGTGTGTTCTCGCCTTCACCAACATATAATATTGTTTCATCGCTGGGCGCTACCGCCACCGAACCGATGGTACCGCCAAAATATTTATCGGTGATATTTTTCCAGTTGCTTCCGCCGTCGCTGGTCTTCCAGACGCCGCCTCCGGTAGAGCCAAAATAAAATGTGGTCTTGTTCTTATACGCGCCGGTTGCCGCACCGCTACGGCCGCCGCGGAACGGGCCTACCAAACGGTAATGGATCTTGCTGTAAAAAACAGAATCGCTGTTGAACTCATGGACCGGCGCGGAAGCCATGGCCGTTTTGTCTTTTTTCTGGGCTGTAACAGTAAGGGCAAGCAGGACGACCGCCTGCAGGAGCAGAAAGAATTTTCTCATAGTGCGTGAATTGGGGGGTTAAGTTAAGCAACTTCAGGGATATGAATGCTGGTTAACCCATAGATAGCAAGAGTTCAGTTTTGAGACTTTTTCAATCACATAACTGCAATACCCATAAAAAAACCGCAGACTGAGCTGCGGTTGATGAATAGTTTTAGCGTAACCCTATTTGATCGTATACCATTTATCTTCCAGCCCTTCATTGATCTGCACATTATGGTTCTCTACCTGCGAGTCGAGCGGGCCGAAACTCATAACGAATTTGGAAGGGAATTTAATGCCTTTGAAATCCTGGTATTCCTTTACTACGATGGTTGCTTTGGTATCTTTCTTTACGCTGCGGTCGAAAGCTTTCATCAGGCTGGCAAAGCCGGTCATGTTCAGTGCCATATCGCCGGTGGCTTCCATTTGCTTTACAAGAAAGGTCTGCGTATCGATGTAGTAGATTACAGTCTGGCCTGTTTTGAGGGTCATCTGTATTTTATAGCACTGCGTCTTGGCCGCTTTTTCCGTGCCGAGCAGCTGCGCTGTATGTCCTTTTGCTGCATAGTTGACCAGTTCGGGGAAAAAACCTTCAGTATCCAGTTCGAACTGCTGGGCGCTTACATCTTCGGGCTTCATGCGAATGATGGTGGGTTGATTGTTCCGTCCGCCCGGACCACCAAAACCGCCGCCGCGATCGAATCCGCCACCGCCGCCACCGCCGAACATCCGCATCGCCGGAACGTAAAGTGCACCTGAAGTATCGGTGATCAGGGTATAGCTATCGCCCATACCCATCAGTCCGCCGATCTGGCGGCGGAATAAATGACCTTTTTCGCGTACCAGGGTGGTGGGAATCTCGAGGTCCTGGCCCATCACACTCAGTTTGGCCGTACTGCTGATCTGCAGCTGTTTGATCGACTGTAATTTTTCACGACCGCCGACAGCGGCTTCATACTTAGCGAGCACTTCATCAACTGTCTGCGCCTGGGCTGCAACAGCTATCAGGATGAATAATAAGCTCAGCATCTTTTTCATATATGCGTATTTTCGTTTGGGTTCCAAATGTAATCCGTAAATGAGTTGCCCGGAAAGGGTTTCCAGGATTTATCACCGATTTAATTAATTAGCAGAATGGACAATCGTTCCTTTAAAATAAAGGGCAATCTCGTGGATGCCTGGAAAAAAGAGGTATATCCCGCCGAAATATCGGTAGAATATGGAATTATAGCGGCGATCAGCCGGTTGGGCTCCGCGCCAACCCCTGGTCTTTCTTTTATCATGCCCGGTTTTGTAGACAGTCATGTTCATGTGGAGAGCAGCATGCTCATCCCCAGCGAATTTGCGCGGCTGGCGGTGGTGCATGGCAGTGTAGGTACCGTCAGCGATCCGCATGAGATCGCCAATGTATGCGGAATGGCCGGCGTGGATTTCATGATCGACAACGGAAAACAGGTCCCTTTCAAATTCAATTTCGGCGCGCCCAGCTGTGTGCCTGCTACTGTATTTGAAACGGCAGGCGCCAGTCTCGACAGCGATGCCGTCGGTACTCTTCTGGAAAGAGAAGAAATAAAATACCTGAGTGAAATGATGAATTTTCCCGGGGTATTGCAGGGAGACGCAGAAGTCAGGAAAAAGATCGCTGCTGCCCATAAGCAGGGCAAGCCAGTGGATGGTCATGCCCCCGGTCTGCGCGGTGAGCAGGCAAGGCAGTACATCGAAGCGGGCATCTCAACCGATCATGAATGTTTCACCGCGGAAGAAGCGCTGGATAAACTGGAACACGGCATGCATATCCTGATCCGTGAGGGGAGTGCCGCCAAAAACTTCGAGGCGCTGATCGATCTGCTGGAAGATCATCCCAGAATGGTCATGTTCTGCAGCGATGACAAACACCCCGACAGCCTGGTATCCGGTCATATCGATCAGCTTTGTGCAAGAGCAGTGGCAAAAGGCATCGATGTATTTTCGGTGGTGCGCGCCGCCTGCGTAAACCCGGTGCTGCATTACAATCTCGATATCGGCCTGCTGCGCGAAGGCGATCCGGCAGATTTTATCGTGGTGAAAGACCTGAATACTTTTACCGTCCAATCCACTTATATCGACGGCAATCTTGTGGCAAAGAACGGAACATCCCTGATCCCATCGGTTCCTGCCACGCCGATCAACCAGTTCGATCGTGCGCCGATCAGTCCGGGCGATCTGCAGGTTACTTTGGAAAATTATCCTGCTGCCGATGGCCGGATACCCGTTATCGAAGCACTGGATGGACAGCTGATCACGAATCGGCTGAACCTCCCAGGCAGATCGGAAAATGGCCAATGGGTAACCGATACCGGCAGGGATATATTAAAAATGGTGGTGGTAAACCGTTACCGGTCTGCT
This sequence comes from Chitinophagaceae bacterium, assembly GCA_019247775.1. Classification (GTDB taxonomy): domain Bacteria; phylum Bacteroidota; class Bacteroidia; order Chitinophagales; family Chitinophagaceae; genus Sediminibacterium. The sequence goes on along the minus strand of JAFBAN010000185.1, from coordinate 15,225 downwards.
CCTGTTGCCAAATGTTTTATTCGCAATTTCGGTTTCCGTGAGGGGGCGATCGCTTCTTCGGTGGCGCACGACAGTCATAATATCGTGGCAGTAGGTACAGACGATGAAAGCCTGGCCAAAGCCATCAACCTGGTCATCGATGCAAAGGGCGGCGTAAGTTGCTGCTCGGACCAGGACGCTAAAATACTCCCCCTGCCTGTTGCCGGACTGATGAGCGCCGAAGACGGTTATGAAGTGGCGAAACAATATACGGAGATCGACGCCATGGCCAAGTCGTTGGGATCCGGTCTCGCCGCGCCTTTCATGACCTTAAGCTTTATGGCTCTGCTGGTGATACCGCATCTTAAGCTCAGCGATAAAGGTTTGTTCGATGGAGATTCGTTCTCGTTTGTGATGTAGCTATTTCGTGTGGTCGATATCGCCGCTGGCCTTATTCACTGCCACCGCCACGCTATCCGTTCCTTTCGGGGCAAAATACCGGGTCTTGAATTTGACCGTTTTGCCCGGGCCGATATGCTCGTACACGGTTTCCATGCCTTCGTCCAGTTTCACGCCTGTTTTGCTGTAGAATGATAAATGCAGTTCCACGTCCTTGTACCAGCAAACGGTGGCCCTGTTGGTGATGGTGCCGATGACCACGGTCTGGCCGATGAGGTTTTTACGGTCGCGGTTACTAACGACAAGGAATTTGGCGGGATTTTTTTGCTCTTTTTCAGCCAAGGATTCTTTAACCTGTTCATAGGACTTGTTATCGAATTTGGCCTCTTTCTTATCGTTTTTGCAGGATGCAAGACCGGCGAGGAGGATAAAGGCGGGCAGTAGTTTTTTCATGAAGCGGGTTTTGGTGGAAGAAAAATAGGGATTATTCTGTGACGGTTTCGTTAATCATCATATGATTTACCGCAAAGACGCAAGGGCGCTGTGGACCGCAAGAAATTGTTTGCCCAACTGGCGTCCTCGCGCCTTTGCGGTAAAACCTTCGCCCAAAAACATAAATTTTCATTTACAACCGATAGATTTTAGTTTTGCCCAAACCGTAAGCCCCTCAACATGATAGTTAACCTGAGCAACAATCACAGCCTGGTAAGCAACTGGGTAGCCGAACTGCGGGATGTAAATGTGCAGGGCGACCGCCTCCGTTTCCGCCGCAACCTGGAACGCATTGGCGAGATTGCTGCTTATGAGATCAGCAAGGAACTGCCCTGGAAAACGGTAGAGACCCCTACCCCCCTGGGCTCGCATGAGAGTAAGATGCTGGAAGCGCAGCCGGTGCTGGCCACCATCCTGCGCGCAGGTCTTCCGCTGCACAATGGCATGCTGAACTATTTCGACAAGGCCGATAATGCTTTTATTTCCGCCTACCGCAAACACCACCGCGATGGCAGCTTCGATATCAACCTGGAATACATGAGCTGCCCGGTATTGGATGACCGGATAGTGATCGTCAGCGACCCCATGCTGGCCACCGGCGCTTCCATCGTGAAGACCATCCAGTACATGAAAACGGAAAGCAATCCCAAAAAGATCCATGTAGTGGTAGCTATTGCCTGTACCGTTGGCATTGAATTCATCCACCGCGAATGCGGGCTCGACATCAAGATATGGTGCGGGGATATCGACGATGAACTTACCGCCAAGGGTTATATCGTGCCCGGTCTCGGCGACGCGGGCGATCTTGCTTTTGGCACTAAAATGCAGTCTTAATCCCCTATTAAGTTTTCCGGAGCAACGGATTGGCGTTCCGGAACGTCTTCGTTAACAAGTCTATAATATTTTCTTACCAAGTCTGTAACATCGGCCAATTGCCTTACATTTAATATCCTGATGTTTATGCGAAAGTGGATCCTGATCGGCTGTTTATGTGTATCGCTGGCTTCTGCAACGGCGCAGGACCCTCATTTTTCACAGTTTTTCGCCTCCCCCCTCACCCTGAACCCGGCCCTGACCGGTAAATTTTTCGGTACTTACCGGGTAGCGGGCAATTACCGCAACCAGTGGCCTTCTATTAACAATGCCTATACTACGGCTACCGCTTCACTGGATTTCCATATCATGCAAGACCGGATCGCGAACAACGATACCTGGGGCGTTGGTCTGATGGGGTACAACGATGCAAGTTCGAATGGCGCAGTGAAGTTCAGTTATGGCGGTATTTCCATGGCCTATCATAAGGGACTGGATGAGGAAGGATTCAACCAACTCGGTGCCGGATTCCAGGTTACTTATGCCAATATGCTGATCAATACCAGCATGCTCACTTTCGAAGACCAGCTGACGACTGCAGGTTTTACCGGTGTAACTTCTGAAGTATTCAACGGCGCCACCCTTAAATCCAGTTATGTTGACGTGAATGCCGGTGTACTTTATAACGGCAGTACCAATGACCGCAATAATTTTTACCTCGGTGTGAGTATGTATCATCTCAACCGCCACAGGCTGGATTTCACCGGTGCGCAGTATGCGCTCTATCCCCGCACGACTTTCCATGCCGGCGGTTATTTCCCGATAGGCGTCAACAGCACGCTGCACCTGAGCGCACTCCATATGATGCAGGCCGGCGCCTCTCAGACCGTGATCGGCGGCGCCATACAATTGACCGCAAACCCCGATGCCGAAAAGCCTTCCAGTTTCTATGTGGGATCATGGGTGCGGCTCAATGATGCGATCATCCCATACCTCGGACTCGAATTCGGCGACATGCGGCTGGGCGCCACTTATGATTACAATTATTCATCACTGAAGACCGCTTCGCTCAATAAAGGCGGTATCGAGATCTCACTGATCTATACCCGCAGACCTTCTTCCGAGCGGCCTGTGAACTGTCCTAAGTTTTAATTTATTTTTTGCCGGATGGCCTGTTGCGCAGGAACCGTTCCCAGTTGCGTTCATGCGTGATCACGCCATTATGCGACTGCTCGCTGAAGATGAATATTTTTGGATGTGTCTGCAGCAGCTGTTCGTTTATCGATGCCTCATCCACCGAGATCTCCGGAACATGCAGTGAATCGCTTACGAGTTTTTCAATATTCCTGCTATTGTCGTAAGTGCCGCCATCCTTCGTGTAGATATTAATGAAGCGGTGTGCCGGATCGGCCAGCCATTGCAGGTAAGATTCATTGCCGCCATACATCGCATCGAACAGGATCACTTCAGACACCGGTGTCTTGTTGATGATACGGCTGATCACGCGATAAGCGCCGCTATGGCCAGCCAGGGAGATATCGTAGCTGCCGATCTCGAACTTCGCCGGTTTTTTCAGCACTTTATGCTGCGCCAGCTGATCCGCCACATCCCTCACCAGGCGCTGAAATACCGGCGCCTGTTCCAGCTTGCCTCCATAACTGTCCGGCGCATCTTTCGGGCCTTCCGGGAAAACAAAAATGGCGTTCCGCCCCGATGCTTCGAACTGATCGAGCAGGGCATATTGACTAACCGCAGTATCGATATTATTGCCCCAGCCATGGAACCAGAATACAAAATTGGGCTTGCCTTTTGCCGAATAATTTTCTGGTACATAGATCAGCACACTGCTGTCGCTGTAATGCGCAGCGGCATCGTAGTGTTGACCATTGTAGTCATGGCCCCCGGCCCGGGCCGTGTCGGGGAACATACCATTGGCTGTGCTGAAACGGATAATGGTCCCGTTCTGGGCGGCCGCAAACAGTACAGGAGCGAACACGGCAAGTATGCTGAAGAACAGGATAAGATTTTTACTGGGCTTGTGCATGTCTAAATGTACAACAGCTCAGGCGGATTTCTTGCCGCTTACATAAGGATTGCCTTTCAGGATAAAGCGATAAGGAAGCAGCGCATCGGCGCCTGCATAGTCTACGCCAATACGGGGCGTGGCTAGTATAGATGATTTAGTCACGGCAAAACCATCATCCGCGATGAACAGCCGATCGCTTTGCAGATCGGTGCCGGTATGACTGGTATGTATGCCCAGCGCTTTGGAAACATTGCCCGGTCCGCGGGTAAGGGTATGATCCGCTTTTTTCTTGCCGGTGCGGATCAGCATATCTTCGATACCGTATAATGGTTCCACTGCACGGACCAGCACTGCATGCGGAGTGTCTGCAATATTTGTGACAACATTGAAGAGGTGGTGGATGCCATAACAGAAATAAACATAGGCTACCCCGCCATGGTTGTACATCACTTCGGTGCGTGCCGTACGCCGGCCGTTCCAGGCATGTGAGGCTTTGTCTGCCGGTCCATTATACGCTTCCGTTTCCACGATCCTGCCTGCAGTGAATACCTGATCGAATGTTGTAACGATGACTTTGCCGATAAGCTCTCTGGCAACCGTGCAGACATTTTTACGCTCATAAAATGAAACAGGCAATTTCCGGGAACGCAGGAGCGTTATAGGCTTCATGGACCCAAAAATAGGGAATGTGCTAACTTTGCCCGGCCTAAAACACCTCATGTGCTGAAAGAAATGATCATTGCGATACAGGCTTATTTCCAGGCCCACCGGTTTATCCAGAAACACAAACTGTGGAAATGGATATTGATCCCGGGCATTATCTATACAGTTCTCTTCATCATCGGCATGTACCTGTTCGGCAAAACCTCCAGCAATTTTATCCAGTGGCTGGCCGAAGAAACCGGGTTGCGCTCCTGGCTGAATGCACTCGACAACGGCTTTCTCGGATTTTTGTTTACGCTAGGCGGATTATTGTTCTGGCTGCTGCTGATGTTGTTTTATTTCTCCCTGTTCAAATACCTTTTCCTGATCATCGGCTCGCCACTGTTCGCGTACCTGAGTGAGAAGACCGAAGCGATCATTGAAGGGAAAAATATCCCTTTCAGCTTTACCCAGCTGCTAAAAGATATCAAACGGGGCATTTTTATCGCTGTCCGTAACAGTCTCTGGCAAACCGTATACACTTTATCCATCGTTCTGCTGAGCCTGATCCCGCTTGCCGGATGGCTTACGCCGATACTTGCCTTGCTGGTAGAGTGTTACTACTATGGTTTTTCGATGCTCGATTACAGTATGGAGCGGCACCGTAAAACAGCGGCGGAAAGTATTTTTTTCATCGGCCAGCACAAGGGCCTGGCCATCGGCAACGGTCTGATCTTTTACCTAATGCACCTGCTGCCGCTGGTAGGCTGGGTTTTGGCGCCGGCATATTCAGTAGTAGCCGCAACTCTCAGCATACATCCGCTTAAATCTGCCGAAAAATAATTCCTATGCAGCCAGGCCAAGTTTACCTGATCCCTACCCTGCTGCACGAATCGGCGCCGGAAACGATACCCGCTTATATTCTCAACGCGGTGAAAGACTGCCAGGTTTTTTTTGTGGAGAATGAAAAAACGGCCCGCCGCTTCCTTAAGAGCATCTGGAAGGAAATGGTGATCGACAACTACCAGTGGTTTGCGATCCACAAGGCTGAGGAGCAGGTGCGCAAAACTTTTATCGATACGCTCCGATCGGGCAAAAACGCAGGCATTATCAGCGAAGCGGGCTGCCCCGGTGTTGCAGACCCCGGCCAATTGCTGGTAGAAGCCGCCCAATCGGCCAATATCAAAGTAAGGCCGTTGGTCGGACCCAATTCCATTTTACTGGCGCTGATGGCCAGCGGTATGAACGGACAGTGTTTCCAGTTCCACGGCTACCTGCCGATCGACGCAATAGAACGAAGGCAAAAACTGAAGGAGCTCGAATCGCAATCGCATAAACAGCAATGCACCCAGATCTTTATCGAGACACCCTACCGCAATAACCAGCTTATAAAAGATACATTGCAGGCATGCCGCGATACCACCCAGTTCTGCATTGCGGTAGATATCACCGCGCCTTCGGAAGAAATCCGCTCCCGCAGTATAAAAGAATGGAAACTCCAGGCGCCGGATATCCATAAACGACTGGCTATTTTTCTGCTCCAGGCGGGAGGAAAGTGAGTCTGGAGTTAGGAGTTAGGAGTCTGGAGTAGGGCTGCGAATTGTTCGGACTTTACTCAAGTACACATTCTGGGATAATACTCTAAACTTTTCTCCTACTCCAGACTCCTAACTCCAGACTCCTAACTCCAGACTTATCAAAGCCCGTACTTGTCTACCAGATAGATCAGTGCCGCCATATTCACTGCGCCCAGCAACAGCTCGCGTTTGTTCACATTCTCGAATACATCGCTGCGTGCATGGTGTACGTCGAAGTACCGTTGCTGGTCGGGGTTGAGTTCGCCGACGGCCGCGCCCAGCTGCCGTTGCAGCGGACCCACGTCTGCACCTCCGCCATCTTCAGTGAAAGATGCAGTTCCGTAAGGTGAGAGCAATGGCAGCCAGCTCCTGAATTTAGCAAGCTGTGCTGCACTCACACCAAGAGAAAAACCGCGGGGGGTGAATCCGCCGGCATCGCTTTCAAGTGCAAACAGGTGTTTCTCGTTCTTTGCTTTGGCTTCCTCTGCATATTTGATGCCGCCTCTAAGGCCATTCTCTTCGTTGGCAAACAGCACGAAACGGATAGTATGCTTCGGCCTGTAACCGATGGCTTTCAGCGCCCGCATGATCTCGATGGTATGCACCACGCCGGTACCGTCGTCGTGCGCGCCTTCGTTCACATCCCAACTATCAAGGTGCCCACCCACGGTAATATACTGATCAGGAAATTCCGTGCCCCTGAGTTCGGCCACCACATTATAGCCGACCGTATCAGGCAGAAAATGACCATTGGTGGTCATCGACATAGTGAAATGCGCTTTCTTGCTCAGCTCCCATACCTCATCCGCATCTCTCGGACCTACGGCAATGGCGGGGATCTTCGGAAATGAATCGTTGTACTGCATGGCACCCGTATGCGGATTGTTAGCAGTAGATTCGGTGAGCGACCGGATCATCACACCAAGGGCTCCATACCTGGCTGCCCGGCTTGGTCCTGAGCGCCTGTAAATACCCGTTTCGCCATAAGATTTGAACGGGCTCACATTTGCAGGATTGAACCCGGCATTATAATAAACGATCTTGCCCTTCACTTCGTCCTTTCTTCTTTCAAGCTCGTCGAAATCGGCAACAGCCAGTACTTCGGCGCTCACGGTACCGCTGCCGAGAGAGTTTCCCAACGCCAGTACATCCAGATTACGGCTGGTCTTTTTTCCATCAACCGAGATGATCACGGCTTTATCGGCTCCGCCCCTGCTCCAATGGGGTACCATGCATTGCTGCAGGAATACCTGGTCGGCCCCGTTCTTTTCCATCGCATCCTTACCCCAGCTGATGGCTTTTGCAAACTGCGGAGAGCCGGCCAGCCTGCCGCCTACCTGCTTGGTTAGCTGGTAAAGCAGATCATATGCCTTACCATTACGGAGTATTTCATCGGAAATTTTTTTGATCGTCACTGAATCGTCGCGGTACTGTGCGTTGACCAGTACGGGACATAAGAGCAGGAGAAGACTTAACTTTTTCATGACGCTAAAGTTAACCAATTGTGCTATCCTGACAAGTGGATAAGCGGCAAAGCGGGTTTGGAGAATAAATTGTTACTTGCATTGAAAGGCGGTCTGTGGTCTGGAGTCTGTGGTCTGTAGTTATTACAAACCGCAAACTACAAACCACCATAGACCACAGACCACAGACTAAAGACCACTCAAATATGCGTTTAGGCATTGTATGTTATCCAACCTTCGGCGGCAGCGGCGTATTGGCTACGGAATTGGGAAAGGCGTTGGCCGATGAGGGCCATCAGGTTCATTTTATCACTTACCAGCAGCCTGTGCGGCTGAATGTGTTCAATGCGAATATTTTTTATCATGAAGTAAGGGTGCCCACCTATCCGTTATTCGACTACCCGCCCTATGAAGTGGCCCTTGCCAGTACCATGGTGGATGTGATCATGAATTATGACCTGGACCTGCTGCATGTACACTATGCCATCCCTCACGCATCGGCAGCCTATATGGCCAAACAGATCGTGAAGCAGAAGACCGGAAGGAATGTGCCCGTGATCACCACCCTGCACGGCACAGATATCACACTGGTAGGAAGGGATAAGACCTATGAACCCGTGGTCACTTTTTCCATCAATGAGAGCGATGCCATTACTGCGGTTTCACAGAACCTGAAAGATGAGACCTATAAATCATTTGCCGTTCACAAGGATATCCAGGTGATCTACAATTTTGTGGACGTCACCCGCTTTAATAAAAAACCAATCGATGCTTTCCGTAAGGTAATAGCGCCGAACGGCGAAAAAATACTGGTACACGCTTCCAATTTCCGCAAAGTGAAACGCGTGGACGATGTGGTTAAGGTTTTCGCCGCAGTGCGGAAAGAAATGCCTGCCAAATTGCTGATGGTAGGCGACGGCCCCGAACGGCCTGCCATGGAAGAACTGGCCCGGATCCTCGGTGTGGATGAAGACACCCGTTTCCTTGGCAAGCAGGAACAGATGGAAGACATCCTCGCGGTATCCGATATGTTCCTGTTGCCGTCTGAATACGAAAGTTTCGGTCTCGCCGCTCTCGAAGCCATGGCTGCCAAAGCCGTGGTGATCAGCACGAATGCGGGCGGTCTGTCAGAGATCAATATCCAGAATGAAACAGGCTTTATGGCCCCGGTGGGTGATGTGAATGCCATGAGTAAATTCGCTATCGAATTACTGCACGACGATACCCGTCTTGCCGCGATGAAGGAAGCGGCCTACCAGCAGGCCTGCCGTTTCGATATCAGCAGGATCATACCCATTTACGAAGCGCTGTACAGCCAGTATTGCCGGAGAACGCCCTGCAAATGATCTAGCCTGCTTCGTTTATGCTGCGCAGTATGATCTGGCAGCATTCTTTGATCTCTTCTTCAGCAATGATGAGCGGCGGCGCGATACGTAACCGGTCGGGCGCAAAAATGAACCAGTCCGTGATCAGCCCGTTCTGAATGCAACGATGCACGGTCTGCTGGCAGCGCTGCACCGTATCGAATTGCAAAGACGCCCATAGCCCGTAGTGTTGAAGAGAAAGAATGGCCGGGTGATGCAGTGTGTCTGTCAGTATTTTTTCTTTGGATCGTACGCCATCGATCAGTTTTTCATCAAGCAGCACTTCAAAAGCAGCAAGCCCTGCGGCGCAGGAAACAGGATGGCCGCCGAATGTGGTGATATGTCCCAGCACCGGGTCGTGGCTTAAAGCGTTCATCCTTTTTTTATCCGCAATAAAAGCCCCGAGCGGCATACCGCCTCCGAGCGCTTTACCTAACAGCAGGATATCGGGTTCGATACCGGATTGTTCAAAAGCCCAGAGACTGCCTGTTCTTCCGAAACCCGCCTGGATCTCATCGAGGATCAGCAATGCTCCCGCAGCATCGCATTTTTCGCGGATCGTTCTCAGCCATTCGGCAGAAGGTTTGGTAATGCCGCTTTCGGCCTGAACGGTCTCGAGTATCACGCATGCGGTCTCTTCATCGATATGATCGATCGCCGCCGGATCATTATAATCTGCATGTGCTATGCCAGGCAGCAGCGGACGAAAAGCATTGCGCCAGTATTCATCACCCATCAGGCTGAGCGCGCCCTGGGTACTGCCATGATAGGCTTTATTGAATGCGAGTATTTTTGTTCTGCCCGTAACCCGTTTCGCCAGCTTCATGGCGCCTTCGGTTGCTTCCGTACCGCTGTTGGTGAAATAAACACAGTTAAGGGATGGCGGAAGATGATCGCAAAGCATTTTAGCGTAAGCCGTCTGCGGCGCTTCGATGAATTCGCCGTAAACGATCAGGTGCATATACTCGGCGGCCTGCAACTGTACCGCTTTCACCACGCGGGGATGACTGTGACCGATATTGGCTACGCTGAATCCGGAGATCAGATCCACATACTGCTTACCTGACGCATCGAACAAATGGATGCCGGATGCTTTCACCATCTCGATGCCGATCGGCGCCGCAGAGGTCTGTGCCATATGTTGCAGGAATACCTGCCGATGGGAAATTCCGCTCATCTTTTTTCTTTTCCTCGAATTATTACTCGACATTCGGAATACGAAATTCGCATATTTATGGCAACTATTCTTCCTGTGCTTGGCAAGAGTCCGCAATTCGGCGAGAATTGTTTTATCGCCCCCAATGCAACTATCGTTGGCGATGTTGTCATGGGTACCAACTGCAGCGTCTGGTTCAACGCAGTGATCCGCGGCGACGTACATTATATCAGGATGGGCAATGCCGTGAATGTACAGGATGGCGCCTGCATCCATTGCACCTATGAGAAGAACCCTACCGAGATCGGAAATAATGTTTCGATCGGTCACAATGCCATCGTGCATGGTTGTACTATTCATGACGATGTACTGATCGGCATGGGCGCCATTGTGATGGACCGTTGCGTAGTACAAAGCAATGCCATCATTGCCGCCGGAGCGGTGGTACTGGAAGGCACCATTGTGGAAGCGGGGACTATCTATGCCGGCGTTCCCGCCAAAAAAGTAAAAGATGTTTCGCAGGACCTGATACATGGCGAAATCCATCGAATCGCCAATAATTATATCAAATACGCTGAGTGGTTTAAGAAAGCTTGAGCTGCCCTCAGAAGGAAATAAGCGCCCTTAATTAAATGTCTGACTGCCGATAACGCGGGCTGTTGGTTTCGCTAAAAGTTTAAGGAGAGAAAGAGCTAAGGAGTTTGCCTCTTTGGCTCTTTTGCTCTTATCGACTCCTAGCGAAACGGCCGTTTCAATAGAAGAGGGACAGAAGGAAATAAGCGCCGTTGATCAAATGCCTGACTGCCGATAACGCGGGCCGTTGGTTTCGCTAAGAGCTTAAGGAGAGAAAGAGCTAAGGAGTTGACCTCTTTGGCTCTTTTGCTCTTATCCACTCTTAGCGAAACCTAATAAAGATTTTCTTCCATCGTATCCAGGATCGTGAGATAGCTGGCGTACCTGTCGGGCGAAATCGTGCCGGCGGACACTGCGGCCTTAACGGCACAGCCCGGTTCGTTGATGTGCATGCAGTTGTTGAACTGGCAGTCATTGATCAGTGCACGCATCTCCGGAAAATACTGGGAAAGTTCCTGCTTACTGATGTCCACCAACCCGAATTCCCTTAACCCGGGTGTATCGATCAAGCGCCCACCACCTGGCAGGTCGAACATTTCCGCGAAGGTGGTGGTATGCATGCCCTTGCCGCTCCAGCTGCTCACCTCGTTGGTGCGCAGGTTGAATTCGGGGAAGACCGCATTGATAAATGTAGACTTACCCACTCCGCTGTGCCCGCTCAGCAGGCTGGTCTTATCATGCAGCAGCGCCCGTACCGCTTCCACGCCTCTGCCTTCCTGCACGCTTGCCAGCAGAACCTGGTAGCCGATCGCTTCGTAAATATCTTTCCATTCTTCAAACCGGTCCATTTCTTTTTTGCGGTAGATATCCGCTTTGTTGAACACGATCACGGCCGGAATATGGTAAGACTCACAGGAAACCAGGAATCGATCGATAAAACCCTGCGAGGTCTTCGGTTCTTTAAGCGTGGCGAACAGGATGCTCTGGTCCAGGTTGGATGCGATGATATGGTGCAGCCGCTTATTATGCGGCGATACCCGGGCCACATAATTACGGCGATCGTAAATTTCATGAATGATGGCCGAAGCTTCCTGCACGTCTTCCAGTTCCAGCTCCACTTCATCGCCCACCGCCAGCGGATTGGTAGAGGTGATCCCGTCGATCTTGAAAACGCCCTTGATCCTCGCATTATACATTCGTCCATCTTCCGCTTTCGCCATGTACCAGCTTCCGGTTGATTTATAGATCAGGGCTTTCATAAGACGAAGATAGGGGGCTGGCGCGTAGTCTGGAGTTTGGAGTCTGGAGTTGTTGGAACGTAGGTGAATCAGTCCCGGTTCCCATCTCAGTCTATGACTCATAGTAACTCCCTATTGACCATTCACGCCTCACGTCTCACGTCTCACGAACACTTATCTTTGCCGCTTATGGCAAGATTTGCGCACGATAGCGTGGTGCCCGACGGCAGCAGCCGGCAGCAGAAAAAAGAGCAGGTAGCGGAGATGTTCAACAGCATCGCATCGCGGTACGATTTCATGAACCGGTTCCTGACGGCGGGTGTTGATCTGCGCTGGCGCAGGAAGACGATCCTTCAGCTGCAGGATATCCATCCGCAGTTAGTGCTCGATGTAGCCACAGGCACGGCGGATATCGCCATTCTCACACATCAGCTATTGCATCCGCAAAAGATCACCGGTATCGATATTTCGGAAGGCATGCTGGAGCTCGGCAGGAAAAAACTGGAGCAGCTCGGCCTCTCGTCGCAGATAGAATTGCAGCAGGGCGACAGCGAGCAGCTCGCATTTCCCGCCAACAGTTTCGACGCGATCACCGTTGCATTCGGCGTGCGCAATTTCCAGGACCTTGAAAAAGGGCTGCAGGAGATGCTGCGGGTATTGCGGCCCGGCGGCCGGCTGGCCATACTTGAATTTTCCCGTCCACCCAACCCGATCTTTCGGGCGCTCTGCAATTTTTATACAAATGTGATCACCCCGTTTATCGGCAGACTGTTCGCCAATAACCGTAAGGCTTACCAATACCTCAACGACAGCGTACAGGCTTTTCCCGAGGGCCCGGCATTCACAAGAATTTTAGCCGATACCGGTTTCAGCAACACGCGTTTCAGGCGGCTGAGCTTGGGGATCTGCACGATCTATACGGGAGACAAGAAGGGTTAGTCTGGAGTTAGGAGTTAGGAGTCGGGAGTGAAGTTCCAGTTATACTCCAGACTTCAGACTTCAGACTCCAGACTCCTAACTCCAGACTCCAGACTCAACCATACAGCGCCTCGCGTCTTTTTCGTATCTCCCTGAAGCACAGTAATCTGTTAAAAACCGCATCTATAACAGCCAAACGGCAAACTGGTATTATATTGCAGTACAGAAAATCAACCAGACCAAAAACCGGCCTATTGTCCCTACCCTTACCCGAGCTATCTTACAGGAACACAACTGATTGATTTAAAATTGATTAACCCCAAGCCCCACATATCGAGGAAGCAATGGCTGCTGCCAGTTATTGCTATTTTGTGCAGCCTCCGGTCTTTCGGGCAAGCGGAGATCTTTCGCCGTAACCATGACGACCTGGTGTATTATTTCGGCCTTACCCTGGGTTACAATACTTCTTACCTGCATATCAGCAAATCCACCAGGTTTGTCCAGAGCGACAGCATACTCATTGCCGAACCCCATTCCAGCGGGGGTATTGCCATGGGGCTGATGGCCACTGCCCGCCTGAGCGATCATTTCCAGGTGCGGGCCAATCCGCAGCTGATCATCGGGGGCGCTAAGTATATCGCTTTCAAACTGGGTTCGATGAAGACCGGAGAGTCGACGGTGCAGAACCAGGTACTTCCGTCCACTCTGGTCAGTTTTCCATTCCAGCTGAAGTTCAACTCGGACCGGATCGGCAATTTCAGGACCTATGTGTTGGCCGGTATAAAATATGATACGGACCTGTCGAGTAATTCATCGGCAAGGAATGTGGACGATATCATCAAGCTCAAACGCAATGATCTTGGTTTCGAGCTGGGACTTGGTTTCAACTTCTATCTTCCTTTCGTGACCATTTCGCCCGAGATCAAGATCAGTAACGGGCTGTCCAATATCCACCAACTGGATCCCAATCTCAAATACTCCAACAATCTTGACCAGATCCTTTCGAGGATGGTCTGCTTCTCCCTGCATTTCGAAGACTAATGTCCTCATCTGTCCTCTGCGTCTCCGCGGTAAAAAACTGCGATCACCAGGATTTGCATCATTCCCCGTTCTATTCATAAATTGCATTCAATGAAACAGTACCTGATCAGGAATACCTGTATCGTTAATGAGGGCCACAAGATCTACGGTGATCTGCTGATCAAAAAAGGCCGTATAGAAAAGATCGGTGGTACCATCGAAACAAAGGGAGCTACCGAGGAGATAGACGGCAGCGACCGCCTGCTGCTTCCAGGCGCTATCGACGATCAGGTACATTTCAGGGAACCCGGGCTCACCCATAAAGCGACCATCGCCACAGAAGCGAAAGCTGCGGTGGCCGGCGGGGTCACTTCTTTTATGGAAATGCCGAATACGAGTCCGCCGGCGCTGACGCATGCCCTGCTTGAGAACAAATATGAGATCGCCCGCCATGGCTCGCTGGCCAATTACTCGTTCTATATGGGCGTATCCAACAGTAACACGGACGAGGTACTGCGCACCAACGAAAGAAAAAAAGAGATCTGCGGCGTTAAGATCTTCATGGGATCCTCTACCGGCAATTTACTCGTGGACAACCCGCTGGCGCTCGACAGGATCTTCGCCGGCAGCGAATTGCTGATTGCCACGCATTGTGAAGACGAGCAACTGATCAAGGCCAATCTGCAGGCCGCAAAAGCGGTAAAGCCAAAACTGGAGCCTGCCGATCACCCCATCATCCGGAACGAAGAAGTCTGCTTCGAGTCTTCTTTCCGGGCCATACAGTTTGCCAAAAAATACAATAGTCGTCTGCATATCCTGCATATCAGCACCGCTAAAGAACTGCAGCTGTTCACCAATATGATACCGCTGGAAGACAAACGCATTACCGCCGAAGTATGCGTACACCATCTCCATTTTACCAGTGACGATTATGCGCGACTGGGTAATCTTATCAAATGCAATCCGGCCATTAAAGCGCCTTCCAATCGCGCCGCGCTCTGGGAGGCTTTGCTGGATGACAGGCTGGATCTGATCGCCACAGATCATGCACCGCATACCTGGGCCGAAAAACAGGAGGACTATGAACATGCGCATGCCGGCCTGCCGCTGGTGCAGCATTCACTGCAACTGATGCTTCATTATGTGCGGGATGGGAGGATCAGCATCGAAAAACTGGTAGAGAAAATGAGCCATGCCGTAGCCCGCTGCTTCCAGGTAAAAGAGCGCGGATTCATCCGGGAAGGTTATCACGCAGACCTGGTAATGGTAAATATGGACCAGCCGCAAACGGTTTCAAAAGCGAATCTGCTTTACAAATGCGGCTGGAGCCCGCTGGAGGGTTTTCAATTCCCTGCCAGTATCACCCATACTTTCGTAAACGGCCATCTTGTTTATGGAAATGGCCAGTGGGATGAATCTCAGTTCGGGCAGCGCCTAAGCTTTGACAGGAGTTGAGATGAAAGTTAGGAGTTAGGAGTTGTGATGAGCAAAAACTGGCAGGCGCCTGCGAATGTTGCCGTATCTTAACCAGTAAAACTTCCAAACGCCAAACGCCAAACGCCAAA
>JAFBAN010000243.1 GCA_019247775.1 Chitinophagaceae bacterium | reverse complement strand
AACTGGAAGCAGATCTGGTTTGTACCGGCGTATATTGCGCTGGGAGTGCTGCTGTATTTTATCCTATTCTTCAAAGAAAAGAAAACCACCTCTGCGTAAACTCATGTAACTCATGTCCTCTGCGGCGAATTGCGTCTCGAATTTTTTACCGAAGAGAACGAGCGTCAGCGGAGTTTGCGCAGAGTTTTATTAAGTTATAAAATTTCCACCAAGATGAAAATCGCCATGCTCGGTTCCGGATTTATCGGACGTTTTTATGCAGATTCATTACAGGGTTATCGCAGCCGCGATAAAGTGATCAGTATTTATTCCCGCCGGGAAGAAAGCGCCAAAAAATTTGCGGCTGACTATGGCTGCAGTCACTGGACCACCACGATGGAAGAAAGCATCTCCCATCCGGATGTGGATATTGTCTGCATCTCCCTCCCCAACAACCTGCACGAAGCGGCGGTAATGCTCTGCTGTAAACACAAAAAAGCGGTAATGACCACCAAACCGCTGGGGCGCAATGCCGAAGAAGCGAAGCGCATGCTGCTGGCAGTGGAGGAAGCCGGTATTTTCAACGGTTATCTCGAAGACCTGGTATACACGCCCAAATTCCTGAAAGCACATGATAGTGTGAAGAATGGTGCATTGGGAAGAATACTCTGGGCCAAATCGAGGGAAACGCATCCCGGTCCGCACAGCGACTGGTTCTGGGATATCGAACAGGCCGGCGGCGGTTGCATTCTGGATCTGGGCTGCCATTGCGTGGAGATCACCCGCAGCTATATCGGCAAAGACATCAGGCCGGTGGAAGTGATGTGCTGGGCGGATACGCAGGTGAAACCGATAGACGCCGAAGACCATGCCATCGGACTGGTACGATATGAGAATGGCGCAATAGGGCAGTTCGAAGTGAGCTGGACCTTCCGCGGCGGCCTCGACCTGCGGGATGAAGTGATGGGAACAGAGGGTACCATCTGGATCAATAGTTTTTTACGCACCGGCTTCGATATGTTCACCACCGGCAAAGGCGCAGACTATGTTGCCGAAAAAGCCGAAAGTAATACCGGCTGGTTATTCCCCGTAGGCGATGAATTGAATGAACTTGGGTACAACCATATGTTCATGGACATGTTCAATGCGCTGGAAAAAAATCAGGCGCCCAAAGAAACATTCTATGACGGCTATGTGGTGAATTCGATCCTCGATGCTGCCTATCGCTCCGCTAAAACCAAGAACTGGGAACCTGTTGAACTTGATATCTGGCGGGGCAGAACGGGACTGACCAAAGAAAGTCACCTGGTAGAGTTCGATGCAGATCATTATCTCGTAAAAGAAGAGATGACACATTACGGCGCAAAAAAACTGATCCTGAAAAACAAGGCTTCGGGAAAGATCATCGAAAAAACACTTGAAATCTAACTCTGCGTAAACTCTGCCACTCATATTCTCTGCGGTAATATTGCAGGGTGATCTTTTACCGCAGAGAACATGAGCAGGCAGAGGTTTCGCAGAGGATCATTTATGAACCGCTTATTATTTTTGCTGGTAGTATTGAGCATACTGGGTTGCAGCGATAGTAACACAGAATGGCGTGTTTATGGCGGCACAGGACAGAATGACCATTACAGCAGCCTTAAAGAAGTTGATACTTCCAATGTTTCGCAATTGGCTGTCGCCTGGGAATACCATACCGGCGATGCCGATACGGCCCGGCATTCGCAGATCCAGTGCAATCCCATCATCGTAAACGGGGTATTGTACGGCACCACTCCTACCCTGAAACTATTTGCGCTCGATGCCGCCAGCGGCCAACGCAAATGGGAATTCGACCCGGATTCTGCGTCCAAAAAAAACCCGGTACACGCCATTGTCAATTTTGGCATGAACAATATCCGCGGCGTTACTTACTGGGAGAACGGCAGCGATAAGCGCATCCTGTATGCAGCCGGCTCTTTTCTCTATGCCGTAGATGCCATGAAAGGGAACCCGGTGCGCTCTTTCGGCGACTCTGGCAAACTGGATCTGCACAATGGCCTGGGATCCGATGTAAAGGATCTGTATGTAGCGGCCACATCACCGGGCATTATTTACAAGGATCTTTTTATTCTCGGGTCGAGAGTGGATGAAGGCCCTGCAGCCGCGCCCGGCCATATCCGCGCCTTCGATGTTCGTACCGGGGCATTGAAATGGATCTTCCATACCATTCCGCAGCCGGGTGAATACGGCTATGATACCTGGGAAGACAGTATCGCCTATAAACATATCGGCGGCGCCAACAGCTGGAGCGGGTTCAGTCTCGATGCAGCCCGAGGCATCTTGTTTGCACCAACGGGCTCTGCCTCGTTCGATTTTTATGGGGGCAGAAGAAAGGGCAGTGATCTTTTCGCGAACTGCCTGCTGGCATTGGATGCCGGAACCGGCAAACGCAGATGGCATTTCCAGTTCATCCATCACGATGTATGGGACCGCGATCTTCCCACCCCACCGGTACTTGTTACATTGCATAAAGATGGCCGCAGCATTGATGCAGTAGCGCAACCGACCAAACATGGAATGGTATATGTGTTCGAACGTGAAACAGGTAAGCCTGTTTATCCCATCGAGGAAATTGCAGTAGATACCGCCAATGCATTGCCGGGCGAAAAGATCTGGCCTACGCAGCCCATCGCTTCCCTGCCCAAACCTTTTGTGCGGCAAACATTCACCGCGGCCGATCTGAATCCTTACCTGGACGATACTTCGAAAGCATCACTCGCCAAAGAACTCGCGGGTTATCGGTACGGCAAAATGTTCATGCCCCCCGGAAAGCAGACCATGATCGAATTCCCCGGGCTCGATGGCGGCGCGGAATGGGGCGGACCTTCTTTCGACCCCGCCACCGGTTTGCTCTATGTCAATGCAAATGAAATGGGCTGGAAGATGACGATGGTAGACCGTAAACCCGCGCCGGTTACAAAAGAGACCGTGGTGCAGGCCGGACAAAGATTGTATACGCAATATTGCATGTCGTGCCATGGCAGCGACCGGAAAGGGTCGGGCAATAATCCGGCGCTCCTTAATATTCAGACCAGATACAAGACAGATGAAATTGCACAGCTTGTTAAGTCGGGCAGAAGAATGATGCCGGCTTTTGCGCATGTTTCCGACAAAGAGCGCGAAGCCATTATCGCTTATGTGATGGAACTGGTTGCTGAAAAAAATAAACTATTCATAGCGGATAAGAAGCCGGTGGATACATTCCGTAACCTGCCCTATGCGGCAACAGGTTATTACAAATTCCTGAAGAACGGCTATCCCGCCATCAAACCGCCCTGGGGTACGCTTACCGCTATTGACCTGAACACAGGCGGACATGCCTGGAAGACCACACTAGGTGAATATCCCGAACTCAAAGCAAGAGGAGTTCCGCCGACAGGAACAGAAAATTATGGCGGATCGGTGGTAACTGCGGGCGGACTGCTTTTCATTGCGGCAGCGCGTGATGGAAAGATCAGGGCTTACAATAAGCGCAGCGGCAAATTGCTCTGGGAGCACGCGCTTCCCGCGCCTGGCTTCGCTACTCCCTCGGTATATAGATCGGGCGGAAAACAATATATCGTTATTGCGTGCGGCGGCGGCAAACTGGGTACGGTGTCGGGCGATAGTTATGTGGCGTTTGCGCTGCCAGGGCGGAAGTAATTTACCGCTAAGGCGCAACGACGCGAGGGCACGCAAGGTCTTGGCGATACTTTGCGCCCTTGCGCCTTTGCGGTAAAAACGTAACATTGCAATTAAGAACCCAACCCATGCTTACGACAACCCATTTCATCCATCACGTGTATTTCTGGCTTGCCAATCCGGGCAGCAAAGAGGATCATGCGGCGCTGCTGCAGGGTTTACAGGCGCTCAGCAAAACACCTTCCATCAAACAATTCCATATCGGTGTACCTGCAGCAACTAACCGGGAGGTGATAGAAACAAGCTACGATATTTCCTGGCTGGTTGTATTCGACACACCGGAGGAACAGGATGCCTACCAGGTAGATGCTATCCACCTGCATTTTGTAGACACCTGCAAACATCTCTGGAAAAAAGTGGTGGTGTATGATTCTGTGGGTGCGTAACCCTTCTCAGGATAGTACGGTTTAAATTCATTTTATCGCCACAGATTGGCGCCGATCCATCATGTATTCCTCTCCTACATGAGCTTGCGATCGCGCAGCCAGCCTTCCAGTTCCCGGTCCCATTCCTCTACATGTCCGCGGTGCTTTTTACTGAGCGCATAACCATGCCCGCCTTTCTCGAACACATGCAGTTCGGCCGGCACTTTGTGTTGCAACAGCGCATTGAAAAAACCGATACTGTTCATGGGCGAAAGAAAATCGTCTGATGAAAGAAATAAAAATGTGGGCGGGGTATCTGCAGTTACATGCAATTCATTGGAATATTCTTCGATCAATGCGGCCGAAGGTTTATCGCCAAGCAGCCTGTTTGGCGCGGTTGCAGGGTAATTTCCCGGCTTATACGAGATCATGGGGTAACCGAGGATCATAAAATCGGGCCTTACGCTGATCTTCGGATCGGTGATCTCTCCTACCTGTTTATTGAAATGGGTCCCCACCGTTGAAGCGAGATGCCCGCCGGCAGAAAAACCCATGATACCGAGTTTCGACGGATCGATCTTCCACCGCGCTGCATTGCCGCGGATGATGCGCATTGCCTGCTGCGCATCCTGCAATGGCCGGATCGTTTTCTGCGTCATCAGGTTATCATCTGGCAAACGGCTCTTAAGTACAAAAGCGGTGATACCCCTTTCGGTGAACCAGCGGGCGATATTATGTCCTTCATGATCCATGGCCAGTACATAATAACCCCCGCCCGGGCAGATCAGTACCGCCACCCCATTCGGCTTCGCCGGCCGGTGAATATAGAGCAAAGGCTTTTGGATATCGCCTGTAATTGTAACCCCATCCTGCGGATTCACCGTTACTTTCTCAGGGATGTTTTTTACAATTGCGCCCGGCACACCCTGGGGATACAGCCAGACAGAATCATACTGCGCCTTCAGCGTTGAAGCAATGCCGCAGAGTATTAACAGCGGTAACAATTTTCGCATCGTAATTTATTTTACCAGGCGGCTCTGCACATAAGCGATACTGGTTGCGATATTCTCGAAAGGCTTCGGCGCGCCGTCCTGCTCTACAAAATAGTACTTCATGCCCGAATCACCAGCATTATCGAAGAAGCGTTTCAGGTCAATAACGCCCTTGCCGGCTTCTACCACATGCTCGTAACCATTGTCGAGGTCTTTCACATGCCAGAGATGGAAACGGCCCTTGTTCTCCCTGAATAATTCCACGGGGTCCTTGCCGGCTTTAACGGCCCAGGCCAGGTCGAGTTCCATTTTTACCAGGTCCTTGTCGGTCTCTGCGAGGAAAAGATCATAAGGAACAACACCATCCACCGTTTTAAATTCCGCATCGTGGTTATGATAAGCGAAGAGCAGCCCCGCTTTTTTTGCGGCTTCACCGGTCTTGTTCAGTACCTCGATAGACGATCTGATCTCATCCGCCGTGCCGAAAGGGGTGTTCGCGCAAACCAGGTAGCTGATGCCCCCTTCTGCGGCCTGGTCTACCAGCTCCTGCATATTATCCCGCAGGTTTTTCATTGGCGGTATCGTGATCGGTTTGCCGTCTGCGCCGACCGGCATTTTCGCGTTCGGCGGCATTTTGAAAGGCGCGCCCAGCACATGGTGCGAACGCCAGTGCATGCCATTGTCCTTTACCATAGCGGCAAATGCTTTTGGCGACATCCCGTAGAAGCCGCCTTTCCTGCTGAAGGCAGATTCGATCTCTTTATACCCGATCGCTGAAATTTTTTGCAGGCTACCCGGCACATCTTCATCGATCACACCAAACAGGGTGAACAGCTGTAAGCCCGGCTCAGGCAATTTAACAAATGGAGCTGCAGCAAATATTTCCCGGTTGATCAGCAGGCTTCCCGCTGTAATCGCAGCGGCATTTTTCAGAAAGGAGCGGCGTGTTTTCATGTGATCTGATTTTGTGTTTTAAGAAGTGTGGAATATGAGTTTGGAGTTTGGAGTTTGGAGTTGAGCTTATAGAGCCTGCCTCTCGACGCATAACTCTAAACTCATAATTCTAAACTCTCAACTCTTCCCATATTTCAGCCCGAATCCGAACGGATACAACGGATTTTCAGAATCGTAAGGAACATCTTCTCTTTGCTTGCGCACCGCGTCCATCGACGACGGCAGCTCAAATGGAAGTTTACCGCCTGGTTTTGCTTTACCGAAAATTATATCGAGCACTGCGGCATCACTTGCGCCGAAATCCGCCAGCACTGCTTTGGCTTTGGCATTGATCTCCGGAAAAACTGCCGGTCGATCCAGGTAGATATCGACGATACAGGGAACCTTGGCCATGATCTGCAGGATACTATCCCGCTCATGCGGTTTGAAATCCAGGTCGCCATGATGGAAACTGCGGGCCATAAAATTTTTGGAATCTACCGGAACCCAGGGCGTATTCAATCGCAGGATACCGAAATCAGCGTCTTCCGGGCGGCTCACCACCGTTCCGTATTGTGCCACGATCTTAGGATCCATATTACCGGCGTAAATTTTCCATTTGCCGGTGACCAGTGGCAATTGAACGTTCCTGCCCGCTTTGTCATTCTTCAACAGGATCATGGCCCTGCGTTGCGATTGTTCCCCGGCTTTTACAAAATCCGGCCTGCCTACGGTCTTTTCTGCCTTGTCAACATCCACATAAGGATTATCGAAAAGTCCCAATTCAAATTTCTGGCGCAGCAATCGTCTCACCGACTGATCGATCCTGCTTTCCGAAAGCTTTCCTTCTTTCACCATCTGTACTACCGATTCAGGAATGCTTTCGCCACCGAACTGGTCAACGCCGGCATTGATGATCTTCAGCACCCGTTGTTCCTTCGAAAGATTTTCAACACCCCAGGCGCGCGCGGGCCAGACTGAGCCGCCCATATTGGCATCGGATACCAGGCCCCAGTCGGTGCAGACCACACCGTCGTAATGGTATTTATTGCGCAGCAGATCGGTGATGATGGCTTTATTGAAAGAGAACCCTACATTCTCGCCGGTCTGGTCTACCGGCACGCCATAATAAGGCATGATCGCCGCCGTATGCGCTTCAAAAGCCGCTTCGAAGGGGATCAGGTGGTAATTGAATTTCCTGCCGGGATATACCTGCCCTTTCTGAAATTCAAAATGCGGGTCGAGCCCCTCTTTCTGCGGGCCGCCGCCGGAAAAATGTTTGGTCATCGCTGCCACACTTCGTGGTCCGAGCACCTCGCCCTGCAATCCCAGCACATAGGCTTTGGTCATTGCAGCTGTCAATGCCGCATCTTCCCCGAACGTACCGCTGATCCGCGGCCAGCGCGGCTCTGTGGCCAGGTCTGCCATCGGGTGCAGTGCTTCGCGAATACCTACCGCGATGTATTCCTGGCGCACCACATCGGCGAACTGTCTTGTCAGGATCGTATCGCCGATCGCTCCAAGCCCGAGTGGTTCACACCAGAGGGAGAAGCCATTGGCCGACATGGAAAATATGGTCTGACTGAATGCATTCCGCGGGTCGGATGCGATGGTTACCGGGATACCGAGCCTGGATTGCTCCGCCAGTTTCTGCACATTGTTGTACCAGACAGCGAGCGCTTTTACCCCCGGCACCTGCCAGAGATTGATATGCGTCATCTTCTTGCCATTGATCAATGCCGGCGCGGTGGGTATGGAGGCGAAGAATCCGGTGCCGGGTTTCTCCTCCAGCGAGCCATCCTCATTTACCCTGGCGCCGTTAATGAACATCATCCCTGCTTTTTCTTCGAGGGTCATTTGTGACAGCAGGTCATTCACCCTGGCTTCGATAGGCTGTTTACTGTCTTCATAGATATCGGGCTTCCCGTTCTTATTCAGGTCACGGAACCGGGGTTGATCGGATGGCCGGGTTTGCTTCCAGGCGGTTAATAGGATGGCGGCACAGAGCAGCGTTGCGGTGATTGCGGGGATTGGTTTTTTCATATCAATGCGTCGTTCTGACACAATGTAAATATTCCCGCCTGAAAAACCCAGCAATTCCGGCTTTTTTTATATTATTTTCGGGTTATGGCGAAGCAGCGCAGTTTACAGGAATTCATCAGGGATGGAGGCGATCTGTTCATGCCTTCAGTATCATTGGATTGCGTGATATTCGGCTTCCATGAGAACCAGCTGAAAGTACTGCTGCTGAAAATGAAATCCGCCGACCAGTGGGCCCTGCCCGGCGGATTCATCTACCGGAACGAAGACATCGAGACCGCCGCTGCCAGGGTATTGCAGGAGCGGACCGGCCTCGGCGATATTTTCCTGCAGCAGTTCCAGGTGTTCGGCGATCCGCAACGGTCGGACCGTAAATTCCACCTGGGACTTTTCAGAAAAGAAGGCATTAAACTGGAAAAAGACCATTGGATCCTGCAGCGGTTCATGACGGTAGGCTATTATGCGCTGGTGGATTTTGTGGACGTTGAGCCCAAACCGGATTTCAGTTCGGAGGCATGCGAATGGCATGACCTGCACGGCATCCGCGAACTTTTTATGGATCATAAGCATATCCTCGACCGGGCGTTGGAGACCCTGCGCTTGCAACTGAACCACCAGCCTATCGGGTATAAACTTTTAGCCAAAAAATTCACAATGCCGGAGCTGCAGAAGCTGTACGAGACGATCCTTGACAAAAAGCTGGACCGCCGTAATTTCCAGCGCCGCATGCTGGGTTACGGCATCCTGAAAAAGCTGCGGGAAACGCGCAAAGGCGGGGCTCACAAAGCGCCTTATCTCTACTCGTTCGACCTGCGGAAATATAACAAAGCCTTGCAGGAGGGCCTGCAGGGCGGGTGGTAAAACGGTGTATCTTCATACCATGAAACCCCAGCTCAAGATCGTCCTTTTTTCACTCAGTACTGTTGCCTTCATCGGCTGCGACCGGGTTACCAAAGACCTGGCAAAAACGCATCTGCAGTTCAAAGCACCTGTTTCCTATTTCCGTAATACGGTGCGGCTGGTGTATGTTGAGAATACGGGCGCTGCGATGAGCTTCGCGGATGATCTTCCGAAAAACGCTTCTTTCTGGTTACTGAGCATGCTGCCACTGGCATTCCTGCTCGGACTTACGGTGTATATCATCACCCGTTACAAACAGATGCCTTTTGCAAGATTATTATCTTTCGCCTTACTCATCGCCGGCGGGCTCGGCAATATCATCGACCGGATCGTATTCGACCGGCATGTGACCGACTTTATGATCGTGGGTGTTGGCAAACTGCAGACCGGCATCTTCAATGTGGCAGATATGTGTGTTACCGCCGGTGTGATCGGGTTGATGCTGACGCATCGCGAACGCAAGCCGCAAGCCCTCGCCTAAATCTCTGCGTCTCCGCCCCTCTGCGGTAAAAAAATAACCGCGGAGGCGCAGAGACGCGGAGTTAAATGTTCCCTTTTTTTAGTTCAGTTACCGCATAGTCTGCCGCACGGGCTGTTAGCGCCATATAGGTAAGTGATGGATTCTGGCAGGCAGAGGAGGTCATGCACGCACCATCCGTTACAAACACATTCATCGCATCCCATACCTGGTTATGCGCATTCAGCACGGAAGTCTTGGGGTCGTTGCCCATGCGCGCCGTTCCCATTTCGTGAATGCCGTGACCGATGGCATGACCGGTGTCCCAGGTATGCACGTTCTTAACGCCGGCGGCCTCGAACATCTCTTTCAGGTCTTCCTTGATGGCGGTGCGCATCTTCATTTCGTTGTCCTTCAGTTCGCAGTCCATGGAGAGCACGGGCAATCCCCATTTGTCCTTTTTGGTTTTATCCAGCGTAATTTTGTTATCATGGTAAGGCAGTATCTCGCCGAAACCAGTCGCACCGATACCCCAGGCGCCTGGCTCTGTTAATGCCTCCTTGAAATCTGCGCCTATGTTGAGTTCTGCTATCTCGCGGCTCCAGACCGATCTGCTGGCCTGGCCCTGGTAGCCATAACCGCGCAGGAAATCGCGTTTGTCATTGCCGATATTGGCGAAGCGGGGAATATAAAAACCGGTGGGCCTTCTGCCGAACGTGTATTTATCTTCAAAACCTTCGATCGTTCCGGATGCGCCGAGGTTGTAGTGATGGTCCATTACATTATGTCCGAGTTCGCCCGAGCTGCTGCCGAGGCCATCGGGCCAGATATCAGTTGCAGTGTTGAACAATACCCAGGTAGAGTTCAAAGCAGATGCATTCAGGAAAACAATTTTTGAATGGTATTGATAGGTTTTATTGTTCTCCGCATCCAGCACTTCCACACCGGTTGCTTTTTTGGTATTCTTATCGTAGATCAGCCGGGTAACGATGGAAAATGGCCGCACGGTAAGATTACCGGTTTTCATCGCCGCGGGTAAAGTAGACGACTGCGTACTGAAATATCCCCCGAAAGGACAGCCTTCCCAGCAGCGTGAGCGATACTGGCAATTGGTCCTGCCTTCGATCGGCGCCGTAAGATTGGCTACGCGGCCGATGAAGAGATGCCGCTCATTCTTGTAATGCGCTTTGATCCGCGCCGCCACATCCTTCTCTACGCAGTTCAGTTCCATGGGCGGCAGGAATTGTCCGTCGGGCAGTTGCGGCAGTCCTTCTTTCGATCCGCTGATGCCGGCGAATTTTTCAACATGGTCGTACCATGGTGCGATGTCCTTATAGCGGATCGGCCAGTCAATGGCTATACCATCACGCAAATTGGCTTCATAGTCCAGGTCGCTCCAGCGATAGCTTTGTCTGCCCCATAACAGCGAGCGTCCGCCCAGCTGGTAACTGCGCCACCAGGTAAAAGGTTTTACTTCGGTATAGGGCGAATCCTTTTCATCTACCCATGAGTCCATCACCGCCTCCGATGCGGCCCAACCGCGGTGGATCACAGGATAGCGCTCATGCTGCGCTGCGGTGGTGCGGCCGCGGTGCTCGAATTCCCAGGGATTTTTAGACGCGGTTTTATAGTCCTTGATATGTTCGAGATTTTTACCGCGCTCGAGCATCAGCACTTTCAGGCCTTTCTCGGTCAGTTCTTTCGCCGCCCAGCCGCCGCTGATCCCGGAGCCGACTACGATCGCATCGAATGTATTCTGTTCGATCGCTTTG
>JAFBAN010000103.1 GCA_019247775.1 Chitinophagaceae bacterium | reverse complement strand
TTCTTTTTCTCTTCGTTCTTCTTCTATTGCACTTATTTCCCGCCCTTCACAGGCCGCTGTTTTTTAGCGAGACTGCATTTAACAATAGTCAGCCCTTTCTTCAACTCTGACTTGTCTTTTACTTTAGCCAGCGAATTGGCGTAGGCTTCCTTTAATAATTTTTTGATGTAGGCCTTCGGGAATTCTTTCTCACTGCGGAGCTTTAGATAGCGGTACTGGTTTCCCTTCCCAAGCAATTTTTTTTCGGGATCGGCGATCTGGGTGCCATAATAAAATCCGAAATGCACAAAATCCGAAAACGCGGCTATGCTGCAGAACGTGTGGCTTAACCGGTCGGTAAGCGACCAGCCAAAAGCGACCGCATTATAGTTGTCGTAAATGAGTTCATTGGCGGTGGGATAGGCATCCCACACAAAATTCCGCAGCGTGATGGCCAGCTCAATTACCTCCGGCGGATAAGGTTGAAGAAAACGCAGAAGCTCTTTATCATCGGTCTTGCTCATTATCGGAAATTAGTAGAGTACAGGATTCAGCGGGGTATCGATCTCTTCCCCGATCACTGCACCGGGGCACCAGGTTTCCCAATCTGCTACCTGGTTCTTGTTCCCGGGTTGTTTAAGCCGTGTATGCCGGTCCATATAGATCACCGTCATCGTTTTGCGCATTTGTCCTGAAGTATTGGCGCCGGCGCGGTGAAATACCCAGCCCGAATGGAAACTGATCTCGCCCGCTTCGAATGGTTCTCTCACCAATGGAAAATCGGTCACCTGCAGTCTTTGCCGGATCAGGGTTTCGCTCTGATCGCCGATCTCGAGTTCGCGGCCTTCTTCGATGACATGGCTGCCGGCGCAGAATTCTACAGGCCCCATGTCGAGCGGTGTGGCCTGCAAAGGCAGCCAGGCGGTGATGGTATGGTCCGTGTCGAGCGGCCAGTAATACTGATCGGCATGCCAGGGAGTGATGCCGCCGCCCGCTTCTTTGAACAGGGCCTGGTCGTGATAGAGCCGCACACCTTCGGTGCCCATCAGCTGAGTGGCAATGCGGGCCAGCCGCTTACTGAATACCAGTTCGCGGATGATATCATCCTGTCTCCAGAGATTGAATAATTGCAGGAATGCTTTGCCATAGGTATCCCTTTGATCAAGCGACGACTTAACGGTATTGATCTCGCTTACTTTTTTATTGATCGCATCAGCGAAATAATCCAGCGTGGTATTATCAAACACTTTTTTCAGTTTGATAAACCTGTTCGCGCGGTAGAATGCGATCTGTTCTTCGCTGAGTTCATACGGTCGCTCAACAGCAGCGAGGATTTCGCCGGGAATGGATGACATAACTGGCATTTGATCATTCTAAATATACGACAAGGTTTGCGGCAGAAAAGAAATGATCAGACTATTTCGATACTCCGCCGAGCCAGAGCAGCGCATTAATGATGAGCTGGTTTTGCCGGGCGCTGCTGAACGATGAGGACAACTGCCTATTCGTATGTCCTTCATAATCCATATCGTTATGGCCCATGTTGAAATAGACCATGTGGAATTTTTTGTTGGTCCACACCACCGGGTAATACCCGCTATGCCAGATCTCGTGCGGTTTGGGCCCGGTCCCGAGCGGGAAACTGGTGGAGTCAACGGCCAGCAGGATATCGATGTCTGGATTGCTACGCAGGTCTTTCTCCCAGCGGTACCACTCATTCGGCGCAGCACTGATCAGCGCCGGAAGGCCGCGGGTTGCCGGATGTTTTGCATTTTCCACGCGCAGCACCGCAGTTGTTGGTCGCCAGGTATTGCTGGCGTACTGTCCTGAGCCCAGAAAATAATCGTGATACCAGTCCCAGTCCTGGTTATAGGCCGAAGGCGTCAACGCAAATGCCGAAAAATGGAATCCCATCCAGGCCCCGCCCTGCTCCATGTATTTCTGGAATGCCGCTCGCTGGGCGGGCGCCTCGGGGCGTGTGTCGAGAAAAACGATCACCTGGTAATGCGCAAGCTCGTTTACATTGAGCCGGTTCCAGTCGTTCGTTGAATCGTAACTGAAATGGTATTTCGAAGCCATCGCCGCAAACCAGGGATTGGCTTCGTGCACGAAACTGATATGCGCCAGATCGCTCTTGGCTGTATAAAATGCCAGCACTTTGAACAGGGGTTTGTCCTGTGCATACACGCCACAGTACAGGAGGAAAGCAAGACAGGAAAGAATATATTTTAAACGCATCATTTGGTACAGGGTCCTTTGTGCATTACGCTCATTCCGCCCTGCATATTCACTACATGGCCAAATCCATGCTGCGTGAGCAGGTAGCTGGCCCTGGGGCTGCGATGGCTATGCGAACAGTACACCAGTATTTCACGGTTCTTGTATTTCTCCAGTTCGCCCACCCTTTTTTCGAGTTCCTGCACCGGTATATTGATTGCATTTTTCAGGCGGCCATAATCGGGATCTGCTTTTCCCTCGTATTCGTCTTTTGTGCGCACATCCAGTAATATCGTGTTGGGATGCGAGGCAATATAATCACATACAGCGCCCGGCTCCAGGTTTTTGAAAACGATGGTACTGCTTTTCACCAGCTCCATACCACAGTCCCGGCAGGTGCCGGGTTTATCGTATACGGCTTTATCGCAGTCGCCGCCGCAGGGAAGGCACTGGTATTTGTCTTTCGATTGGATTAATAAAGAAAGCAGCATCGACAGCAAAATATTCCGGAGCATAGAGCAGGTTTAGTACAAGTTTACAGCGACAATCCGACTTAAGCAATGGATTACCTCCGCTTTGCGGGTTTTTCTTTCAACATGGGCATCAGTTTTTGCAGGTTCCTTTCCCTGGCTTCATCTGTTTTCAGGTGAGACAGGTAACGGATGATTTCTTTTTGACGATACGCTGTCAATTGCGAGAAAGCAGCCATGCATTTATGTTTCACCAATGCGGTTTTGAGGAATACGGGCATCGGATACGCTTTTTCCGGCGGCGTGAGATCCGGACCGATACTGAAACGGGCAGCATCGCCTACAGCTTTACCGGCAGCGCGTAACATCGGGCCATTCACATAAAGCCGGTATGGTGCCGCTCTGACCGGGACCAGTGTCTGGGTAAAAGGATGACCATCGATGGTACCCGTGATGCGGATATATCCTTTCACTGCTTTCAATCGCGCAGTAATGCCTGCCGGCACATCCACACAGGGATTGATGCCCACTTTGTAAATGACCGCGCGGAAAGACCTGTTCATACCGGATCAAGTTACGACACTATAGGGTTCCGCCTTCGAGATAGGTTTTGAGGCGCTCGCCCAGGAAATAGGTCCATCCCCCGGTGCAACTTTCCCGCGAAAAATCGGGATTGTCCTGCGGAAAACTTTCGTTACCGCGATGGGTGAGCGTAAGCACGGTGTCATTTCCTGCAGGCTGCAGTTCCCAGCTGACGGTTGACTGGCCGGGATAATCGGGATAAAGCCATTCATACACCAGTTTCCTTTCCGGGATCACTTCCAGTACCCTCCAATGGTGCATGTAATCCTTGCCATTGGCATGCACATTGAATCTTGTTTCGAAGCCGACCCGCGGTTCAAAATTTTCCATGGTATCGAAATACCAGCGATGCATGGCGGCAGGATCCGTGATCGCTTTCCAGACCTCTGCAGGAGAAGCGATATAGGTTTGGGTTATTACTATCGGGACCATGGCGAAGAGTTATGAGTTCACAGTTGTTTTATTTCTGTTCCAAGTTACGTCAATCTACTAACTCCGCGTACCCTGCGGTCCTTCGCGTTCCCTGCGTTACCCAGCCGCGATTTTGTAACGCAGGGAACCGCAGTGTTCGCAGGGAGAACATCGAATTTGCGCAACGCTTTGTTAAACCGATCCCCGTTCACCGGTTTTATAAAACCCTAAACGAAAGAATCGGGAATTTTAGGTACAATCCAATGTCCATGAAAAAATACTTTTTCCGGGTCCTGCCTGTATTGCTTTTTTTCTTCAGCGTGCCGGCATTTTTGCAGGCTGCGGCCCCTTCTTCCACTGCCATCGTTTCTACCGAAAATGACGAGGCCAGGGAAATCATCAACGATATCATTGCCGTAGTAGGCCTCAAGCCCAATTTTGAAGTGCAGGCCATGAGCAAGATCGATAATGCAGCTGCCGTAACCTATAATGGCAAGCGTTTTATCGTATACAATCCGCAGTTCATCACCAACCTGAATATCGCCGCCGGAAACAAGTGGGCGGCCGTAAGTGTGCTGGCGCATGAGATAGGCCATCACCTGAATGGCCATACTCTTTCCGGACAGGGAAGCCTGCCAGCGCTTGAACTGGAAGCCGATGAGTTTTCCGGATTCGTGCTGCAGAAAATGGGCGCAACTCTGAGCCAGGCCCAGGCTGCGATGAAGATCGCGGGTAATTACAAGGAAAGTCTTACGCACCCTGCCGGACAGGACCGGCTTGCGGCGATCCAGAAAGGCTGGAACCGCGCAACGGCCGCCAATCCGGATCTGGCCAAATACAATAAACCGGTACCTCCTGCCGAACGCCAGCAGGCTCTTGCCTCGCGCGCGCAGCCGATGCAGCGGAGTTACCAGGAACGGGGCTACCAGGAAAATAATAACAGCATGTCTGCTGCCAATACAGTGCTCGACAGCCGCTACGTGTTCGCTAAAGTGGATTTCCCCTCCGACCGTTCCGCGAATTATTATGTAACCACCCGCTACAATGTGGTGAAAGTTGCGAACGGGCAGATGTATGTGCTGGGAAAAATGATGCGCACCGATAATGAAACCTATCCTTATGTACTCAAAGTGGGCGAGGACGAGGATGGAACCCTATTCGTAGAACGCAGTGGCAAGATCGTTACTTCGCGGCGGCAGCTGGCGGGGTATCTGAGGATCTGATCGGCTGCTGCATGCTGTGGTTGCGACAGGGTTACGCTAAGAGTCAAGGAGAGAAAGAGGGTAGCAGGAGAGATCTCTCCTTGGCTCCTTTGCTCTTATCCACTCTTAGCGAAACATTTCCCTGCTCTTAAACTGTTCAGGCCCCGGTTTCGATAGAAGAGAACGAAGTGGAAAAAGATAAAAAGGAAATATCTTCTTTATCTTTTTAAACTCCGTTTTTCTTTTATTGATATTCCGAGATTGCGAATGCGGGCTGGATTCAGCCAATATTTGGTTGCGACAGGGTTTCGCTAAGAGCCAAGGAGCGAAAGAGGGTAGCAGGAGAGATCTCTCCTTGGCTCCTTTGCTCTTATCCACTCTTAGCGAAACATTTCCCTGCTCTTAAACCAGCAGCTGTTCAGACCCCCTGTTTCGATATAGAGTAACGAAGTGGAAAAAGATAAAAAAGGGAACATCTTTTCACTTCGTTTTTCTTTTATTGTGCCGGGCACTTCAACTATCTCATTTCGCTGATCAATCCCTTTAGGTAAACCAGGTGCCTGCCTACTTTGTGGTAGCTGAGTCTTCTGTTTACAACATACTGCGTAATGGCCAGTGCGGCATAGGCGCCGAAACGGATCAGGGGTGAGAGCGAATGCCATTTATCCAGCATGCGGTAATGCTGTACATACGGCACGGTTTCGAGCAGGATCACGAAAAAGATCAGCACCGCGCGCAAACCGATCAGTTCCCAGTGCAGTCTTTTCTCCAGCAGGTTTACCTGCTGCTCCAGGTTCTGTTTTACCTCGCCATGCATTTCTTCCATCTTACCGGCAATATGATAATTGTACCCCGCAAAAACAATAATGCCAATACAGAAAGCAACATAACACCAGAACAGGATGCTGGTAAATACCGCCGATACGTTATTGAGATTGGTGACTACCAGTATCAGCGGGATCAGCGACATCGCCACTATCTGCTTTCTGAATACACGTTTCAATGCCGCCACAGGGCCATAACTTTTTTGATGGATCAGTTCCATGATATCTTTATTTGAGGTTTTTTCAATTGTTGCCTGCTGCCATGTCTGCTTCAGTTCGTCGAGTTCCATATCAGCTTTGTTTTGTGAGTTGACGTAATTTGTCTTTGATGCGGGTCATTT
This sequence comes from Chitinophagaceae bacterium, assembly GCA_019247775.1. Classification (GTDB taxonomy): domain Bacteria; phylum Bacteroidota; class Bacteroidia; order Chitinophagales; family Chitinophagaceae; genus Sediminibacterium. Next base: position 8,163 of record JAFBAN010000103.1, on the reverse strand, counting down.
TCACCCGCAGGTTACCCTGACTCATACCGAGGATCTCTTCCATTTCGTCGTACGACTTATCGTCCATATACAACATCACGATCGCCTTTTCTATTTCGTTAAGCTGCGAGATGCCCGCATACATTTCTTTCAGTTTTTCTTCCTTTACCGCAGCGCTGTTGTCGTCGGTCTGCTGCATGGGCAGCATGGCCGGATCATAAGACTGGATAAAATCCTTTTTCCGGCGTAGCCCGGTGATGGCCGTATTCAATGCCACCCGGTACATCCAGGTACTCCGTTTTGCATCGCCGCGGAATTTGGGATAGGAACGCCAGAGCTGTATCACGATCTCCTGGAACAGGTCTTCCCTGTCCGCATCGGTATGGGCATACAAACGGCAAACCTTGTGCAGCAATGCCTCGTGTAGCCTTACCTGTTGCTCAAATTCCTCCTCTGCCTGCAGTTGCTGCAATGATCGTTGTTTGAGGGATTTGTCGGGCACGGAGAAACTTTGTTACAGGCAGGCTGAAATTTTTGTACCGACGGCACGCGAAGCGCAAATCATAAGCCAGGGCACAGGCCGGCCCGGGGCTAAAGCCCAGAGATCTTTTGCCTGCGCAACCCCAGCCTGAAGGCTGGGGTTAAGTTGTTCCTCCAGTACTGGGGTTGATGGAAGCCCCCTGTATATGGCAGGAACGCTATTTCCTTTTGGCCGGCGTTGAGTAGGCGGGGCGCTTCACTTCCGGCCAGGGCTCTTTTTGCAGCAGCTTCATTGCCTCTTCCACGCCTCTCTCAAGCTGCAGATCCCGGCCTTGCGCAACCGATGCGGCAGTGATCTTCTGTTCTATATCGGGAGCCACGCCCATATTTTCCGCTACCCATTTCTGGGTGGCAGGATCGAATATGGCATTATCAGGAGCAGTCATCGAGCCATTGTCTATAAAGGCATAGTGGACCGACGATTTCACAAGCCCGCCCCAGGTGCGCGTGCCCACCAGCGGCCCTACTTTCTGCTGCCGGAAGATCCAGGGAAAGAAGTCCCCGCCCGAGCCGGCCATTTCATTAATGAGCAATACCTTGGGTCCGAGGATGCCAGCCGGCAGCCGCATATCGGCGCCGCCCGGCACTTCATTGGTGATGGCCGCGCGAAGGCGCCTCACCATCAGGTCTACCATATAATCGTCAAGCAATCCGCCGCCATTGAACCGCTCGTCTATCACCGCGCCCTGTTTATCCTGCTGTGCAAAATAGAACCTGTTGAAATTATTGAACCCGGCGCCACCGGTATTCGGCACCCATACATAGCCCAGTTTTCCTTTTGAAAGTTCGCTCACCTTTCTGCGGTTGTCTTCGATCCATCCAAGCTGCCGCAATCCATTTTCATTATCGGTTGGCTGTACGCGAATGGTCCAGGCGCCATCGGCAGAAGGTTTATTGTTCACGAGTAAGATCGTTTGCTGCTGTGCGGCGCCGTTCAGGAGTGAATACGGATCCATTGCCGTTGTAAGCGGGCGGCCATTGATAGCGATAATATAATTTCCTTCCTGCACTTTCAGGTTCGGCTGTGCAAGCGGCGCCACCAGGCCAGGATTCCAGCTCTCCGTGCTGTAGATCTTTTTGATCTTCCAACGATCCTGATCGGGAACCAGGTCGGCGCCCAGCACGCCTACTTTCGAAGTGTCCAGCGCAGGAAAATCGCCCCCGAATACGAAGCTGTGCCCGACAGAGGGTTCGCCGCCTAACTGATCGAGCAGGTAAGTGAGGTCGGCGCGGTGGCGGATATAGGGTACCAGCGGTTCGTACTGCGCTTTTACCTCATTCCAGTCGCGGCCATGCATGTTCCGGTCGTAGAAATAGTCGCGCTGGTAGCGCCAGGCTTCGTTGAAGATCTGCTTCCATTCTTCGAGCCGGTTGATCTCCATCCGCAGGCTCACATTAACAGCGCCATCCGTTGGAGCAGCCGGCTTGGCCGTTGAAACCACCCGCCATGTTGGTCCCGACCTGAATAATAATTTCTCTCCGTTCGCAGACACCGCAAACTGGGAGCCGCTGACCATCGGTTCCAGTTTTTTATCGGCCACCGTGTATTTGCTCAGCGATGGGCCCGAACTGATGAAGACGGTTCCTTTCGGACCGGGAAGCGTTCCGTCATAATTGCCCACCGGTATCGGCATGGCTATAATGCGGCGGTCGATATATTCCCAATCGATGCGCACACCTTTGAAACTACTGGTGTCTTTGGCGGCGGGTTTACTTGTATCCGGCTCCTCATCTGTTTTTAGTGGAAAAGGATTCGGATCTTCTTTGCGCAGGATAGTGATATAGGCGCCGAAAGTCGGCCGCGCCTGCTGTGAGCTGGTATTTGCCCAGCCCGATCCCAGCGCAGCATTAGTGCTGGCGAGGAAATACAGGTAGCGTCCGTTCATATCCCAGGATGGCGCGATCGCATCGGCCATCGGATCGGTCAGCGGTCTTTTCATTCTGGAATCGGCAGACCAGATCATGATCGTTCTGAAATTGTTCGGCGAAGATTTGGTATAGGCCAGCCATTTACTGTCGGGCGACCAGCTCAATGCCATATTGCCCCGCTCGAGGTTATTTCCGCCGGTGTCTACGGTGGTGATATTGCCGGTAGCAAGCTCTATCACTTTTACCGTAACTGCATTATCGGTGAAGGCAATGAATTTCCCATTCGGCGACCAGCTTGGATCCCACCAGAGTTTGCTGTCGCCGATGGAAATTTTTCTGGGCTCCTTCGCTCCTTCCTGGTCGATAAGATAGAGTGCGTAGCCCTGTCCGTCCTTGTCCGACAGCCAGGCAATTTCTTTTCCATCCGGCGACCACAACGGGCGACGGTCCGCGGCTCCCGGACTGCGGGTAAGATTCCTGGTATCTCCGTTCTCAACGGGTACGGTAAAAATATCGCCGCGTCCTTCGATCAGGATGCGCTTACCGGTAGGGGACAGCGAAGCATTCGTGCCGCTCGAGGCTACATTCTCTATCCTTGTTTCGGCCCAGGGGAAATCGCCGACCACTTCAATATTCAGCTGCTGATCTTTATTGGTGCCGGGGTCAAGTACATGCAGGTAGCCATTGTGTTCATACACCAGCTCTTTTCCGTTTGTTTCCAGCCATTTTACATCGCCCGACTTATGATGCGTGATCTGTTTTACCGCGGCAGTGGCCGGATTGTATGACCATACATTCATGATAAAATCGCGGTCGGAAAGGAAGTACACATCTCCGCTCATCCAGATCGGGTGGATATCCATGCTGCCATCCGTCGGTACTGTTGTTTCGGCGAGGGATTTTAGATCAAGTATCTGCAGCGCTGTGTTTTGTCCGCCACGGTAATGCCGCCATTCCACATCCCAGCGGCTTACGCGATCAACCACCAGTTTGTTCCCATCACCGGAATACCTGCCATCGAATGCCATGGGCGCAGGCAACACGAAAGAGGGACCGCCATTTACCGGTACGGTCCACAGGCGATTGTAATTGGTGGGCGGACTTTCGCGACCTGTTGCATACAGAATACTTTTTCCATCGGGCGACCAGCCGCGCGGGTAGGATGCTGCCGGATACCAGGTGAGCCGGGTAGGCGTTCCTCCCTGTGTGGACACAATGTATACCTGGGCAACACCCGAGCGGTCGGAGCTGAACGTGAGCCACTGGCCATCGGGCGAAAAATGCGGATTGGCTTCGGCGGCGGCGGTGCTGGTGATGCGTCTTGCTTCGCCTCCTGCTTTGGCAACGATCCAGATATCGCCTCCATACTCGAAAGCGATCTGCGTGGCGCTGATCGTGGGCTGACGAAGTAAACGGGTTCCCTGCGACTGCAGCGGTTGGGAGAGCAAACAGGCAAACGCAAAGCCGAATGCCGTAGTCAGAGTGATTTTCATAAGCGGTGAGTTGATCCGGTGGTCTTAAATGTACGATAGTAAAAACAGATCCGGAAGATTGGGGTGATTTTAGTAATGGTAAGAGGTTGAATTTAACCGCGAAGGCGCTGAGGCGCGAGGCAACGCGAAGAAAACCCGCGGCGGCGCCATCCTTGTGTGCCATTGCGTCCTGGCGTCTTCGCGGTTAAAGTCGTTGCGGGGAACTTAACAAGACCCTGCATGCAGAGCGGGTTTTCGGCACTATTTTGGAAATGAAGACAGCATGAAAACCTACACCGCTTCCAGCACGCCGCCCGCCTTGCGGAGCATTGAGCTGCTGGCTAAATTGATGGATAACCAGTTTCGCATTCCCGGCACGCAGATCCGCTTCGGGCTCGATCCGATCATTGGTCTGATACCGGGCGGCGGTGATTTTGCGGGCTTTCTCGTGGCAGCCTATATGCTGAGTGTGCTCGCAAAGAACGGGGCCAGCGGCTTTGTGCTGGCGCGGATGGTACTCAATATCGTACTGGATGCCGTGCTTGGCTCCATACCGCTGGTAGGAGATGTTTTCGACTTTGCATTCAAGGCCAACCAGCGCAACCTTCAGCTGATGCGCGAGCATTACCAGGAAGGCCGTCACCGCGGCGGGGCCTGGAAGCTGCTGGTGCCCCTGTTACTGGTACTGCTGATCTTCCTGGTGGGATTGGTTTGGCTGAGTTATAAATTTATCAGCTGGATTGCGGGATGGGGATAAAAAGAAAAGAAGAAGTTGTTGAATGTTGTGGCCGCGAAAAGGGTTTCGCTAAGAGGCAAGGAGAGAAAGAGGGTAGCAGGAGTATTTCCCTCCTACGCTCCTTTGCTCTTATCCACTCTTAGCGAAATAGTCAGAGTACCGAACAAAACTTTTTTTCTTTTACCCCGCTTCGGTCTTCTTCTATTGCTTCAAACGAACATATTGCTCGATATTCATCCTGTTCACTCCTGCGCTATCCACTTTTTCAACACCGCGCTGCACCAGGGTATCGCCCTTGATAGTAACCGTGAACTTGAAACTGTTGCCTTCCCAGTTGCTGGCAGTGCAGTACTCGAGGTTTTCGGTGTAGCTGCTGTCCTTAAAACTGTAAGTGCCGCCGCCCGCAACAAAACTGGCCGCCGAATCCTTTCCCTTGTTCAGGTCGTGCTGCAGGAACGCGAAGTGCGTATCGTTGATGATCTTGATGAAAGATGTGGCTTTGGTATAATCGGTCACGGTAGTATCGCCGTGATCGATCAGGGTTCCCGTCTGAAGCTTCCAGGTTCCGACGATCTTGGCTGGCTCAGTAGCCTGCTGATCTGTTTTACAGGAAAACAGCAGCAGGGCACAGCCGATAAAAACGAAAAAGCGCATAACGATGGTTGTTAGTTCTGTTGAAGATAAGCATTTCGAACAACCCGGATTCGCAGGCTGCATCCCTAATCGACCAGGCCCTTGCGCGCCGCCACAATGATATGCGGACTGATCGCGAGCAGGTCTTCATTCGCTTCTACCATTCCGATGATCTCCATCAGTTTCTGCATATAGCCGGGGTCTTTTTCTTTTTCGCTGAATTTATTGGCGATCCAGCCAAAACTTTCTACGGGGATCAGTTTTTCAATTTGCATCCCGGCTTCGGTGATCTCCGCCCTGATCTCCTGCGGGGTATGAAAATATGCGGTTGTAAAATACTCCGGGTTATCAGTTGCGTTCAGATGCTCGCCGGTTTTGAGATCATGTTTAAGCAAGCTGAAAAAGCGGTCATCGGTCACCAGGTCTCGCTGAAAGCCATCGATCAATGAAGCGTAGCGGGAAATGACTGCCGATAAAAGAATTCCACCAGGCTTCAATACCCGTTTTGCTTCCGAGATCGCGCGTACCCGCTCACCACGGTCTGTCAGGTGATAGAGTGGTCCGAGCAGCAATACAAGATCAAATTGCTCATCCCCGAAATCCAGTTGAACCGCATCGCCAACAGCCGCGCTGGTGAGCGGTATTGCGGCACTTGCATGTTTTGCAACAAGCTCGATATTCCTAGGGGAGAGGTCTACCAGGCTCACGCTATGCCCTTTTCCCTGCAGCCAGAAAGCATAATACCCGGCGCCGCCGCCGATATCCAATATCGCCAGTTGTTTAGCTGTGAGATAGCGTTCGATGATCGCTTTCGTTCTTATCCCTTCCAGTTTGAATATATCGAGCTCCAGCCGGTTGGCCTCTATCTCCGTAGCATCATAGTATTGTCTGATCTTGTTTCTTTGCATCTTGTGCACATTGAACGGATACCGGTTGGGTTTATTTCATCAGGTTACCCAACTGCATTTCCAGATCGGCGCCCCTAAGGTTTTTTGCGATGATCTTTCCCTGCGGATCGATGAGAAAATTAGCAGGAACACTTTTAACGCCATAGAGTTTAACAACCCGATTGTCCCAGAGTTTAAGGTCTGACACATGCGTCCACTGAAGCCCATCCTGCCTGATGGCCTGGATCCAGTTTTTTTTATCGGAGTCGAGCGACACGCCCAACACTTTTAGTCCGCGGCTTTTCAGCCGCTCGTAGGCTTTTTTAAGGTTGGGATTTTCTTCGCGGCAGGGTACGCACCAGCTCGCCCAGAAATCGATCAGCAGGTAGCCGCCGCGAAATTGCTTCAAAGCTACCGGCCGGCCGGCGGTATCCGCCTGCGTAAACTCCGGGGCCATATTCCCGATCGCCATTTTTTGCTGCGTATCCAGGTCCTGCTGCAGGCTTTGCGCGAAGATATCTTTCCTCGAAGCGGGAGGAAGACTATTCAGCAAAGCCCTCAATAGTGCGGTATCTGCATTTCCTTTGATGTCGGTTGTGAGAAGGTAACCGTTGATCACCGAAGAGACGTTCTCGCGGATCCATTTGGCGGCCAGGATCGCTTTCAATGCATTCCTTTTTTTTGCGTCTTCTGCCGACCTTACGTTCTTCACCAGGTACGCATAGTTGGAATCGGAATTCACCATGGTAAAATACCTGTTCTGCTCGGTCGCAAAGCGGCTTCCGGATAAACGCATCTCTGAAAAATTTCCATTCACGCTTTCGATCTGTAACCCACCTGCATCAACATAGAAATCCTGCCATTTGCCTTTTTCGAATTCCCGGGAGAGCCGCAGGTTATAGGAACGCGGGCCGGGTATGTTCAGATGGAACGAAAATCTTCCATCCTTCGCGAACGTTGAATCTTTCCATGTCCGTTCATTCGACAGGATCCAGACTTTGGTGCCGTCTGGAAGTCCTTCTATATGGCCTTCTATAATAGCCTGTTTCTGGGCATGCAGCTGAAAGCAGGTTAGAACTGCAACAACTAAAAAAACGCATTTCCGTTTCATTATCTTGTCCTGGTTTTTATGGGCGCTTGTGGTGAGGGCGCTTTTTTAGGCGGATTCTTTTTCAGTTCATCCATCACGATCTGGATCGCTTTTTCCAGCTGCGGATCATGGCCATTGATCACCTGTGCGGGCCATTGTTCCACTTCCACATCGGGCGGCGTGCCCACATTCTCGATGCCAAAACCTTTGTCGTCAAAGAATGCAAGATTAGGCGCGGTAACCACTCCGCCATCGATAAATTCAGGATACCCGAGTATGCCTACCAGTCCGCCCCAGGTTGTTTTACCCACGAGGGTACCCAGACCCGCCTGCCGGAAAAGATAGGGCAGGTAATCGCCGCCCGATCCCGCCGTCTCATCTATCAGCATCACTTTCGGACCCTGGATAGAAGCATTGGGCGCTTTCTGGTCTTTGCCATACCGGTATCTCCAGTAAGATTGCGCCGGCTTTTTCAGCATATCGATATAATAATCGGCCAGCTGTCCGCCGCCGTTGAATCTTTCATCAACAATGATCCCCGCCTTATCGGCCTGCGGAAAAAAATACCGTTTGAAATATTCATGTCCTTCCGTAGTCGTATTCGGCACATACACATACGCCACCTGGCCATTCGTTGCATCATGCACTTTGCGCATATTGCCCTCTACCCAGTCGCGGTTGCGCAAAGCCGCTTCGCTGGCAACGGGTACCACTTTTACAGTACGCCTGTTACTGCCGTCTGCGGAAGACGATACGCCGAGTGTGATGATCTTCTCGGCCGTATTTTCGAAATAGCTGTAAAAATTTTTGTCGGCAGTCACATCATTCCCATTCACGGCTAAAATATAATCGCCGGTTTGAACATTCACACCAGGTTCTGTTAGCGGCGATCGCAGGTCAGGCGACCAGTTCAATCCGCCATAGATCTTTTTTATCCGGTAACGATTGTTTGCCACT
>JAFBAN010000161.1 GCA_019247775.1 Chitinophagaceae bacterium | reverse complement strand
ATGGCTTACCGAATATGTGTTCACGCCGCTGTCGATCGCATTCCGGGATTACGGTAAAGCTGGATTGTCTATCGCGATCCTGATCAATTTTATACTGGTGGGCGCCTGGCATGGAGCGAACTGGACTTTCGTGCTGTTCGGGTTGCTGCATGGATTGTATTTTATTCCCCTGATCATCCGCGATAAAATGGCAGGCATCACCAAACGCCCGAAACAGCATGCGGGAGGAATGCGCCACTACCTGAATATCCTTGGAACATTTGTGTTGGTGATGCTCAGTTTTATCGTGTTCAGGTCGGACAACGTTCAGCAGGCATGGGAATATTTCAGGCGGCTGTTCTCCGCCTCCATTTTTTCTCTGCCGGCATTCGCCGAAAAAAAACAATTAGCGGTGACCCTTTTGTTTGTAACAGGTTTCCTGGTGATGGAATGGCGAGGAAAGCAGGACAATTATGCCATTGAAAAACAGGCCGACCCCTGGCCGGCGCCTTTGCGATGGGGTTTTTATTACCTGTTGCTGAGCCTTATATTGGTATACAACGAAAGCCAGCAGCATTTCATATACGCCAAGTTCTAGCATGCGGAAATTTTGCATCCATATTATCCTGTTTACCGTGATCCTGGTTGCGCTCATTTTTATCGTGGGGCAGTTCGATCATATTGATCGGGATGATCTGAACAGCGATATGAATATCCGCCGTCTCTCCATCCAGCGGCAATCCGATAGTCTCGATATCCTGTTCGCCGGCAGTTCTTATGTTTATTCGGGTATCGATCCGCTGGTGTTCGATTCGGCGGGCATCCGTTCCTTCAACCTTGGCACCGCTGCGGCAGGCCCGTATTTTACGCAGTTGGTGGTTGATAATTACCTGCGCAACGCAAAGCGCGCACCCAAAGCGGTGTTCTGCCTGCTTTCGCCCAACCTGTTCCTGGAAAGCATGGACGATTTTAAAAGTTACCCGGTGCATCGTTACCTGCAGCCAGCCATGACGAATGCAGCAATAACGCGGCAGTTTTCATTGGGAGCTAGGGCTTATGCGGAACTCACCCTTAATAGTTTTCGCAAAGGGCTGGTCAATATTTTCAGGATCCGCTCGCATACGCCGAATGCCGCGTCGCTATCGCTGCAGCTGCATAAAGGATTTTACAGCAGCGATGAAATAACAACTGAAGCGAAAGAAAAAGAAGAGGCGCCGGCAATGGCATGGATGCGGACCGCAGCGTTCAGCGGCCGGAAAGCAAGCGCGCTGATGGATTGGGCCGCACAGCTTCGCGAACGAGGCATCGAACCAGTATTCTTCCAGCTTCCATCCAATAAACTCGAACAATTTTTCTCAACACGGTACCTGCAATCTTTCGACAGCCTCAGAAGCCGGATCGCACAGAATTACCTGTTGTTGGATCCGCCGGCAGCAGGCCCGCACGAATTCCGCAATTCAGACCACCTCAACCGGTACGGCGCCGCACTGGCTTCGTACGAACTGCTGCGGCAGATCGACTCAAACAGCCGGCTGCGCAAACTCTTAAGAACAGACGAGCAAGGAGCAAGGAACTGATGAACATTGATCGGATCGGACCCCTTCATCTGTTCCTTGCTCGTCTGTTCCTTGCTCATCTGTTCGAATGGTGTAAAAAACAGCCAATTCACTTGCCGCTGGATCGCCGAAAACCGCCCTTTGACCATTCAAACCCACGCTTTGTCCAGTTTTGACATATTGGCTCCGGGGATTCTACGAAACTTTACGCAGATAAGACCCGCTTATGAAACGAATAGTTACTCTTTTTTTATTGATGGTAATGGCCTCTATGGCCGCAATGGCACAGTCTGCGACCCGGATCGCCGGTGTCGTTAAGGACGAACAGGGCAATCCTGTTCAATCCGCCACAGTATCCCTGCTGCGAGCCAGGGATTCCGGACTGGTAAAAACCGCCGTGACCTCTGCAGATGGACTCTATGAATTCGTGAATATCAAACCCGGCAAATATTTCGCATCGGTATCGCTGGTAGGTTTCGCCAAGGCCGGATCGGCAGCATTCGATGCCGCCGGTTCCGATATCAATTTGCCCGTGATCGCGTTGAAGGCGAGCACCAGGGAGATCGGTGAAGTGGTGGTGCAGGCGAAAAAACCTTTTATCGAGTCGAAGATCGACCGCACCGTGGTGAATGTGGAAGCATCTCCCTCCAGCGCCGGCGCTTCGGCCATGGATATCCTGGAAAAATCACCGGGTATTACGGTAAGCAGCGACGGGGCCATCAGCCTGCGCGGAAAAGCAGGTGTGATCGTTATGCTGGATGGCAAGCCCACTTATATGTCATCCACCGACCTGGCCAACCTGCTGAAGAATATGCCGGCTACGGCTTTGGATCAGATCGAGATCATGACCAATCCTTCGAGTAAATATGATGCATCCGGTAATTCGGGCGTGATCAATATCAAGACCAAAAAAGGAAGGAACGCGGGTTTCAACGGAAGCTTTACGCTGGGCGTTACTACCGGTATTTTCAATCCGAACGGAACGCTGTATATCATCCCGAAATCGCAGAACAGTTTCAACTTCAATTACCGCAAGAACAAGATCAATATTTTCGGCAATTACAATCCCAATTATTTCCGCGGCCGTAACGAACTCACGATCGACCGCAATTTCTATAACAACGGTGCAATAGACGGTTCTTCCAGCCTGCTCACCAGTTTCAAATTCGGCAACTTCAACCAGAGCCTGAAACTGGGCCTGGATTATAACGCCAACAAAAAAAATGTATTCGGCGTGGTGATAAGCGGGTTTGAATTCAACGGGCATCCGACCCCGGTAACCGTTTCTACCATCAAGGATAAAAATGGCGCGGTGCAATCAACCCTGGTATCGAACACTGCTAACAAGATCGGCTTCCAGAATTTTACCGGCAACCTGAACTGGAAGCACAGCTTCGACACGCTGGGCACAGAGCTGACCGCCGATCTCGATTATGTGAAGTACAGCAATGTGTCGGATATGACACTTACCACCGATGCTTTCAATGGCTCCGGCGCCCAGATCGGTTCTACCCTGTACCTGAAAGGGCACCTGCCTTCGCTGATCGATATCTGGTCTTTCAAATCCGATTTCACCCATCCCCTGAAGAACGGCAGGTTCGAAGCGGGCGTGAAAAGCAGTATCGTTACCAATGATAACCTGGTAGCATACACCCGACAATTGCCCGATAAGACCTGGATCAACGATGCACGCTCTAACCATTTTGTGTACGAAGAGAATATCAATGCAGCCTATGTGAACTATAATACGCAGATCAAAAAATGGTCGCTACAGGGCGGACTCCGGGTAGAGAATACGATCGCCAAAGGCAGGCAGGTAACGAACGATTCCACTTTCAAACGGAATTTCACCAACCTGTTCCCGAGTGTGTTCGTGAGCTATGAGGCCAGTAAGACTAACCAGCTGACCCTGTCGTACAGCCGCCGCATCACGCGTCCGAATTACCAGGACCTGAACCCGTTCACTTATTTCCTGGATTCGCTGACGTACCGGGTGGGTAATCCTTACCTGCTGCCGCAGTTCACGCATAATTTCGAATTCAGCTATGCGTATAAATCCAAGCTGATCATCACAGCCAATTATAACACTACCAATGATGTGATCTCGCAGATCCTGAAGCAGAACAATACGAGCAAGATCACTTACAACACTTCGGAGAACATTGCGCGGTTCACCAATTTCGGTCTGTCCATCACCGCCCCGATCAGTTTTACGAGCTGGTGGAATGCCAATTTCTTTACGAATATCTACAACAACCATTATGTTGGCGTGTATAACGCAGACCCGATCGATATCTCGTTCACGTCGTTTACCGCCAATATCACCAATAGCTTTACGTTCAACAAAAAAGCAGGATTCAGCGGCGAGATCAGCGGCTTTTATCGCCACAAGACGGTGGACCAGCTGGCAGTGATAGAACCGGTGTACCAGGTTGGTTTTGCATTGCAGAAACAGGTATTGCAGGGCAAGGGCACATTGCGACTGAATGTGCGCGATCCATTCGCCTGGCAAAAATTCACCAGTGTGATCCGCTACAGCGATGTGGATGTGAAAGCGGTTGCCCGTCCCGATGTCCGCCAGGCTACGTTGACCTTCACTTATCGCTTCGGCAAGAATACACCGGGTTCTCAGCCACGTCGCCGTACCAGTGGCTCGCAGGATGAGCAGAACCGCGTAGGCGGCGGAGGAAACTAAGGATCCATCTAAAAAAATATAAATGCCGGGATCATCACTTACCTGATGATCCCGGCATTCTTTTTTGCAGTTGGCTTATTTATGTTTAAACAATGCAGCGACTGCGGTAAAAGCGACATCTACACGAACGGTCAGTGATTGCTGTTTCAGTGCCACTGAAATATCATGGGCCTCGATGCTGCCGCCAATCCCGAATTTGTTGCCGCTGTTATCTGTGGGTTGCTCGCCCACCGCTTCATCGATCGTAAACGAGCCGCGGTTGTAGCTGGTAAAACGGTATTCCACGCCAACCCTTACCTCATCGGATACAGCATATTGGTAGCCTGCGCCGGCGCTGATGCCAACCAGTGTTTTGGATACCTGCTGCTCATGGCTCAGATCTGTATAAGTATAAGAAATGGCCTGCGCGGTTGGGGAGCCCGCGTGTTTGTTTTGCGGACTAAGCTTGTAATAATCATTGGCGGCAAGCTTTACCGGCGTGAGTACCACACCAGCCATTGCATACACAAGATGTTTGCCTTTGGTATAGCCGCCTTTTACAGTGAGGGATTTGGAAATGCCCACGCTGATATCGCGCTGTATGGTCAGCGGGTTGCGGGCCTGCAACATGGTTTCGGGATAGAAAACAGTGGTTTGTGAAGTTTTGTAGCTGTTGATGCTGATGCCCAGTTCGGCGCCGGCCATTACATGATTGAAGCGTTTGGTGTAGCCGATCTGGAGCGATACAGCCATACCGATACTCTTTGAACTCGTGTCAGGCACTTTATATAATCCAGCCGGAACCACGATCAGCGGCGCTCCGCCCGGACTGTACAGGTTGCTGACATGCCAAACGACCAAGGGGCTGGCCCATTGCATAGAAGAACTGGTGGAAGCGGCGCCGGCATGGGCGCTCACGGTCCAGCCTTCAAAGCCCGGATCTGTTGTCTGGGCGATGGTGTGGGTAGAAGCAGCCAGGCCGATAACTGCGATCAGGATAGCGTTGCGTAGTGTAGACTTTTTCATAGCTTTTTTGTTTTAATACAGCAAAGCTATCTGGGGGGTGGAGGCGGGGGAATAGTTAAAATGTACTAGACGCGTTGCTTGGACTACTCACCCCAGCCCTCTCTGCAAGCAGAGAGGGAGTTTGAATTCCTTTTTATTGCGAATATCTTCTGTTCAAAAAGAAAAGTTGCACCCCCTCTCCACCTGTGGAGAGGGGGCCGGGGGGTGAGGTATTGTCGGAGACTTCCGAAAAAGTTTTTGATTTTCGCCTTAAGCATTCAGCATTCGGCCTTTAGCCTACACCGCCAGTTGCACAAAGAACGTACTGCCTACACCCATCGTACTCTCGGCCCAGATCTTGCCGCCCATGTCTTCGACGATCTGTTTGCAGATGGATAGACCCAGCCCGAAACTTTTCTCGCCAGCCGTGCCAGGCCGTTTTACAGACGTGAACTGGTCGAAGACCCTGGGGAGATGCTCGGGAGCAATGCCGATACCATGATCGGTGACGGCGAAAAGGATGAAACGCTCATGTTTGTCGAGGCGCACTTCAATGCGGCTCTCTGCGGGACTGAACTTGATGGCATTCGCCAGCAGGTTATTGATCACGCGTTCGGTCTTGACGGGGTAAATGGGTGCGGTCACTTCCTGCTCGGGTAAATGAAGTTCCAGCTCCTGGTTCTTTTCATTGGCTTTGAACTGCATCTGCATCACGGCATGTTGCAGCAGTTTACGGATATCGGTGGATTTTTTTTCTTCGCCGGTAGTGCTGCTTTGCTGCGCGATCATCAGGTCGTTGATGAGGGTGATGGAACTGTTGGATAAAGACTCGATACTGCGCAGCAGCTCTTTTGTTTTTTCTGCGTCGAAATCGGCCACGGTCATCAGCTGGCTCAGCGTGGCGATGGCGCCGATGGGATTGCGGAGATCGTGGGCTACCACGCGGAGGATGCGGTCTTTCTCACGGTTGGCATCGGTGATGGCTGTATTCATTTCCACCAGGCGGCGCACGTTCTTTTTGCTGCTTGAATACGAAGTATAGATCAGCACCAGGATCACGATGGCCATTACAGCGATGGCGCCGAACAACCAGAGATAGGTCTGGCTGGTCTCATTGTGTTTCTGCAGCAACTGGATCTCGAACTGCTGTTCCTTATCACGCAGCTCGCGACCAATATCGGATTGCTGCAATTTGTTCTGCTGTGCCGTGGCCGAATCACGCTGGCGCATGTAGGCGCTCAGCGCAGGCAGGGCTTTGGCGGGTTCGTTGGTGCGCTGGTAATAGGCATACTGGAGGCGGTTATAATCCATCTCCAGGTCTTTGGCGATAGCGGTATCGAGCGATCTGCGCAATTCCTGCAGCACCTGCCGCATGGGTTGCAATTCGCCGGTAGAGAGATATACATCGGCAAGCTGCACCAGGCAGAGCTGTCGGTCGTGAAGATCCGCATTGGTGTTGATGGCGAGTGCGCGTTTGTAAAGAGCGATGGCGGAATCCGGACGATGCGTGCCCACATAGATCTTGGCCATATTACCGGTGATCACGCCGGCCGCTGCGCGATAACGGTTGTAACTATTGAGACTGTCTACCGCCATCTGGTAAGGATTGCGCATCACGATATCCAGCGCCTGCTGGTAGTAGTGCATGGCGCTGTCGTATTGCTGCAGTTTGGTATAGCAGAGGCCGATATCGTCCAGTATCTCCTGTACCCGGTTATTGCGGTAAGCAATATTCTCTTCGCAGGGCATCGCGTAGTGCAGCGCTTCCTTGAAATAATGCGCCGATTCCGCAAACTGCTGCTGTTTGTAGAGTACCATCGCAATATTGTAGACCACCCAGGAAACGGTGCAGTTGTTGGGATACTGCTTCACCGCCTGCATTGCTTCAAAATATGCCTGGAAAGAAGTAGTGTAATTCTTGAGGTTGAAATAGGCCCCGCCTCTTGCGATCAGCAGGTTGGCCAGTTCTACCGACAGGCCCTGGTTGGGCAGGTAGCGGCGGATCAGGTCGATGCCGGAATCTACATAGCGCAGCTGGGTAACATAGTTGCCCGCCACGCCATTAACATAGGCATCGGTGTTGTAGCGCAGCACATAATCGTAAACGGTATGGGAAGAACGGCTTGCAAATGCAGAGTCTACATAGTGCTGTGCTTCGGCCAGCCGGCCGCTCTCGAACAATGGGGTTTTGGGCGTAAGTATGCTGTCGGAAGCGCGGTGTGATCCAAGCGGCAGGGAATGCCCGCTCTCACCACAGCCGGTCAACAGCAGGGCGCAGCAAAATGAACAAAGCAACAGGAATGAGGGGCGGTAGAACATGGGGTTGCGAGGAACAAAATAACAATCTGGCGCAAAAATCGGGATTAAATTTTATGGGCGAATGGTATACATAGTGACTTTAAAGGTTGGTGTGACGGTGTTATACGCGGCTAATTCCGACACACTTGGTTTTTTAGTCAGGAAGGGGATAAAATGTTTACGGAAATTCATATAAAGTGTCAGTTATAATAGGCGATTTGGCTAATATTATTAGTAATATTGCTCGTCATATGAAATATACATCTATAGAAATCTGCGCCGGGGCAGGCGGTCAGGCGCTTGGATTGGAGCAGGCTGGATTCAAGCATTCTGTGCTTATCGAGATCGAGCCGACAGCGTGTCAAACAATAAAATTAAACCGTCCGAAATGGAACATAATACAGGGAGATATTCGAGCATTTAAGGCTAATGCCTATAGTAATATAGATCTCCTAGCAGGCGGAGTCCCTTGCCCACCATTTTCGATAGCCGGACTTCAACTAGGTAGTAAAGATGAACGAGACTTGTTTCCTGAAGCGATCCGTATTGCCCGGGAGTGCCGCCCCAAAGCTATTATGTTAGAGAATGTAAAAGGGATTCTCGACTCTAAATTTGACGCTTACCGAAATCAAATTATGGGAGAATTAAGAAGGATAGGTTATGAAGGCGAATGGAAATTAATTCATGCTTCAGATTTTGGCGTTTCCCAATTGCGGCCTAGAGCAATTTTGGTGGCTATGAAAAAAAAATATTGGAAAAATTTTTCGTGGCCTACTGCTTCTAAGCAGAAACCGATAAGTGTGGGTGAATTGTTGTACCCCGAGATAAGTAGTCTTGGGTGGACAAAAGCTGATGAGTGGAAAAATTTTGCCACCGGAATTGCCCCGACGTTGGTTGGCGGATCAAAAAAACACGGTGGGGCTGATCTAGGCCCTACACGTGCTAAAGCTGCATGGAAGCAGTTGGGCGTTGATGGAAAAGGTCTAGCCGATAAGCCGCCTGTAAATGGCTTCGATGGCATGCCGAGACTAACTTTAAAAATGGCCGCGTTAGTGCAAGGGTTCCCTGTAGATTGGGATTTCGCCGGTAAGAAAACACCGGCATATCGACAGGTGGGTAATGCATTTCCTCCTCCGGTTGCTAAAGCAATCGGCAGGTCTATAATTAAAGCCTTTGAAAATGCCGTCAAGTAACCGCCCTGATAGAGGCGCCCGTAACAAGCTTCGGGAATTCTTCTTATCAAATGTTGGAAAAATTCTGGATTCTGGCACTTTGCGTGACATCGCAGGAACTAGCGAATGGGGCAGGCGCGTTCGCGAACTTAGAAATGAGGAAGGGTTAAATATTGTCACACATAACGATAGGAGCGACCTGAAACCAGGCCAATACATGTTGGTGGACTTGACGACAATTCCTTCTTTTGAAAGAGGGATTTCGAAAGAAACCCGTGCAATAGTATTAGATCGCGATGGCTTTACTTGCCAGGTTTGTGGTGTCGGTGCCGGGGAGATTCACCCTTACGACGGTCGAAAAACCAGACTTCATATCGGCCATATAGTTGACAAATCAATGGGTGGCTCTGATGACTCGGGCAATTTGCGGGCTGTTTGTTCTGTTTGTAATGAAGGTGCTTCAAATTTGACATTGAACCGCCCTGATACAATTAAACTAAAAGCACAGGTTAGAAGAGCACCCAATAGAGATCAGATCGAAATACTAAAATGGCTAATAGATAAATTCCCTTTCGAGACAAATGATATTGTAAAATCAATGAAAGGAGAGAGTTCGTAGAATTTTAACTCTCTCTAATCAGGGACGGCAATTGAGCAAGGGTCTTAATTTTAGTTTTTCCTTCAAGTTGACAGCCCCATAGTGTAATAACTTTCCATCCATCGTTCTCCAGGGCAGTGGTGGCGAGCAGATCCCTTGAAATATTTTTTCCTATTTTAGAAAGCCACCAAGAAGTTCTTGTCTTTGGAACAACATAGTCTTTGCAGTCACTATGCCCATGCCAATAGCAGCCATGAACAAAAATGATGGTCTTGTATTTCGTAAGGACGATGTCGGGCTTCCCCGGAAGCTTGCTCTCGTGAAGTTTATACCTAAATCCCTTAGCATGCAAAAACCTTCTAACTAGCATTTCAGGCGTAGTATTCTTGCTCTTAATACGGCTCATATTGTAACTACGCTGAACTTTGGTGTGTACGTCTGCCATACTAAAATTTATTAAGGCTAAAGATACAATCAAAGGTCGGTCACCAATTAGATGTTGCCACATCGAAGATTTTCAGGAATAGCGGCAATTAAATCGTATATTTACGTAGATCGCATTCTTCCCGAATCGGCCACCAGGACGGACTGCTATTCCAGATCACCCAAAAGCAGTAGTTATGTACGCCGAAAATCATCCCGCCAGCAATATCGCCGCCCTGAAGTATGAGTTGAGTTACCAGCAACAGCTATTGTATTTCCGTAAGAGGGCCGGCGCCACCGGAAAAGAATTAAGCACGATCGGGCTTCGCATCACGCGGCTCGGGCTGATGATCATCCTGGCCACGCGCCTACCCGCATCCTGGCATCCCGACGGGACGGAGCGGTTTACTTCTTCCCGCAGTTAATATCTCTGTGCAACTCCGCGTGCTCCGTGCCTCTGTGGTGAATTGAAATCACCGGGAGAAAAGAGATATATCTTATTAATTGGTGTTTTTGGCTTTACCACAGAGCCACAAAGGGCACAGAATGGCACGGAGGGTTCCGAACATTCAATTCAGGCTTTTGAGTTTTAGCTCTCTGCCGTTACTGGTACTTCATTGCTGATGCTGAGGAAGCAGTCATTGGTCATGGAGAAATGGATATTGCGGGTCTGCAGCAGCGACTTGGTGGCCTGCGACTCGTGCAGCAGCGCGGCGAGGTCTTTGGCCACTTCGGGTTGTGCGGGAACGGAGGACACCCGGCCATGGTTCATGTTAAGCCCGGTAAAACCGAGCTTGAGTTTTTTGCCGCCGGACGATTTAATAAAATCATCGGCATCCATTGCCAAAGTTTGCGCGGATCCAGAACTGCGTTTGATCAGGATCACGATAACAGGCAGGTATTTTCTCCAGGCTTGTGCGTACATGGATCAGGAATTAGCGGCTGCCATGGAATTGGTGAGCCGGGTGAACAGGTTACCGGAATAAATGCGCACCAGTTTCTGGTCTTTGGTCTTGCCCCATTGCTCAGCTTTGGATGCGGCCACTACGCGCCAGAAGTTTTTCTCTTTCAGTTCTTCGTAATCGGTGCCGGCGATGAACATTACGGGCTCAACGGTCCTGCCCTTCATGTGAACGTCTATATAGTGCGGGTGATTAACGTGGTCTTTGATGAAGCGTTCTATTTTTTCGATTGTCATGTTGCGGAACATTAAATGATGAATAATGCAGTCTTGCTGGTGTCCCTTATCGATGCCGTGCTGATCAGATTGCAGTGAATAAGCCGGGTGCGATACAGATGTAATGGGATGACCGGGTAGTAAGAAGTCCTGTTACAGCGATACACCAGAGAAGCGATCAAAGGTAGCATTTTCTGCCGTTTTTCCGCCATTATTTTCCCGAGGCCTTGCATTGTATATGCGAATGCCCTGGTTTTTATGGCATTGCAGCCTTAGCTACCTGTGCCCTCCGTGCATCCTCTGTGCCCTCTGTGTTAAAAACTGCTATCTACTTTAAAGATGATTTTCATTTTCCCTGATGATTACATTTTTAACACAGAGGACACGGAGGATGCACAGAGGGGCCGCTAAAAATATACCGGGTACTTACGATGATAAAGCGTATCTTTGTGTTGTTAACATTGAGTTCTTCAGCATCTCCGATCGATATTTTCTGCTAGTTATATCTGCTAATAGTTAGTTTCCCGTCCTTGTTGCACAGCTCAAATTTTTTATTTTTTCAATTTTAGTACCATGAACATTTATGTTTCAAATTTAAGCTTCAACGTAACGGATGATGACTTAAGAGGATTTTTCGAAGAGTATGGCAATGTAAGTTCTGCCAAAGTAGTGATGGACAAATACACCCAGCGCAGCCGTGGATTCGGTTTCGTGGAGATGGACAGCAAGGAAGAAGCCGAAAAGGCCGTTGCCGAACTGAACGGCGCTAACGTAGAAGGCCGCCAGATCTCAGTTGCCGAAGCCAGGCCCCGCGAAGAAAGAAGCAGCAAGCCTGCTTATTCCGGAAATCGCTGGTAAGCAGATGATTTTTCAGATGACCTATATGAAGGCCGCGGTAATCCCGCGGCTTTTTTATTTGGGCTATGGCCCGGCTGGCTATCTCTTGACCGGACAGGCTGCCGGCTCAAATAAGCCCTTGTGTTTTTGACTGATTTCTCTATTTTTGCCGCCTTGTTAGTCACGCCAACGTCGTAATTGACGGGCCTATAGCTCAGTTGGTTAGAGCATCCCGCCCCCAGGCGGGAGGGTTCCAGTCCGGCCGGTTATTCGAAACGTTTTTTGAAAACAACAAAGTTGTTTTCGGGCCTATAGCTCAGTTGGTTAGAGCACCTGACTCATAATCAGGGGGTCCCAGGATCATGCCCTGGTGGGCCCACTTCAATCGTAACAAGCGTTTCATGAAAATGGGACGCTTGTTGTTTTTAGGGGTTGCAATAAAACTCGCAATAAACAGGTTGGATAAATAGGATCTATATCTGGGCCGCAATAAAGGGCTTGGGAGATTACCCTAATTGGTGCTCTAACCAACTGAGCTATAGGCCCGCTTTAGGCTACAACAGCCCCTAACTTTTGAAAACCTTCCAACTTTTTTTGGATACAACTTCAAGTGATTTGGACACTTTCACAAACAAATTCCTTTAGAACTTTGCAGTGTACAAAAACAAAATTTTATGAGCAGCATTAAAAAGGCAAAATTAGGAAGTCAGGGACTTGTAGTTCCGGCAATTGGTTTGGGTTGTATGGGTATGACAGAGGTAATGGGAATGGATATGTACGGACAAGCAAACGAAGCAGAGGCAATTGCAACCATCCACCGTTCCGTTGAATTAGGCGGGAATTTTTTGGACACTGCGGACATGTATGGTCCTGAAAAAAACGAACAACTCATTGCCAAGGCAATAGCAGGCAAAAGAAGCGACTGCATCATTGCCACAAAGTTTGGTTATGAAATTGACGACAGTGGAAATTATACGAACAAAATAAACGGTAGCAAATCTTATGTAAAGAAAGCGGCTGAACGGTCTTTGAAGAACCTAAACACGGACTACATCGATTTGTATTACTTGCATCGCTTGGACAAAAACACACCTATTGAAGAAACCGTGGAAGCGATGTCGGAGCTGGTAAAAGAAGGCAAAGTGCGTTACATCGGCTTATCGGAAGTTGGCTCTGAAACCATTCGAAAGGCGCACAAAATTCATCCACTCACGGCTGTTCAAACAGAATACTCCTTGTTTGAAAGGCAAGTTGACGAACTAAAAATTACCGATACTTTAAAAGAATTGGGAATTGGGTTTGTTGCTTATTCGCCATTGGGAAGAGGATTTTTATCAGGTGAAATTCAGCATCCAGACGATCTGCCAAAAGATGATTGGCGAAGGAGTTTGCCACGTTTTCAGGGCGAACAATTTTATAAGAATATTGAATTGCTGAATGAAATTAAAAGGATGGCTAATGAAAAGAACATCACTACTTCCCAATTAGCCATTGCTTGGATTATCGCAAAAGGACACTTGCCAATACCGGGAACGAAGCGACCAAAATACGTTGAGCAAAATATCCAGGCTACCAACGTTGAATTAAGCGGTGAAGAATTAAGCCGTTTGGAAAGCATCATCCCCTTAGGTACAAATACAGGCGACCGATATGCTGACATGAATACTGTAAATTTATAGTCATTATGAAAGGCGGCAGTCATCATATATTTAATTCAGTAGCAGAGCTTCATTCGGCTCTGCTACTGAAAAAGCCAACAAATCCCTTGGTAAGTGTTGTGAGATTAGATGACGTTGACCTTGAAAACAGCAAAATTGTTCAGACAACTGCCTTTAATTTTTACACGATCTTTCTAAAGAAAAATTTTGACGGCAAGGTTAAATATGGACAACAGTATTATGATTTTGACAGCGGAACAATGACCTTTTTTGCACCCAAGCAATTAATAACCGTGCAAGATTACAAGCCTTCAAAGTTAGAAGGTTGGATGTTGG
>JAFBAN010000052.1 GCA_019247775.1 Chitinophagaceae bacterium | reverse complement strand
CGAGGCCGCTTGCATTTGGAAGTAGGGCGGCCGATACCTGGTTGATGAGCAGGAGGTTTTTTTCTTTCAGGTTCCTGACCGCTGTCCATACATCGGCGCTCACATAGATCTGCTGACTGATATTGTAATCGAATTCATCCCTGATGGTCTTGGTGAGTACGAACTGCATCTCGCGGGCACTGAGACCATCATGACTGGTGCGGTTGAGCAGGTTGGGGATGGCGATACGGTCTACCAGCAGTGCCAGCCGTTCATAAGCCTGCAGCTGCAGGGCGTTCGAACCTGTGCCTGCCGGCTTTTCAGGCGTCTCAGGTTTTGGGCTGCGGTTGAGTACATAAAACAGGCCGCCCACCACCGCAGCGCCGCCCAGTATCAGCAATAAACTGTTAGAATCCATACAGCCGGTTTTGGCAAAAGTAATGGAAGCGGAGGTTTTCCCGGTATCGAAATACTTTAAGAAAATCCTTAGGATGTTTCGGCGTAAATTTGTGCCTGTAAAAAGATCATGATGCAGGCAATCTCATCTCCCGGAACACTTACCGAAAGCGCCATCAGCGAACTGAAAAGGCTGATGGGTGAGGAGGGCTTCGATACCACCCAGCAGCTCCGCGTGGGCGTTAAGGGCGGCGGTTGCAGCGGCATGAGCTATGTATTAGGGTTCGATCAGCCGCAGGACGACGATGAACGATTCGATATCGGCGGCATTCCCTGTATTATGAACAAAGGCCATGGCCTATACCTCTACGGCATGGAGATCGATTGGCAGGGCGGGCTCAATAGCCGCGGCTTCACCTTTTCCAACCCCAATGCGAGCAAGACCTGCGGTTGCGGGTCATCCTTTGCCGTTTAGTAAAATATTTATTGCTCTGTGTAACTCCGTGTTTTCTGTGCCTCTGTGGTAAATCCTCCGTGCCTCTTTTGCCTCGGACACTTCACCACAGAGGCACAGAAAACACGGAGGTTCACAGAGATTTACGCCGCTCCAACACGTTTCAGCAATTTCATGTTTTCGCGTTTGTGGATGAATTTGTGCACGAGGCTGTAGATCACCGGCAGGATCAGCAGGGTGAGGATGGTGGAAGTGATCAATCCGCCGATCACCACTACTGCCAGGGGTTTCTGCGTTTCGCTTCCGATTCCTGTGCTGATCGCCGCAGGCAATAATCCGATGGCCGCCATCAATGCAGTCATCACCACAGGCCGCACGCGCGAGATCACACCCTGATACACGGCCTCTTCCAATGGCATTTTCGCTTCCAGGTTTTTCCTGAACACGCTGATGAGGATCACGCCATTCTGGATACACACGCCGAACAAAGCAATGAAACCGATGCCCGCGCTGATACTGAAATTGATCCCCGTCAGGTGCAACGCCAGGATACCGCCGATCAGCGCAAACGGAACATTGAGGATCGTCAGTATCGAATCCTTCACATTGCCGAAGGTGATGAACAGGATAACGAAGATCACCAGCAAACATACCGGCACTACATTCGCCAGGGTTTGCGACGCCCTGATCTGGTTCTCAAACTCGCCATTCCAGGTTTGCGTATAATTCTTCGGCAGTTTCACATGTTCATTCACTTTCTGCTGCGCTTCCGCGATGGTGCTTCCCAGGTCGCGCTCGCGCACGGAAAACTTCACGGCGATATAGCGCTGGTTATTGTCGCGGTAAATAAATGCCGGGCCGGTGCTCGATTTAAACTCGGAGATCTCCTTCAGCGGCACTTTAGCCCCATCGCTGGCGGGTACCATCAGGTTCTCTATCTTTTTCTGGTTATCGCGGAAATCCTTCTGGTACCGGATACGTACATCGAACCGTCGTTCTCCCTCATATAGGATAGTCGCAGCTTTTCCGCCGATGGCCATTTCGATCACCGCCTGCGCATCCGCCATATTCACTCCGTACAAAGCCATTTTCTGCTGATCCAGTTCTATCCTGAATTCAGGCTGGCCCAGGTTACGCAGGATGCCCAGGTCTTCGATGCCTCGTACCGTGCGCAATTGTTTCAAAGTTGCTTTCGCAAGTGAATCGAGCGTGTTGAAATCGGGGCCGAATATTTTCACTGCCAGCGCCGCATTCACCCCGGCTACCGCTTCCTCCACATTATCCCTGATGGGCTGCGAATAGTTCAGTACAATACCCGGCAATTTTTCCAGCTGGGTGTTCATTTCATCGATCAGTTTCTCCTCTGTCAATCCCGGGCGCCATTCCTTTTTTGGTTTCAGATCCACCTGGATCTGCACATTGAAAAAGCCTTTCGGGTCGGTGCCGTCATTTGTCCGGCCCACCTGCGACAGGGTCTGTTTCACTTCCGGAAAACGTTGCAGGATATCGATCATAGTATTGCCGATCATATTGGCTTCGTTCAATGAAACGCTCATCGGCAGTTCGCTTTCCACCCATAGCGCTCCTTCATCGAGCTGCGGCAGGAATTCGGTTCCGAGTAATTTCGCTGAGAAAAAACTCAGCCCCATTACCAGCAATGCCAGGAACAGGCTTGTTTTCGGCGCCCGGCTTACAGCACGATAGGAGCGGGATACCGCTTTTTCGAAAAAGATCACGATGGGATTGTGCTTCTCCCGCACATTTTTACGCAGCAGGATACTGGAGAGGGCTGGTACCAATGTTAGGGTGAACAGCAATGCTCCCAGCAGGGCAAAACCCAGGGTATAGGCCAGCGGCGAGAACATTTTCCCCTCCACTTTCTGAAAAGCGAAGATGGGGATCAGGCAGGTAATGATGATCAGCTTCGAAAAGAATATGGCTTTACCCATTTCGCTGCCTACCACCTTGAATGTACCCAGTTTGGCGAGTTTGTTGAATTTTTCCATGCCCACTTCCCGGGCCCGTTTGTCCATCGCCACAAACAGTCCCTCTACCATCACCACCGCACCGTCGATGATAATGCCGAAATCGACGGCGCCCATGCTGAGCAGGTTCGCGCTCATGCCTTTGATGCGCATACAGATGAATGCGAACAACAGCGCCAGCGGAATGATGATACTCACGATCACCGTAGTTCGCCAGTCGGCCATGAAGAGCAGCACGATGGCTGTAACCAATATGATGCCCTCGAGCAGGTTATGGATTACGGGATCGGTACAGTGATCCATTAGGTTGGTACGGTCGTAGGACGTATCGATCTTGGTATCCCTCGGCAGCACATTTTCATTCAG
>JAFBAN010000188.1 GCA_019247775.1 Chitinophagaceae bacterium | reverse complement strand
GAAAATTAAGCCGCAGATTCGCAGATGAGTAAACCAATCTGCGAATCTGCGGCTTACGTTTTACCTGCAGCATTATACAACAGCCTAATTTTTCGTTCGTACTATCCTCACAAAAGTTTTCCGGTCGGCCGGTTCAACAGCTTTCTGGCTGTTGGCTCTTGGGGTTACATCTACCAGACTGAAACTATAGTGCCGTCCCATGTATACGGTATCTATCACCACATCCTTTTCGAGATTGAGACTGAAGTCAGCATTGAGCTGCAGTAATGCATTTACTTTTCCGGCCCAGATGCAGGTCACATCTTCCGGGCAGCGCGAGTCGGTTACCTGGCTGATAGAGGCCTGGATATTATCCCTGCAGGCCTGGAATAAACTGACCGGTCGGTTGTATCCGAATACCACCGTATCTCCCGTAGAGACTGCAGTGCACAGGCTTTCTTTCCTGATAAAATTCTTCTGGCTGCATGAGACCGCCAATCCGGCTATAAGGCAGCAGGATAACAGCAAATTTCTGTTTATCATAGCTCCAAAATATTAATCGTAGCGGTCACCGCCAAGACTGTAGCTGTTATTTTCCTCATCCTCCTCACCTATTTCCTCGTTGTCGTCGTCATCTTCTGAGCCCGGTACATCCAGGTCTTCGCCTGAAAGTTCTACTGTTTCATTCAGCAGTTCGCCGTCGAAGTCCTGGTTATCGAGCACAACGCCGCGTACATCCTCATCATCGGAACTGGCCATGCTTTCGCTGCTGCGCCGCAGGAGTTCGCGCTCTTCGTCTGTGACGTCGGTATCAGGGTCGATATCATCTTCGAACACGCCCTTGCCCTCTTCGTCGTCAGAAGAGATCGTTGTATCGTGATAGGACTTCATTTTCGGAACATGCACATGCTCCTGGCCTGGGATATCCTCCACATCTGGCAGGTCGATCGTTGTTTCTTCAGGCTGCATGCGTTCTTCGTCTCTTTCGTTATCCACAAGATCGGTTTGCGGATGCTGGTCTTTGGCTGACATATAATCGTTTAGAGGGAGAGGATAAAAAATGATGCCAGCAGTAAGCTGTGAGCTTTGAGCTACGAGCTTCGAGCGAAGTGTTAAAGTTATCAGTAACACTCTGTGAAATTCTGTGTATTCCGTGCCTCTGTGGTGAAACAGAGTCCCGAGGAACAGAGAGACAGAGATTTTACCACAGAGGCACAGGATGCACGGAGTTCCACAGAGAGATCACCATTCGGCGCGGGCGGTAGGACTGGCGTCCAGGGAAGCAAACTGTCCAGCCTGGTATTTATAGTAGGCGGTGATCGCGATCATGGCGGCATTGTCGGTACAATATTGAAAAGCGGGGATATAAGTTCTCCATCCGAGCTGCGCCCCTGTTTCCTGCAATGCCGTTCTCAATCCGCTATTGGCGCTGACGCCGCCGGCAATACAGACTTCTTTTACCCCGGTCTGGTCCACCGCCTTTTTCAGTTTTTTGATCAGGATCTGGATGATCGTATACTGCACCGAAGCGCAGAGATCGGCAAGATGTTCTTCAATGAATCCCTGCGGCTGTTTTTGCAGAAAATACAGCACGGATGTTTTCAGTCCGCTGAATGAAAAGTCCAGCCCGGGGATCTGCGGCTGCGAAAATTTGAAAGCAAGCGGATCACCCTCTTTTGCATACCTGTCAACCAACGGCCCACCCGGGTAAGGCAGGCCAAGCAGTTTGGCTGTCTTATCAAAAGCTTCGCCGGCGGCATCGTCGATGGTCTCACCGATCACTTCCAGCTGCAGCGGCGAGCGGGCCAATACGATCTGTGTATGTCCGCCGCTTACCGTCAGGCACAGGAACGGGAATGATGGCCGCGGATCGCCGATCAGATTGGCCAGCACATGGGCCTGCATATGGTGCACCGCGATCAGCGGCTTCCCGAGCGACAAAGCCAGCGATTTGGCAAACTGCGCACCCACCAGCAGGCTGCCTATGAGGCCGGGGGAATTGGTAAACGCTATGGCGTTTATAGTCTGGAGTCTGGAGTCAGGAGTCTGGAGTTGGGGGAAAGCATTTTTGAGGGCGATGTCGACTACGGGTACAATGTTCTGCATATGGGCGCGGCTGGCGAGTTCGGGAACCACGCCACCATACTTTTCGTGAACGGTCTGGTTGGCGATATGGTTCGAGAGGATCTTGCCATCCACGCAGACTGCGGCGGAGGTTTCATCGCAGGAGGATTCGATTGCGAGAATTACCACCCCCACCTCCCAGCCCCCTAAAGGGGGAGTTAAATGTCCTACACCTGGATGTTTTTCTGACATTGTGCAAAACTAACTCAACATGAAGAAAACTTAACGATAACAAAAAACTGACTGCAAATTATAATTCGAAGAATATCATCAGGCAATTAAAAATAAACTCCCCCTTCAGGGGGTTGGGGGGCTGAGGCTGGGGGATATTATTTCGTCCTTATCGCCACCACCGGGTCCATCTTCGCTGCAATAAATGCGGGAATGATACCGGCGATCATGCCCATGCCGATGGACACGCTCATGGCGATCATGATGATATTGGCGGCGATAAAGATGGGGAATGGAAGTATGGTGCCGAGCACCAGCGCCAGTATCCATACCAGGAAAAGGCCCAGCAGTCCGCCGATGGTGCACAGGAATGCGCTTTCTAGTAAGAACTCGGTGAGTATGGTGCGGCGTTTGGCGCCAATGGCTTTTTTCAGACCGATCTGGCTGGTGCGTTCACGAACCGTTACGAACATGATATTGGCCACACCAAACACGCCCACGATCAGGCTGAAAAGTCCGATCACCCAACCGCCCAGGCTGACCTGGCCGAAAAATCCTTTTACCTGCTCACTGAACTGCGCCACATCGTTGCAGGAAAAATTATCCTCCTCCGTGGGGCTCAGTCTTCTGGCCTGGCGCATGATACCCACCAGTTCATCCTGTAATGCGGACGACGCAATATGCGGCCTGCCCTGCACCATGATGAAAGGGTTGCTGTTATCCGGATTGTATACGCCGGCAAAATACCGGTAAGGCACGATCACCGCCTGGTCATAATCGAATCCGCCCACAAAACTCTGCCCCTGCTTTTTGATCACGCCCACCACGGTTACCCGTTTGCCGTTATAGGAAACCTGTTTGCCAACAGCTTTTTCCACCTGCGGGAACAATTCCTCCGCCACTTTATAACCGATGATGCCTGTGGTGGTGCCGCGCAGGAACTCGGTCTCATTAAGGTAACGTCCATATTCGATATCGATGGTCTGGATGGCATTGAACTCTTCCGAAACGCCGTAGAGGTTCACATTGCTGAGCAGGTTATCGCCATAGCTGAAGGTTACATTATTGGAGACGAACATCGCCGCATTGGAAGCCAGCTGACTTTTAGCCTTGATAAAATGCATTTCCTCGATCTTCATCGCCGGGCGTTTGATGTATTTCCACCAGGGATATTGTCCACCGCCGCCTCCGCCATAGTTCCATTTGTCGATATAGATGGTATTGTTGCCGAAGGCCTTAATATCGTTCTGCACTTTCCGCTCCAGGCTGTCTACTGTAGCCAGCACCCCGATAATGCAGAAGATCCCGATGGTAATGCCGAACAGGGAAAGAAAAGTGCGCAGTTTATTCACCCGCAATTCCTGCATGGCCATCCGGAAACTGTTCCACAGAATGCTGAGGAGTTTGAACATGTTTCAAATGTAAGGGTTGGGGAGGTGGAATAGGGATTTTTTTATATGAGTGGATGCGCTCGCTCGTTTGGGGTTTGGAGTTTGGGGTTTGGGGTTATTCGTCTTATACCATTTCGCCCTTTATAATTTGAGCTAGAGAATCAAATTACAACTCCAAACGCCAAACCCCAAACTCCAAACAACACACACTACAAACCAAAAAAAGTTCCCTCCACATCCATTCCTGAAGTAAATTTGCACCGAATTTGACAACCTAAAACTGCAATATGACCTGGAAACAAGTCTTTACATCCTCTGTCGGAAAGAAACTGGTGATGGGTTTTACAGGTATCTTTCTCATTCTTTTCCTGATCATCCATGTTGGTTTGAACGCTTGTATCTGGGCCGGCGATAACGGGGTAATGTTTACGCAGGCCGCGCATTTCATGGGTGGCAACTGGGTGCCGAGGGTGTTGGAGATCGGGTTGTTTGCAGGCCTGCTGCTGCATATTATCCAGGGCTATATGCTCAGTTTTTCCAATCAAAGCAAAAGATCGCAGGGCTATGCGGTGGATTTCGGCAACAGGGGCAGTAAATGGTACAGCCGCAGCATGGGCCTGCTGGGCACCATCATCCTGTTATTTCTCGTAGTGCATATCTCCGATTTCTGGCTGCCCAACCGGGTGAGCCAGGGTTTTCTGCTGGGACCGGAGATCAACCTGTTCGATAAAATGAGGGTGGAATTCAGCGAGCTCTGGGTGGTGATCCTGTATGTGCTGGGCTGCCTTTCGTTAGGCTACCATCTCGCCCATGGTTTCCAGAGCGCATTCCGCACCATCGGCGTGCACAACAAAAAATACAATACCCTGCTCAGCACCATAGGCTATGCATTCGCCATCATCGTACCGCTGGCTTTTGCCATGATGCCTGTGAGTTTTTACCTGGGTTGGGTATGAGCCGTGAAACGTGAGACAAACCATCTCTTCTCACGACTGACGTCTCACGATTCACGATCCACAATTCCAAAACTATCAAACGACAAACCGTCCTATATGTTAGATGCGAAAATTCCTTCCGGCCGCTTAGAAGAAAAATGGACCGATTATAAGGGGCACTGCAAACTGGTGAACCCCGCCAATAAGCGTAAGCTGGAAGTGATCGTGATCGGTACCGGACTGGCAGGCGCTTCGGCTGCGGCTTCGCTCGGCGAACTGGGGTATAAGGTGAAAGCATTCTGCTTCCAGGATTCACCACGCCGCGCGCATTCCATTGCGGCGCAGGGCGGCATCAATGCGGCCAAGAATTACCAGAACGATGGCGACAGCGTTTTCCGTTTGTTTTACGATACCATCAAAGGCGGCGACTACCGTTCACGCGAAGCCAATGTGCATCGGCTGGCTGAGGTAAGCGCCAATATCATAGACCAGTGCGTGGCACAGGGCGTTCCTTTTGCGCGCGAATACGGCGGCCTGCTCAGTAACCGCTCCTTCGGCGGCACACAGGTACAGAGAACTTTTTATGCAGCCGGACAGACCGGTCAGCAATTGCTGATAGGCGCTTACCAGGCCCTTGAGCGGCAGGTGGCGCTGGGCAATGTGAAAATGTACAGTCGCCATGAAATGCTCGAGCTCGTTAAGATCGATGGCAAAGTGCGGGGCATCATCGCCCGCGACCTGGTGAATGGAAAACTGGAAAGGCATTTCGGTCATGCCGTACTGTTGTGCAGTGGCGGTTATGGCAATGTATTCTACTTGTCCACCAACGCCATGGGCAGTAATGTAACGGCTGCCTGGAAAGCGCATAAGCAGGGCGCGTATTTTGCCAATCCATGTTTCACACAAATCCACCCTACCTGTATCCCCGTAAGCGGTGATCACCAGTCGAAGCTGACGCTCATGTCTGAATCGCTGCGCAACGATGGCCGGATCTGGGTACCAAAACAGAAAGGCGATACCCGCAGGCCGAATGAGATCCCCGAAGATGAAAGGGATTACTATCTCGAAAGAAGGTACCCCGCATTCGGTAACCTGGTGCCGCGAGATGTGGCGTCGCGGGCGGCCAAAGAAAGATGTGATGAAGGTTATGGCGTGGGCAGCAGCAAGCAGGCGGTATACCTCGATTTCAGCGCGGCGATCATCCGTTACGGAAAAATAGAAGCGGGCAAAGAAGGCCGCAGCGATCTGAGCGAAGCCGAGATCATCGTACTCGGCAAGGAAGTGGTGAAAGAGAAATACGGGAACCTGTTCGACATGTACGAAAAGATCACCGGCGAAAACCCGTATGAAGTGCCGATGCGCATCTACCCCGCCGTTCACTATACCATGGGCGGATTATGGGTGGACTATGAACTGCAGACCAATATTGCCGGATTATATTCACTGGGCGAAGCCAATTTCAGCGACCATGGCGCCAATCGTCTCGGCGCTTCTGCGCTGATGCAGGGACTGGCCGATGGATATTTCGTGATCCCTTACACCATCGGTAATCATCTCGCCGATGAGATCTATGCAAAGGCCATCGATACTTCGCATCCTGCTTTTGCTGCGGCCGAGCAATCAGTATCGGACAGGATCAATACCCTGATGAACATCAAAGGCAAACAGAGTGTAGAGAGTTTCCATAAGCGGCTCGGTAAGATCATGTGGGAAAAATGCGGTATGGCCCGAAATGCCGAAGGATTGAAACAGGCCATCACCGAGATCCAGTCGCTGAAGAAAGAGTTCTGGAGCGATGTGCGGATCCCCGGCGGTATCAATGAAATGAATCCGGAACTGGATAAAGCCAACCGGGTAGCGGATTTCATTGAGCTGGGTGAACTGATGTGCATCGATGCCCTGAACAGGAATGAGAGCTGCGGCGGGCATTTTCGCGAGGAGTTCCAGACCGAGGAAGGTGAAGCGCTGCGCGATGATGCGGGCTATATGTATGTGGCCGCGTGGGAAATGACCGGCGACAACAACTGGACCCTGCACAAAGAGGAATTGAAATACGATGTGATCAAGCCAACACAACGTAACTATAAATAATGCCCAGACTGCTGCTTTGTTGCGCCTGTTTGCTTGCGATCGCCTCCGGTTGCAACAATAATGGCACGGCAAAGGCCGGCACGGAGAATAAGCAGGCGCTGCCTGTTTCGTTCCTGGGTGAATGGAAGATCATACGATTTTCGGATGCGATGTATGGTATCGATGATCACGATCTGTTGAAAGGGCCGTTTGTGGAAGATGGGGGTGGCGACAGGTTGCGGTTCACCAGGGACAGTATTTTCGATTGGCAGGCAAGTGACCAGAAGACAAGGCGGTACACTTACAGCAAAGTAAACGATACCCTGCTGAATGTGAGGAATACGGAATCAGGCAACACAATGGCTTATCATATTCATTACCTCGACAGGGATTCATTGTACTTTACCAATGTGAGACCGGAGAAAGAACGGGGTAATGTGTATGAAGTGCAGATCTATTGCAAAAGGAATTAGGAGTTGTATTAAATCAATATTATGGAACATTACAGCATGAACCTGAACCTGAAAGTGTGGAGACAGCAGAACGCTGCAGCCAAAGGCGGGTTCAAACTATACCGGGTGGAGAACATTTCGAGTGAAATGAGCTTTCTGGAAATGTTTGATGTGCTCAACGAGCAGCTGGTACACGCGGGCGAGGATCCGATCACTTTCGACCATGATTGCCGCGAAGGCATCTGCGGCGCCTGCTCCATGCATATCAATGGCAAGCCCCATGGCCCCTGGTATGCGAATACCACCTGCCAGCTGCATATGCGCGCCTTCAAGGATGGTGATACCATCGTGGTAGAACCCTGGCGCGCCAATGCGTTCCCGGTGATAAAAGACCTGATGGTAGACCGGTCTGCTTTCGACCGCATCATCCAGGCCGGCGGCTATGTGAGCGTGAATACCGGCAATGCGGTTGATGGCAATGCGATCCCCATCCCGAAAAATAATGCCGATGAAGCTTTCGCTGCCGCCATGTGTATCGGCTGTGGCGCCTGCGTGGCCGCCTGTAAGAACAGCAGCGCCATGTTGTTCGTTGGCGCTAAAGTATCGCACCTGGCTTTACTGCCGCAGGGCGATCCGGAACGCGGCAGCCGGGTGGTGAATATGCTGGCGCAGATGGACAAAGAAGGTTTCGGCGCCTGCACCAATACCGGCGCCTGCGAAGCTGCATGTCCGAAAGAGATCTCGCTCAGCAATATCGCCCGCCTGAACAAAGAGTACCTGGCGGCTTCGTTTGTTGATAATAAATAGCGTTATAGGATATCAAAAAAAAGATGCGGCCCTGCAGGACCGCATCTTTTTTATTTACAGAGGCGACGATCAGTTATAACGTATTATCATATTGGTAACGGTCTTCAGGCCGATACCGAATTTATAAAGTATCGGGGTGCGGGGTGCGAGATTTACTTTGTATTCGATGTTCTTGGGAACACCTGCCTGAAATTCTCCCTGGTAAACCAGATCCAGCCTTCTTCCGGTGAGATCGTATAATTCCAGTACGCCTTTTCCGGAAACGGGCGAAGTAACAGTGAAAGTAATCTTATCGATAAAAGGATTGGGAAAACTGCGGACCTTAATAGCAGTGGCGGCAGCAGCATCCGCTATCGTATTCACTGCAGCCGTCTTGGCGGTAACTGCGTTAACCGGTTGGCTGGCTGTTTGGCCGTTTACATGTACTGCAGGCATCAACCCGATAACAAGCAGTGCCGGCAGGCAACGGTAAATTTTGAATGTAGAAATACGCATGCGGTTCTCCATTAGGTTTCCGCTCAGCAATAGACTGGCGGCAATTCAAGATCTGTATGGCTTTTAAAGAGACAGGCAGGGGATGCCGTCAGGATGATATTGGATGGATTGTGGTGGATACTGTTACTTTACAAAACTTTCGCCCGACTAATGACTACAGTCTGTAAAGAACACACTACGAAGATATAATCCAATCGTTTATGCAACCTTAAAAAAACATTAAAAACGTTAACTATTTTAACGTATAAATTCCCCGAACTTTGCACAATGGAATATAAAGTGCCTGCCCAAACCCGTATCGGGCATATTCACCTGAAAGTGGCCGACCTGCAGCGGGCCTTGGATTTTTACCAGGGTCTGCTGGGCTTCGAACTGATGCAACTCTATGGAACTCAGGCGGCTTTTATTTCTGCCGGTGGCTATCATCACCATATCGGTCTGAACACCTGGTACAGCAAAGATGCCAAACCGGCGCCGGTGCACGCTGCCGGCCTGTTCCATACGGCCATCCTCTATCCTACCCGCAAAGACCTGGCTACGATCCTGAAAAGACTGGCAGATGCCCGGTACCCGCTGACCGGTGCTTCAGACCACGGGGTTTCTGAGGCGCTGTACCTGAACGATCCGGACCAGAATGGAGTGGAATTGTATTGGGACAAACCCAAAGAGCAGTGGCCATACGATGCTGCCGGCAACCTGCAAATGGTAACGGAGCAGCTGGATCTTGAAGATCTGCTCAACGAATTGAATCGTTAACTCCCTGCGGGGAAGAACAGTGCCGCATGTCGAACACTTATTTCCAGTTCAAGCAATTCACGGTACACCAGGATCATTGTGCGATGAAAGTGTGTACCGATGCCTGTTTGTTCGGCGCATGGGTGGCGGCAAAATCGAAAACGGAAGGGCATCAATTCCGAAACTGTCTCGATATCGGCGCCGGAACAGGACTGCTCAGCCTTATGCTGGCCCAGCAGTCGAACCTGCACATCGATGCAGTTGAACTGGATGAGGCAGCGGCCGAACAGGCTGCTGATAATTTCGAGCTCTCGCCCTGGAAGAACAGGTTGCAGGTATTGCAGGGCGATATCCGTAAGATCCATCTCGGCCGCCAATACGAGCTGATCATTTCCAATCCGCCTTTTTTCGGGAACAGCCTGCGCAGCCCCGACAGCAAACGCAATCTTGCCCTGCACAGTGAGATGCTGGAACTGGAAGAACTGATCGCCGTAGCCAGTCGCCACTTATTGCCTGACGGCGTATTCGCAGTGTTACTTCCTTATGAACGAAAAGAAAATTGCATACTCAGCGCAGCTGCGGCGGGTTTATACCCTAAAGAAATGGTATCTGTGAAGCAAAGCACCAGCCACGGTTTTTTCCGGGTGATGTTATGGTTCAGCGATGAAGCCGGCCCGACAGTGCATAGCTCCATCAGCATCCGCGAGGGCGAAGATTACTCAGCTGATTTCAAGAATTTGCTGGGGGATTACTATCTCAATCTCTGATCAGTGCTTCGCATAATCGGAGAGATAGCTGAATGTCGCCGTCAGCTTTCCTGCATCGAGTATCGTTGCTCTTTCGATGGCTGCCGTATTGCCTTTGCGGATATCGTCCAGCACATATTTCATGAGTTGTTCGCCGAAATAACGGCTCGCATCCCGCGGCAATTCATTGGGAAGATTACCGACGGCCATAATGTCTACGCTGCCTGGTAAATAGGGTGCTGTCTTCCGGCCGGTTAGTTTATCGATCCCATACACCGGATCGTCGATGGTTGCATCGCCGAGATTGCAGGGAACGCTCCCATTCTTATCATCGGTGATATCGGCGATGGTCTGGATCCGGAAATCGGTCCGCTTCAATGCCTCCATAGAAAATAAACGCGGAATGCCATGATCCCAGAAAATGCCGTTCATGAGGATATCTGTATGCGGAATATATTTTTCGAACTCGCAGCGGTATTGTTCGGGATGGGCATGAAATTCATCGCGGTTGTACTGGCCGCTTTGCGCATGCCTGTACAGGTCGCTGCCTTTGAGATGCACATACACGGGATAATCGAATGAGCGGCCGGTATATTCTTCGGGCTCCACTTCCTGGATATCGAGCAGGTTCATGATCTCGAGTATGCCATGCGCCACGCGGCCCGTGCCCGTAACCGCGATCTTGATCACCGGCAGTTTCATACCAAAATAAGTATGGATGAGTTCGCGGTAATCATTCACTTCCCCTACCCTGCCCAGATGATAAGCGCCGGTGCGGGTTCCATAGGCCATGATGCCATTGTGCGCGCCGACAATGCCGGCAAAAAAACCGAAGCCGATGATGCGCTGCCCGTCTTTATGTTCGAGACATTCGTAGTCGATCAGCGTGATGCCCTGGTCCATCATTGCATGCATCATCTCGCGGTTATGCGCCTGCTTTTTACGGGTATGGGAGAAGAACATATATTTTTTATTGGGGATCAGCTGCGGCACGGGAACTTCCTTGATGCCTAGTAATAGATCGCAGGCCTCGAGACGATCGGATACTTCTATGCCCGCCTGCCGGTACTCCTCGTCGGTAAAACAGCGCACTTCGGATGGCTGTACGATGATCTTGGCACCCGGCACATGCTGCTGCAGCCACTGGCACTGCGAAGGCGCCAGCGCCACCCGGTTATCCGCCGGAGTTTTTCCTTCTCTGATAAGCCCAATGATTAGCATTGCTGTAATTTCGCCAAATATAGGACAGAATGAGTGGCGAGTCTGGAGTTAGGAGTCTGGAGTCTGGAGTACTTTTTCAACGAAAACTCTTAACCCTGAACTCTACTCCAGACTCCTAACTCCTAACTCCAGACTTAGCCTCATGAATCATTTTGAATTATTCAACATCCCCCCCACCCTTCAACCCGACCAGGATCTGGTAAGGCAGAAATTCTATGCGCTGAGCCGCCAGTTCCATCCGGATTTTCATAGCCGGGCTTCGGAGGATGAACAGTTGCGGGCGTTGGAGCAGGCTTCGCAGCTGAATATGGCGTACAAGGTTTTTCAGAGCCCGGATGAAACGATCAAGTATCTGCTGAAAATGAAAGGACTGCTGGAGGAAGAGGAAAAGTATCAGCTTGCGCCGGAATTCCTGATGGAGATGTTAGACCTGAACGACCAGGCCCTCGAAGCCACCACGCCGGAAGAACGCACCCGGCTGCAAAACGATATTGCCCATATTAAACTCGAGATCTATGAACCTGTGGAAGCGATTATTAAGAATTATCAGGAAGGTGTTACTTCCGAAGAAGAATTGCTGCAAGTGAAGGAGTATTATTATCGGAAGAAATACCTTGACCGGATATTGGCTGGGGTTTCGTGAGGCGTGAGACGTGAGACGTGAGGCGTGAATGGTGAATGGTGAATGGTGAATGGTGAATACTGTGCGGCTGCCTCCGCGTCTCTGCGCCTCTGCGGTTAAAAAAAATTTGCGACTGAGGCGGGCCAGTCAATAAAAGCATTCCCCGCTATTTCTTAAATGCGCCAAGCGTATCATCTATCAGCGGCGCGATCTCTAAGAATTTATTTGCAAGTCCGGCAACCTCATGTTGAAAATGGCCTGGGTCTATTGGCACCCAGCCTTCCATCAGCGTTAGCGGGCCGAATGCAACACTCACATTTTTCCAACTTGACGTATAAGGCCCAAAGTTTTTCCTGAATAGCACCGCAAATTTTCTGCTCTCAATCTTATGCCCGGGAAGTTCTCTTAGTTTGAAAGCATGGATATTGTAAAACAGTTTTTGTCCGCTGAGCGCCTCGTCATTGAGCCAGACGGAGAAGAAGATCCTTGTCCTGGCAGTCAAAGGATCTTCGGCTGGATGACACCAGGATGTTTTGAAGATTTTAAGGTAGACGCTGTCAAGAATTTCTCCGACGGCGACCTGGAGTTGCATTTGCTGGAGGCGGTTGGAGTCCAGGTATTGGAATGCGTGGGTGAAGATTTCGAGGTATTTTTTTGAGTTCATCATTCCTGAATTTGCGGCCGGCTGGTAAGGCCTGTTTGAAAACTACCGAAAATTCTATCGCTTATCCCATTTTATGCATGGTCTACGCAGATGTCTCCCAAAAAGACTTCTGCGGTCAGTTGCCGCACATCTTCAGTAGTGGCATTTATTGTTGTTGCATGCTCGCCGCGAGTGCACCGCAGAGTCCTCTTCGAGAGACATCTGCGGAGAACGCTCCAGTTTAAGCGGTTAGCGGACACTCTGCGGAGAAGGAAAATTCGAGCGATGGAATTTTGAATACCAAAATAAACGTACGTTGCCCCATTAACTTGCGGAGATTGAGGCGATCATCAAAGCCCGCTTAAACTTGCTTGACGTTTTTCAACGCCAAACCTTCATCGCTCTAAGTCTAAATATAGATATAAATTATAATGCAACAAACTGAATTAAAAAATATTAATGTAAGCAGGTTCCAAACGCTACTTGATTCGTCAGCGCGAACTAATATTCTTGACGAATTAGACTTAATTCGAACTGGCGGCTATCAGGACAAAATTCTTGAAGCTAGGTTTTATTATAAAAAAGACAAAGTTCGCTACAATCAATTAAAGAAAAAGTTACCGGCTGTCACGTTTAGTGCTGAATTTAAAACACGCAGACTTATTCCAGACCTGCAATTTTATTCTGGCTTTTTAGTTTTAGACATTGATAACTTGGCGAATAATGTCGATATAAATACAATAAAAGAACAGTTATTTATTCACGACCATGTTTGTGCTGTTTGGATTTCACCTTCTGGTGTGGGATTAAAAGCTTTAATCTCAACTGGCACACCCATGGAATATCATAAGTATGTATTTAATTATTTTGTCGAGCTATTCAAGGTTAAGCATGATGTCGTTGTAGATGTTAGCGGGTCTGACATAACACGACTTTGCTTTTCCTCTTTTGATGAAAAAATGCTTTTGAAAGAAACGTTTAGTTCTTTTTCTGAGGATCTTTTAGTAGATGTAAATAAGGATATACCTGTTTCGCAAATCGGCACGGTAGTTCACATAGATCAGCAGGCGTTGACAATCTCTGAAAAGTTGCTTTTAAATGATCCCAAAGGAAGAAATTCAAGTGCCGACAGGTTGACAATGCATTCAATATTGAACTTTTTAAAACGCAGAAGAATTTCGATTACTTCTACTTACGAAGAATGGTATAGAATTGCCTTGGCTATAGCTAATTCCTTTACCTATGATGTCGGGGTAAAATACTTTTTAGATTTATGTAGGTTGGATTTAGAAAATCATGATGAAGAGGGTAGCGTTAGTATGCTTCAATATTGCTATATCCATAGGCGATTGAATGGCATTAATTTTGGCACAATAGTCTTTTTTGCTCAACAAAAAGGTTTTCAACTGAACTATAGAAATTCCAACAAATAAATAGAAATGAGCCGAAAGTTGTAATATTGAATTATGCATGTATTGACACCTTTTTTGACACCTCTTCCAAACAAAAAAACCGCTTAAACATTGAGTTTAAACGGTTTAGAAAAGCTGTTTTTTAGCTTTTGTGCCCAGAACAGGAATCGAACCTGCACTACCTTGCGATAACCAGATTTTGAGTCTAGCGCGTCTACCAGTTCCGCCATCTGGGCGAGGACAATTAGTAATTAATAATGAATAATTAGTAATTGCGTAGGGGTGCAATATTAGGGCAATGAGGGGTTACGGCCAAAAAAAGGTACCGCAATTCGGGGGTACGCTCTGCGTGAACTCTGCTTCTCATGTTCTTCCTGCCTGCCGACAGGCAGGTGCGGTGAAACGGCTCGCCGGTTTGGGACTCTTTTACCGCGGAGGCGCAGAGGCGCGGAGTTATGTGGTACCTACTTCGCCCTTCGTAATTCGTCCCTTTCCGCTAATTCCCCGCTCTGCCCGCTTCCGTATCAGCGCTGCCGGTCTTTCTTTTTTGCGCGGTATTGGCCTGGCGGCCGAAATTGTAACTGAAGCTCAGCGTGAAGGTCTGGCCGTAGAAATTGTTGCGGTAACTGGCGATCACACCGGGCACATTGGTGATATTGCCGGTGGACGTATTCGTATTGAAGATGTCCCTGACATTGAAACGGATGGAACCGTTATTGTTCAGGATCTTTTTCTGCAGGCCCGTATTCACCTGGCCGAACGGGATCTTGTCGAATTGCCCGTTGGTGCGATGCGAAAGATAGAACCCGCTCAGTTCAGCGCTCCAGCCTTTGCCGATGGTGAACTGGTTGTTCATGGTACCATAAAAATACAGGGAAGAAATATCGATGCGTCCTGTGTACAGTACACCGTGGTATTCCATATAGTTCAGGAAATCCGAATAGAGATTGGCTGTCCACCATTTCGTAAACCGCAGGTTCATATCCACACTTAGTGCCAGGTAATCCCACGCACCTATATTGCCGTTACGGCTGATGAATGCAGTTCCGTTCTGCTCGATCGTCTCGATCTGCACATCGGTGATCCGGTTGTATTGTGCCGACAGCGTGATCTTGTTCCTGTGCGACCAGGCCAGCTTGAGTTCGGTGGAGTACTGCGGTTTCAGGAATGGATTACCAGAGAAATACGTGAACTTGTCGAGTATGAATACAAATGGATTGAGATCCTGGTAATTGGGCCGATCGATCCTTCTGCCCATCGAAAGATTCAGCAGGTCATTGCCGGCGCTGTCCAGTTTATACGAAAGATAAGCGGTGGGGAACAGACTGGTATAATGCTTGGTAAAAGCCGAGTCAGGCCTGTACAGGTTCCCCAGCTGGTGACCGCTGCCATTGGTGTTCTCCAGTCGCAGTCCGGCCTGCAGTGTGATACGTTTCAAAGTGCGGTTCAGGCTCAGGTAAGCAGCATTGATATTTTCCTTATAGATGAAACGGTTGGTATTATTGTAGTCGACCGTTCTCAGGCCGCCGTTCACATTGAAATAATCCGCTTCATTATCGCTGGTCACAAAACTGCTTTTGATCCCTGTTTCCATTTTTGTTTTGCCCAGCATCTGTGTGTAGTCGGCTTTGGCTGCGTAGATATCGATAACAGAAGGCACTTCGGCACTGATCTGCTGCTGGCTTTTGGCGCTGCCCGCAGCAGTGTAGATGGTGTTCAGGAAAGACTGGTCGCTGTTGGAGCGATAGTTGATATAGTCCATATCGAAACTGATCGATCTGCCGGCCGTATCGATGGAATGCGTGAAGTTGAGATTGATGCCCGACTTATCGAAGCGGCTGGTATTTCGGTTATTGGCTGTAATGGATGAATCCAGCGATCCTGTCTTATTATACAGGTAACTGAAAGTAGGACGATAATCCGACCTGTTGAATGCCGAGCCGGTGTACACAATGCCCCAGGTTGTTTTGGGCGAAACATAATAATCGAACCCTATTTTAGCCGAAGGGCTGGTACCATAGGGAGAAAAATAATTAGTCTGAGTGAATACCGAAGCGGTATTGCCCGCTCCGTCAAGATAAGTGCGGCTGACCGCCAGTTCGCGGTGGCCTTTGTTGATACTGTACCCGAGGTTCGCAAAAAGATTGACCTTGCCGGTATAATAGTTTAGGTTCAGGCTTTCGCTGGTGCGGGCATAAAACGATTGCCCGTAACTCGCACTTACGGAACCGTTGAATCCTTTGTTCTTCGCTTTTTTTGTTTTGATGTTGATCACTCCCCCATTGCCGGCCGCGTCGTATTTGGCGGGCGGGTTATCCATTAGCTCTATTTTGTCCAATGCAGATGCGGGCAATGATCGCAGGTAAGCGGCCAGGTCGGCGGCAGACAGGTAGGTAGGCTTGTCATCGATGAGGATAAGCACACTGCTCTTGCCTTTAAAAGTGATGGCGCCATTCTCATCAACAAGAACGCCCGGGGTCTTTTCGAGTGCTTCCAGTGCATTGGCGCCCGCATTCGAAATCAGCGCGTCCACGTTCACTATCGTCCTGTCTATTTTCTGTTCCGTGAAAGGTTTGGTGGCAGATACGGTTACCGCAGCCAGCTGCCGGCTGGAATCGTACAGTGTTATTACAGGCAATACCAGGTTCTGCCTGATATCGATCGGTTTGCTGTACCAGGTCCGGTGCTGCAATGCAGTAGCAGATACGATATAAGAACCGGGCTTCACGCCCGGCAGCAGGAAAGCTCCTTTTTCATTGCTGATCGCCGATACAGCCGTAACGGAGTCCCTTGCCTGCAGCAAAATCACCGATACACCCACCAGCGGTTTGTTCTGCACATCCTGCACCTGCCCGGAAACAGAGACGGGATGCTGTGCGTTCAGATGCACAACGGCAATTATTCCTAACAGGCAGAGCAGCGGCAATTTTCTCATCGGACCGTTTGTTTGCCAACCAAAACCCTGTTTCGAACGAAAGGTTACAGCAAAAGGGAACTTATTTCCAAAAATTTCCGAAAGCCGCTTGCCAACATCCAAACGCTTGCTACATTGCCCATTCAAATCAGCTTATGTTGCGCAAAACGATCTTCTTTTTTCTGCTACTCTTTTTAGCCATGGGCGCCTTTGCCCAGACCGGCGAAGAATCGCTTCGCCGGATGTATAATGCCCATACCGGAAAATGGTACAAGGGCTTTACTTTCGTTCAGCAAACAGAATTCTATCGCAATGATTCCCTGCAGCGCACTGCAGTGTGGTATGAGGCTGCCCGTTTTCCGCACGACCTGCGGATAGACATGGAGGATCCTAAGAACGGGAATGCGGTTATCTACAGAAAAGATTCCACCTATCGTTTCCAGCGCGGACAGCTGACCAGGGTTACAGCGGGCACCAACCCGTTCACTTTCATTCTTGGCGGCATGTACATGCAGCCTTTCGATACGGTGAAGGCCTACCTGCAGCAGGATGGTTACGACCTTTCCAAAGGCTATACCACCAGCTGGCAGGGACGCAAGACCTATGTGATCGGTGCACTGGCAGGCGACACCAGCAGCAAACAGATGTGGGTGGATGCAGAGAACCTGTACCTCGTGCGCACGATGGAGATCACCCGCGGCTCGCATATGGATGCAAGGATGAGCGGCCAGACCAGGGTGGGCAATGGCTGGTCGGAAACCAGGGTAGAATTCTATTTCGATGGCAAACTGCGGCAGCTTGAAAAATACAGCGAACTCCGGCCCGATGATCATATCGACGAACGCATCTTCGATCCGGCCTGGTTCGGGAAGATCCACTGGAAACAGTAATTACGAATTACCAGAATACGGTATACAATGCAGCCAGTATACCGATGATGATCGTTGAGCCGACAATAAAACCCGGACTGCAACGGAACATCCTGGTATCGATCACCACCAGTTTTGATTCATCTGTTTTCCGCTTACTGGAAAGACTCATTACTACCATCAGCAATACCAGCAGGATAAACACCAGTGTCATACGGTCCATAAAAGGCAGGTCCGGAAAAGCGCCGCTGGTCCATGATGGAAGGAATTTAAAGATCGTCGAAAGCGGGATGGTGAGTATGGCAGAAGCCAGTGCGGCCATCGAAGTGGTCCTTTTCCAGAAAAATCCCAGCAGGAAAATAGACAGTACACCGGGAGAAATAAACCCTACATATTCCTGGATAAACTGGTAAGCCTGGTCGAGGTTGCGCAGCATAGGCGCCACCAGGCCGGCGAGCAGCATAGCCACCACCACGGTAATACGGCCGGTGCTGACCAGTTTTTTTTCGGTTGCAGTTTTGTTGAAGAATTTCTTATAGATATCGAGTGAAAATATCGTAGAAATGCTATTTGCTTTACCGGCCAGAGAAGCAACGATGGCCGCGGTAAGTGCTGCAAAAGCGAGTCCTTTCAATCCGGCGGGAAGCAGGTTCATTAAAGTGGGATAGGAATGATCGGGTTTGATCACACCTGCCGCATCTGCCATCTCGCTATGGAACATGCCGTTCTGGTACATCACATACATCGTAATACCGGGGATCACCACGATCAGCGGGATCAGTAATTTCAGGAAAGCTGCAAACAGGATCCCTTTTCTGGCAGTGGGAAGATCGGCGCCGAGTGCACGCTGGGTAATATACTGGTTGCATCCCCAGTAGTTCAGGTTGTTGATCCACATACCCCCGATAACGACCGATAAACCGGGAAGATCTTTGTAGTAAGGATTCGATCTGTCGAAGATCATATGAAAATGCGAGGGCGCTTTGTCCCTGATCAGGCTTAGTCCTTTGAGTATATTGCCGCCAAAACCGAATTTTTCAGATACCAGGTTAAGCGCGAGGTAACAGGTTACCAGTCCGCCCATGATCAGCACCAGCACCTGCACCACATCAGTGTACCCGATCACTTTCATGCCGCCCAGTGTAACCACAATGGAGAATATGCTGAGCCCCACCATACACCATTCGAAACCGATGCCCGAAATAGAGTTGATGGCCAGCGCGCCGAGGTAGATGATCGA
Source organism: Chitinophagaceae bacterium (assembly GCA_019247775.1). Lineage (GTDB taxonomy): Bacteria > Bacteroidota > Bacteroidia > Chitinophagales > Chitinophagaceae > Sediminibacterium. Next base: position 13,665 of record JAFBAN010000188.1, on the reverse strand, counting down.
GGTCAGGTTCACGAAAACGTATACCAGCAGCCAGAATATCGCCAGCACCGTTGCCACCGTTTCATTGTAACGCCTGGCCAGGAACTGCGGCATGGTGAAGATCCGGTTCCTGAGGTAGATCGGGATAAAGAAGATAGCGATAAGCACGAGCGTAGCAGCAGCCATCCATTCATAAGAGGAGATCGCCAGCCCGAGTGCAAACCCGGATCCCGACATCCCGATAAAATGCTCCGCCGAAATATTGGAAGCGATCAATGAAGCCCCGATCGCCCACCAGGTGAGGGAACCTTCGGCCAGGAAAAAATCCTTTGAATCCGCTTCTTTGGATTTCTTCCGCCGGTATACCCAGTACCCATAAGCGGAGACAGCGATCAGGTAGATGAAAAAAACAGCGTAGTCAAGGCTTTGTAGATGGTTCATGCAGCAGCGTAGGTTCGGTAATGAATCATCCTAAATATAGCCTCTTTTTACAAAGTCTGTTTGTCAGCAAATCCTCTCGCTATATTTGCCGCCAGAACCGGCTATAGTGATGAACAGATTTATCTTATGCATGCTGCTGTCGTTACATGTTTTTAACCTGCTGGCGCAATCCAGTTTCAGTATTTCAGTCAAGAATGCCAGGGACAGATCTCCGCTGGCCGCCACCGTGTTTATCAAACCTGCAAACAGAAGTATGGTTGCGGATAGTTTTGGCTTATTGAAGGTAACCGATCTTTCTGCCGGCAGCTATACATTTTTGATCAGCCATATCGGTTTTCAATCCAGGGAACTTGCAGTTGTTCTGCCATTGACTGCACCAGGCCCGGTATTGGTTGAGATGAGCCCTATCGAGGCCATCATTGAGGATGTTGTGGTCCAGTCTACAAGAACCAACAGGAACCTGGCCGATATCCCAACGAGGATAGAAGCCATTGCCGCGGATGAGCTGGATGAAAAAAGTACGATGAAACCGGGCGATATCAGGATGCTGTTAAATGAAAGTACCGGTATCAATACGCAACAGACATCGGCGGTAAGCGGCACCGCCAATATCCGCATCCAGGGTCTCGACGGCCGGTATACGCAGTTGCTGAAAGATGGAATGCCGTTATACAGCGGGTTTTCAGGAGGATTAAGCATTATGCAGATCCCGCCCCTCGATCTAAAACAGGTGGAATATATCAAGGGATCATCCTCTACCCTATATGGAGGCGGCGCTATTTCGGGACTGATCAACCTGATCACAAAAACGCCGGGCGAGAAACGCGAAGCTAATTTCCTGATCAATGCTAATTCAGCAAAAGGATTCGACGCCAGCGGCTTTTATTCCCGGAGATCCGGTTCAGCAGGCATTACGGTTTTTGGCAGTTATGATCACAACGGTCCGTATGATCCGGGCGGCACAGGCATTACGGCCAATCCCAAACTGGACCGGTTTGTACTGAACCCCAAATTATTCCTGTATTTCAACAGCCGCACCAATGCGTGGATAGGACTCAATACTACTTTCGAGGACAGGCTTGGCGGAGACCTCGAGGTAGTGAGAGGAAATGCCGGCGGCCTGCATCAATATTTCGAGCATAATCTTACCAAACGGATCTCCGGCCAGTTCTCGCTGACGCATACGATCAACGGGGTCAGCAGCATCCACCTGAAAAGTTCGGTTGGGGTTTTCGACAGGGAACTCAGCCTGGCTTCCTCCGCGTTCAGCGGCAGCCAGGTTTCCAGTTTTAGCGAACTCAATTATGTATACAGGCAAAAAAAGAACGAATGGGTTGTGGGCTTGAATGAATGGACGGAAAAATTTACACCACGGACAGCCACCCAACTCACTTACCGATTATCTACGCTGGGATTCTTTTTACAGAATACGTTCAGGTTATCCCATTTGGTAACGGTGGAAAGCGGATTACGCATCGACAATAACAACCCGGCTACCAATGAAAAATCGGCGGGATTATTCGTGCTGCCGCGGCTCAATCTCCTTTTCAAGATCTCTGACGTGCTTTCCAGCCGGATAGGCGGCGGACTCGGCTATAAAATGCCAACCCCATTCATCGAAGATGCGGAGAAGATCGCTTTTCAGAACCTCCACCCGATCGATTTTTCCACCATACGTGCCGAAAGAAGTTACGGCATCAATGCCGATATCAGCTACAGAAAAAGAATAGACGAAACAACCATAAGTTTTAATCAGTTCTTTTTTTACACAAAACTAAATCACCCGGTGCTATTGCAGGGCCAGGACTATGTAAACGCCTCCGGGACTATTGACGTGGCGGGAGTCGAAACTAACCTCAGACTGAGTTTTGATGAACTTGCACTCAATTTGGGCTATACCTATGTGGATGCCAGAGAGCATTTCAATGGATTGAATAAGCGATCTCCGCTTACAGCAAAGCACAGGATAAATGCCGATCTTACCTACGAGGTTGAGGGCAGTTTGCGTGCCGGACTCGAAGCATTCTACACCGGCGAACAGTTACTGTCTGACGGAACAACCGGCAGATCGTTTGTCACATTCGGGCTGCTGGTGCAGAAAATGTATCGCCATTTCGATGTTTTTGTCAACGGCGAAAACATTACAGACAGGAGGCAGACAAGATGGGATGCGATTTACACCGGAAGTATCTCCAATCCGGTTTTCAGGGATATTTATGCGCCGCTGGATGGGATGGTTATCAATGCCGGCGTTAAGATCAAATTGTGATAATTCTGATTTCCGATTTCCGATTCGATAAACAGCCTTCCACCAGGAATTAGCAATCGAAAATGGGAACTTACAAAATCAGAAATCGTAAATTGGAAATCCCAAACATGCAACCGATCCTGACTTTCCAGAACACCCACAGGTTCCTCTCCAATTTCTGGCCCTGTTCCATCGAGTGGGATGGCTTGCTTTTTCCGACACTCGAACATGCATACGCCGCATCCAAAACAGCAGACGATGAGATCAAAAGGAAAATACGATCCTGCCCCACTCCAGGCGAGGCAAAAGAATATATGGCCGCACATGATCTGGCTACTGATCCCGGCTGGACGCGCGACAAAAAACTGGGCGTAATGAAAGCATTGCTGGCCCTCAAATTCGGGGGCCGCGAGCCATTGCTGACACGAGCGCTGCTTGCCACCGGCGACGCCGAACTGATAGAAGGCAATGACTGGAACGATACATTCTGGGGTGTATGCAATGGAGCGGGCGAAAACAACCTCGGCAAACTGCTGATGGAACTGCGGCAGACGCTGCTAGGCCAGAAAGAACAGATCGAAAAACATTTGCCGCTCGTGCATACGCATGAAGCGCTTGCCGTGGCGGCAGGTTTATCGAGACTGGAACTTTATGAAAAGATGATCGCGTTTGATATTTCTCAAAGAGCTTTACTTGGGTACCAGTAGGCCCCCGACTTCTCTTTTTTACCGCAAAGGCGCAGAGTTAAGCAAGATGATCCTTTGCCTCCGCGTCTCTGCGCCTCTGCGGTAAAAAACTATTATCTTGGGTTTCCAAAACACCTGCATGAAGAAGATACTGCTTTGCAGTTTTTGCTGTCTGATCATAAATGCGATCCAGGCTCAGTCACCAAAGCCGGATACGGTGCGCACCGGCATTTATATCACCAGCATCCATGACATCGATTTCAAGCAGAACGAATACACGATCACATTCTGGCTCTGGCTCCGGTACAGGAACAAGTCGTTCAATTTCGATCAGAACCTGGAGATCCCGCAGGCCAAAAGCTTTTCCAAACTGTATACCACCATCGATTCTTCTAACGGCATTTATATGCTGATGAAACTGCAGTGCGTGATGAAGGATTCCTGGCGGATCAATAATTTCCCCTTCGATAAACAACGGTTACGGCTGGGGATCGAGAATTCGCAGTATGATTCCAGGTCGCTGGTGTTTGCCGTGGATACCCTGGGCAATAATTTCGACCCGCGTTTTACACTGCGCGGCTGGGCCATCGACAGTTTTTCGATGAGTTCGGGTATCAGGCCCTACGAAACGGCTTTTGGCGACTCGTCCTATCCGAAACCGCATACGGAATATGGGACCATGAGGGTCAGGATCGTTATTTCACGCGAAGCCGCCGATCTGTTCGCAAAGATCTTCCTTGGTATGTACGTGGCTTTCCTGATCGCTTTTATCTGCTTCTATATTCATTCCGACTATATCGATTCGAGGTTCAGCCTGGGTGTGGGCGCGTTGTTTGCGGTGATCGGCAATAAGTATATCATCGATTCCACCTTACCCGAATCCACGTCCTTCACGTTGGTGGATACCCTGCACGGTATTACCCTGTTCTTTATTTTCGTAATAGTGACCGCTTCGGTGTTCTCGCTGAAACTATTGAAGAACGGGAAGCCCGGGGCCTCGAAGAAATTCGATAAGACCGCCGCACTGATCGTCCTGATCGTGTATGCGCTGCTGAATAGCTGGTTTATACTTAAAGCGCAGCGGCAAATGTGAGTGAGTCTGGAGTCTGGAGTTTGGAGTCTGGAGTCCTTCATCGATCCTTGTTCCTTGTTCTTCCCACGGTCCTATCCGCAGGCATGGTTTTTTCCCGGTAAGTTCCATGGATAAGAACCTGCAGAATTTCAAGATCGCTGAGTTTGCGCTGGGTGCGCGGTATGAAAATGTCGGCGAGTCGAATATCGACCAGCTGAAAAGACATCTGCTCGACGCCATCGGTTCCATGGTATACGCCAGCACCCGCGCTCCCATCAAAAAACTGTTGAACCAGCTCAACATATTGGCGGAAGGTGGCGCCTGCGAAACCCTCGCGGGCAAACTGCCCTACGACCGGGCCGCACAACTCTATACCGCGCTGGTCCGCTATCCTGATTTTATGGACAACTATATGGGCAAGGAAGCGACCTGCCATCCCAGCGATAATCTGGGACCCCTGCTTGCGGCCAGTCATTTTCGGGATGCCAGCGGCCGGGACCTGCTGACGGCGATGGCCGTAGCCTATCAGATCCAGTGCAGGCTGGTGGAAGAGATCCCCGTAATGAAAGAAGGCATCGATCATACCCTGCTGGTCTGCTATTCGATGACAGCATCTGCGGCCAGGTTATTTGATCTCACGGTTGAACAGACAGCCCATGCACTCGGCATCGCCGGCTGTTCTCTGGCGGCAATGGTCACCAGCCGCGCATCCTATACCTACGAATGGAAAGGATTCGCGTCATCAATGGACGCCCTCGATTGCGTTAACGTTATCTTACTTGCCAAGCAGGGCATGACCGGCCCGGTGGCCATTTTCGAAGGGCCCAAAGGCTTCGGGGAGATATTCGGTATGAAACTGGATTACGACTGGCAGCAGGAGAACTTCGAACTCGTGCACAAATGCGTGCTCAAACGTTACAATGCGGAAGTGCATTCCCAGGCAACGCTGGAAGCTCTGCTCGATCTGCAGCGTTCGGAGGGATTCAGTGCGGCAGATATCGAAAAAATAGAGATCAGCACTTTTCTCACTGCCTACCATATCATCGGCGGCGGCGCTTACGGCGACAGGAAATCGGTAGACACGAAGGAACAGGCCGATCATAGTTTACCTTATCTCGCGGCAGTAGCGTTGCTGGATGGCGAGGTGTATCCGGCGCAGTTCGAACCCGGGCGCATCCGCAGCCGCGATGTGCAGGAACTTTTGCAGAAGGTAAATGTGGGTACGGTTTCCCCCATCCATAAACCGGTGACCCTGGCAGGCGTGCTGGATCCGTATACCCGGGCTTATCCCGACAAGATGAAAACCAAGGTGGAAGTTCATCTCAAAGGGGGCAGTACCTGTGCCTGCGAGAAGGAGGACTACGAAGGATTTTTTTCCCGTCCTTTCGGTTGGGAACAGACCATCGGGAAATTCCGCCGTCTGTGCGATGGTATTGTGAGTGAGTCATGGCAGGACGAAGCCGTTGAGATTGTTCAAAACCTGGATAAACTGCCGGCTTCCCAACTTACCGGCCTGCTGGCCAGGATAGGGAACTGATGGCATAATTTTTTCGTTTTTCCTGAAAAAAGGACATGGCAACCCAACCTCTGAAAACAGTACAATCGGTAGACGATTTTGTGACCAAGAACCTTACCGGCGACAGGCTGATCGTTTCGCCGGCCATCGACACTGTCCTGAAATGGACGCCGATCGTATCTTCCCTGGTGTTCAACAAAGACAGATCGGGTACGGGTTCGAGTTTGATGTACCATGCCAAAATGATCGCAGCATCGGAAGCGGTGATGAATGGGATCATCGAACCGCTGAAAAAACTGGTACCGAGGAACCGTCCGGGCTCCCGGCTCGACCGCGACTCATTTCCTTCGGGTCATACAGCTACCGCATTCATGGGCGCCGAACTGTTGCGGAGGGCTACCAAAGACAAATCGCCCCTGATCGCTTATGCCGGCTATGGAGTTGCAGTTGCCACGGCAGCGATGCGGGTATACAATAAAAAGCACTGGCTTTCAGACGTACTGGCCGGCGCAGCCATCGGCGTGCTTTCGGTAGTGATCGCCAATGCCATGGTGAGCCGCAGGGCGCAACAGCTGCCCGCCAGCAACTAGACATTCTATATCCCGCTGACTATTTAAAGTGATATCGCTCGAGGATCTCGTTGATCTTGTCGCGCAGCCCGGATGGGCAGTTCGTGTTGAAAAGTATATGTGTGGGATCGACACCGATATGGTAACACTGACTCGGTTTCAGTTGTTTGCCGTCCACTTCTATCGTTTCCTTGTCGAGGGCTTCCAGCTCCTGGTGGAACTGCTCGTACCAGCCCGGATCCATTGCATGCATATCCGACGGTTTGGATCAGCCGCAAAAAAATTATGCCGCATCAGGTAACGGCCGCCCGCCAGTAAGAAAATGCGCTTCCGACCTTTTTATGGTGAAGCAGGTTCAATTCTTCCAGTGCGGAAAACAGGATGCGCGCTTCAGCTTTCATCTGCACCAGCATCAGGAAATTCAGGATCCGAGAAATACGAAGGTAATTGTGATTGCCCGGCTGCAACCATTCAGCGGCCCGCTGGGCAAAATCGGCGGCGGGAACCAATACCGGCTGACCATGCAACTGTCGCTGCTCGAGACCGTAAAAACGCAGCATTAATCCATAGGAAATAAGTACCCGCTCCCGCAGATTTTCATCGCGGATAAAACTATCGATATCCTGCTGTGTTAATACCGGCGCTCCTGGACTGTAATTGCTGCGCTGCGGAAGCGGGAACAACCACTGGATATAGTCATGGTTCCGTTCCAGTTCCGGCGTCGTCATCTGCCAGATGTCTTCGATCATTCTGCCCGCAGGATCTTTTTCAAGTCCGCGGTAGAAACGGATCAGTCGGCTATCGTTGAATTCCAGTTCAGGGGGCGGTAAACTGCCTTTGCGATTAGCTCTCATATTGCATTACTAAACTACTGATACGACTTAAAACTTTATGCCATTCATGGTACAGTTTTTTCATCGTTGCAGCGGCAGATTTTAACGCATGATATGGCAAGCAGCACAGTTAAAAAAACGGCCGATGGCCGGAAAGACCGCAGCAGTCCGGCAAAAAAACGCAAACGGGCTGTGGAGAAAACCGCAACGGCTCCCCCAGGCCGGCGATCCAAACAGCCTGTCAATCTGCAGCCCATGCTGGCTACACTGGTCGACCAACCTTTCGACGAACCGGGCTGGGTGTACGAGGTAAAATGGGATGGATACCGTGCACTGGCTTATCTGCAGGGCAACAAGGTCACGATCGCATCGCGCAACAATAAATCTTTCGACGAAAAGTTCTATCCTGTTCATGCGGCCTTAAAACAGCTGAATGTGCAGGCAGTAGTAGACGGAGAGATCGTTGTGACCGACCGGAACGGCCTGGCAGATTTCAGCGGCCTGCAGGGATGGCGCAGCGAAGCGGATGGCGATCTGAAATATTACCTGTTCGATATACTCTGGCTGGATGGACGCTCACTGCTGGATCTGCCGCTCACTAAAAGAAGGGCGATCCTGCGCAAGACCATCAGACCCAACCAAACGATCCTGCTCAGCGAAAACTTCGATGCTACCGGTACCGAATTCTTTCATATCGCGGAGAAAATGGGACTCGAAGGCATTATCGCCAAAAAAGCGGATTCGGTATATACACCCGGACTGCGTTCCAAAGAATGGCTGAAGATCAAAACTGCCAAGCGCCAGGAAATGGTGATCGGCGGATTCACGCGCAACGAAGGCAGTTCAAAACTTTTCAGTTCGCTGCTCGTAGGCGTGCGCCGCGGAGGTAAACTTGTTTATACCGGTAAGATAGGGACCGGCTTCACGGTATCGATGCAGCAGCAGATGATGAAGCAGTTCGAACCGCTTATCACCGGCCGCTCCCCTTTTGAATCGATTCCCGATATCAATAAACCGTCGCGGTTCAGACCGGATCCGCCAAAAGCAGAAGCCACCTGGCTGAAACCGAAACTGGTCTGCGAAGTCTCTTACCGCGAACTCACAACCGAAGGCATCATGCGCCACCCCTCCTTCGAGGGCATGCGCGATGATAAGCAGGCCAAACAGGTGGTACTGGAAGAGGAAAAGCCGGTAACAGAGGTCGTGCAGCGAAGCTCGGCCCTGCACAGAAAAAAGATCATCAGCGCATCATCGAAAAAAGAGCGGAAAACCCTGCTGAACCCAACAGATGAAACCCAGGTGAGAAGCATCAATGGCCACGAACTGAAATTTACCAACCTGAGCAAGCTCTACTGGCCGAAAGAGAAGATCACCAAGCGCGATATGCTCAATTATTATTACCAGGTGGCCCCTTTTATGCTGCCATATATGAAAGACAGGCCGCAATCGCTGAACAGGCATCCCAACGGTATCAATGGTGAAAGTTTTTACCAGAAGGACGTAAAAGGAAAAGCGCCGGGCTGGATAGCCACTTTCCCCTACCGCAGTGAAGCCGAGGCGCGCGATAAGGAGTTCATGGTATGTACCGATGAATCGAGTCTGCTGTACATCGCATCGCTCGGCTGTATTGAAATGAATCCATGGAGCAGCACCGTTCAGACGCCGGACCATCCCGACTGGTGCATCATCGATCTCGACCCGGATAAACACGGCTTCGACAAAGTGATCGAAGCCGCGCAGGTGACCAAACAGATCCTGGATGCAGCCGGCGTGCAAGCCTGCTGCAAAACTTCGGGCTCTACGGGCATTCACATCTACATTCCCCTCGGCAGAAAATATACTTACGAACAATCAAAAGAGTTCGGTCGCGTCATTGCCAAACTGGTGCATCAGCGATTGCCGCGGTTTACCAGTATCGAACGAATCAAAGCCAATCGCAAGGGTGGATTGTATATAGACTTTCTGCAGAACCGTCCGCAGGCGACCTTGGCTACGGCGTATTCACTCCGTCCCAAACCCGGTGCAACAGTGTCTATGCCGCTGCACTGGGAAGAACTGAAAAAGGGATTGCGCATGACAGATTTTAATATCCACAACGCAGTGGAAAGACTTAAGTCCGAAGGCGACCTTTTCAAACCCGTACTCGGCAAAGGCATCGATATGACCAAAGCCCTGAAAAAATTAAACGCCCTCTGATCCTTCTTTCCTTCTTCGCTTCGTTCTTCTTTTAGCGAAACTCTCCCGAAGTACAACAGTCCCAAATTCAGAGCACGGTTTCGCTAAGAGGTTAAAGAAGTAAAAAAGATAAGAAGGGATTAAGCATGATCCTTCTTTCCTTCTTCACTTCGTTCCTCTTTTAGCGAAACGCTCGCGCACTACAAAAGTCCGAAATTCAAAACAGGGTTTCGGTAAGAGGTTAAAGAAGCAAAAAAGATAAGGAGGGATTGAGCATGATCCTTCTTTCCTTCTTCACTTCGTTCCTCTTTTAGCGAAACGCTCACGCAATGCAACATTCCGAAATTCAAAGCAGGGTTTCGCTAAGAGGTCAAAGGAGTGAAAGAGCCAAGGAGAGATCTCTACTGTCCACTCCTTTGCTCTTATCCACTCTTAGCGAAACAACTTCGCGACCCGAACGGCTTACAAATTTCAACAGCAGAAAACGACACTAAAATGGGGAACTGATTTTTGGCATCATTTTCTCACCTTATACCGTATTACCGTTACCAATAAATCAAAAATCATGGCTTTACGTAAAATTTCGAGGAAAATGATCCGACTTGTGGAAAAAAATTCACGTTTGGGCAAATTCAGGGCAGCATTCACTGTATTCCCTGAACATCCATCCGACGCCCATATGGAAGCCCGGGAAAATACTGAAGAAAGGATCGGGGCACACGACCTGTTCTCCACATTCACTGCTGATATCATCAAAGACCCACAGGTTTTTGTGAGATAGTCAGTTCAACTAACAAAAAAGCCGGCCGGTATCAGCAATACGCGACCGGCTTTTTTATTACCAGTTATGGAAGATGAGTCCATAACTTTCTTCCACGATAATATCTTTCCAGGATCTGATCAGTTGTTTATATGCTTCTCCCACCGGCGTTATTTTCCGGTCCAGATCATACAGGCCAAGTTCGTTCACATTGCCGGCGTCGTTGCGGAGGGCTGAGTCCCAGTCTACCTGGTGCAGCAGGCTATACCAGGTAAACCCGATCACCGGTACCCCGTCGTGTTTCAGCCGGTGCACATTCGCCCATTGTTTGATCAGCCATTCTTTGCATGCGGGCATTTTGATATTCGTTTCCGTATGCATGATCGGCAGCTTGTACCGTTTGTAGTACTGGTTGGTGATCACATAATACCCGAATATCTCGCCGGAAGCCTGTGTAGACCCGTCGGGATGTACGAGGTGTTCATTGGTTACATAATAATCATTGCCCATCACGCAGCGGGCCTTGATCTGGTTTTCGTGGAACCATTGGTATTCCTCTTTCGTCATGCCGTTCGAGAGCAGGTATTCATACATGGCCACCGTAAGCGGATAACCATAAGTGAGGTCCAGCGATAAAAAACGTTTCTGGTTAAGGAACCTGGCCAGCGGCACCGCCTCCGGGTCGGTAGCGTGAAAATACTCCGATGATTCGCTCTGGATAAAAGTTGCATCGGGCCGCACTGAAAGAATGGCGTGCATCGCCATCACATTGGCTTTGGCGATATGTTTCAAAGCAGTTACAAACGCCCTGTCGGATTGCAGCCGCTCATTCCACCAGCCATACTGTGCAGAGAACATGGCAGCGATGAATATTTCATTCACCGGAGTATACAGCTGCAGGTAGGGAAAACGCTGCGCGAATGCCCGTGCATATTCTGCGAAGTAATAGGGAAAATCCGGGTTCTGGAAATCTCCCATCCAGTCCGGAACCCCAAAATGACAGAGGTCTACGATAGGCGTGATATTCAATTCCTGCAGTGCATGGAAGGTATCATCGGTAAAATCCCAGTTGTACTGGCCTGGTCCGGTATGCGTGCTGAAATAGGGCGGCCCGTAGCGCAGGAACTCGATACCCATCTCGTCCAGCAAACCGAAATCCGTGCGCCAGTGTTTATAATGACCGGTCTTCTCCATCTCATCTACCCGTTTGATGGTTCCATCCGGCAATATGATATTGGGATAACTGTTTTCTATTCCTGTGGTGAACATGAACTTCGTACCTGGCATAATTAAGATTTAAGCAACTTTTTCGTGGAAATACCGATCGAGTGCATTGTGAAAAACGGGCAGTTTCATTCCCTTCCCGCTTTGCAATACACTGTAAACCGGCCGCTGCGCTTTCCAGGGCATTTCTTCCGCCGGTTTGATCTGCAATGTTCTTTTTGGCAGCTTCGCTCTCGAAGCGATCTCATTCGCAAAATCAACCCAACTGATATCTCCATCATTGCTCAGATGCCAGATGCCTTTTTCTTCATCGATCAGCAGGTCCAGCGAGGCATTTACCAGGTCAGGCACATAGGTTGGCGACACCTTCATACCTTCCACCACTTCAAAGGGATTCCCGGCCTGCAGTGCCTGCTGCAAAAGATGTGCAAAGTTGTAGCGATCCCATGGTCCGAAAAATGCGCTGGTACGAATGATCAGCGCTGCCGGATAGGCTTCACGGATCAGCCGCTCGCCTTCTGCCTTGCTTTTTCCGTATACGTTCAGGGGATACATATCATCCGTTTCCACATAAGGCAGGTGCTTATTGCCGTCGAACACGAGGTCGGAAGAAAAACTCATGAATGGAATGCTGTGCTCCCTGCATAGCCAAGCCATCAGGGAAGGTGCAATAGCATTTACGTCGAAACAAGTCCTGCTGTCAGATTCCGCTTCATCCACCCGCACATAACCCGTTGCATTCACAACCGCCCATGGCTTCCATAGGTTGATGACCCTTTCCAGGTCCTGATCGTTCAGCATATCCGCGTCCTGTCTCGATACAGTCACATAAGGTATCCGTCGTTTTTCGCAGATCCGCGCAAAAGCAGATCCCAGTGTACCGCTTTTTCCCATGATCAGCAAGGGCGGGGTTTTGATATTGCGCAATGCCGCGGCAGTAACAGCAGGTTTGTACAAGAGGCGCTGGTCGTGATGCCACCATCCTTTTTCCTGCAGCAACGGATGCTCATAGCTTTTTCCGGTGGCGAGCGATCGCACCATTTTGGCCAGCGCGGTCTTACGCAGCATTTTATCACGATGGTCGAATACGCCCGGCTCATAGTGCCCCTCGTCGCGCGTGAGCAAACTGTTCCAGTTGTAAGCTCCCAGCATCGACCAGGCCGTTACTGCTTTCAGGTTCACACCATCGCGGATAGCGGCCCGGGCCTCATCCCAGATTTCTGCCAGCCAGCGCAGTTGTTCCTCCCGGGTACAGTTCAGATGCACTTCTGTTAGTGCAATGGGAAGTTTGTAACGGTCCCAGGCTTCGCCCAACAGGCGCCGGATGCCGGTGCGCGCGGTTACCCGCACTGCTTCCACATCTGCATAGCGATGGAGACCATTGCCGCCATGGGTATACGCGGGGTATAGATCCCGGTTCTCGTCGAGGTACCGCTCCGAAGTAATATAGTAGTTCAGACCAACGATATCGGGCGGACAGGGATGCTGCTGAAAGAATTGCAACTCTTCTTTACTGATCCCGGCCTTACGCATGTATTTCCAGAGTGGATGCCGGCTGTTGAGGTTCCCGCAAAGTATATCGTAAGTGAGCCAGCGACGCCGGTTCTCGAAATCGCGCTGGTAACGCAATAAGGGAGTGCTGTGCACCTTGGCCAGGTCTTCGGTCTGCACCAGTTTTGCCCTGGGATTGATCTCGCGGATCGCCTCCATGCTGAGCACTACTCCTTTCAGCTGGTGCAGCAGCATGGTCAGGAATGCTTTGGCATTACGCCGGTGCGGATACCATAAGCCATAAAGACCGCTGAACCTCGCGGTTGTCAGCGGCTCATTCACCGGCGTATAATATTCTATCCACGGGAACTGCTCCGCAACTTTACGGGCGTACCCGGCCAGTTGCACCGCAAAATCTTTGCGATGCAGCGCGGTAAAAGCGGGTCCGCTGCCATGGTGCACCAATCCAACAATCGGTTGAATGCCGTGCAACCGGATCTGTTCAAGCTGCGCCCGGGCCCAGCTAAAATCTATCTCCTGATTTTTTTCACGCTGGTGTTGTTCCCAGAGTACCGGGAAACGGAATGCACGGATACCCAGAGACGCAATAGCATCGATATAACTGGTGTTAACATAACACCCGGATAGTGCAAGCTGATCCGAGAACCGGT
>JAFBAN010000144.1 GCA_019247775.1 Chitinophagaceae bacterium | reverse complement strand
AAATTTGAAACCGGAAATCAGAAATCTTATGTCAAAGCACCACTATTCTTATCTGGCATTGGGTGATTCTTATACGATCGGGGAATCTGTTCCGTTGCATGAAAGTTTTCCATACCAGGCCGTACAGTTGCTGCGGAAGGCGGGGCTGGCGATGAATGCGCCGGAAGTGGTGGCGAAAACAGGTTGGACGAGTTTTGAATTAGCGGAACATATCCTGCACACCCAGCTGAACGATTCCTATGATTTTGTGAGTCTGCTGATCGGGGTCAATAACCAGTATCGTGGCCTGGCAGCTGAAGAATTCAAAACCGATTTCGAATTCCTGCTGCGGAAAGCGATCCATTTAAGCGGGGAACATCCCAAACAGGTGATCGTTCTTTCCATTCCCGACTGGGGCACAACGCCTTTCGCGGCAAAAAAAGATAGCAAGTCCATCAGCGCTCAGATCGATCAATTCAACGGTATCTGCGAGGCGGCGGCGAAAGCCGGCGGGGTGCATTTTATCGATATTACCGACGATACCCGCAGGGCTAAAAAAGACAACAGCCTGCTGGCCGCAGACCAGCTGCATTATTCAGCCAAAGCGTATGCAGCCTGGGCTGAAAAACTGGCGAATATCATCAGGCAGCAGACCCATAAGTAACCATCGTGCGCTGCACAGAGCCATCGTCCCTAAACTCGAACAATGCATAAGCGGGATCAAACCCTTTGAAGGGACCGTTCCACCAGTCGCCGCTGATGGCGCCGTTGCAGTAGTAAGGAATACCGCGATAATCTACATGATCCTGCAGATGGATATGCCCGCTTAAACAGCAGCGGATGTTCTGATAATTGCGGAACATATCCGTGATCCTTCTTGAATCCACATGCAATAAGGCTCGCGATATTTTCCAGTCGCCATTGGGTTCGTTCTTGTCGTAAAACACGGCGGCGCAGAAAGAAACAATCGGGATATGTGAAACAATACAGATATGCCTGGCGCTATCTGTTTGCTTTAATTCATTCTCCAGCCAGCCGAACTGCTCCTCATCGATCCGGGCAATATATCCGCCATTGTTCTCGTGCGGACTGTCCAGCACGATGAACTTCCAGCCCTTGTGTTCGAAGCTGTAATAACGCCCGGGCATCTTATGCTGCTGCAATACCCAGGCTTTATCGTAAAGCGGGTCCGATTTTACCGCAGGATCGGTCATCTGCCAGCCCCAGGCATCGTGGTTGCCGATACAGTGATGTATGGGCAAGCGGTTCTCGGCCTGCAGCACGCGGTTCCAGACATCCCATTGCAGTTGTACTTTTTCCTTGCTTGCATTCAACGCATCCATAATGGCATCTCCCCCATTCATAATAAAGTCGACGGACGGCTTCAATGCATTCACATGACGGAATGCGCCGCGCATGCCTTCTTCGGCAACGGCTGTTGGTTTAACATGCACGTCAGACATAAAAGCCATGCGAAAGCTTTTCGGTTTTCTGGCAGCTGCCGGAGTTATTCCGGCTACCGTGAGCGCTGCAGCCGACAGGGAAGTCTGCTGCAGGAATTGTCTTCTTTTCATCTCGATCGTTTCAGGTAATGGTGGTGGTCAGTGAAGATAAGCAGCCATTTCTGCCGAATAAGCAGCGGCAACAGCAGCAGCTTTTTTGGCGAACTTTTCAGTATCGTCCGCAAAAATGATGGCGCGGCTGGCGTTGATCAGCAGTCCGCAATCCTTGTTCATTCCTGATGCGGATACTTCTTTAAGGCTACCGCCCTGTGCACCCACACCGGGCACCAGCAGGAAATGATCGGGGATGATGGTGCGGATATGTTCCAGCTCTGTTGTTTTGGTGGCCCCAACTACAAACATCAGGTTCTTAGTACTGCCCCAGGACGCGGTGGTCTCAAGTACGCGTTCATACAAACAATCACCTTCAGCCATGCCGAGCTGCTGAAAATCCTTGCTGCCGGTGTTGGATGTGAGCGCGAGTACAATGGTCCATTTATCGGGGTATTCAAGAAAAGGCCGCACACTGTCCTCGCCCATATAAGGCGCAACGGTTACCGCATCGAATGGAAGTATTTCGAAAAATGTTTTGGCATATTGCGCCGAAGTATTTCCGATATCGCCGCGCTTGGCGTCTGCGATCCGGAAATGCGTGTCGGGAATATAGCGCACCGTCCGCTCCATACTCTCCCACCCCTTCAATCCGCGTGATTCATAAAAAGCGGTATTGATCTTATACGCCACGCAGTGGTCCTTTGTTGCGTCGATGATGGCTTTATTGAAGCTGAACACAGGATCAGGTTCGGAAAGCAGGTGAATAGGGATCTTTGTGATATCGGTATCGAGTCCAACGCAGAGATAGGTTTTTTTCTGTCTGATCGTGCTGACGAGCTGGGTCCGGTTCATGGGGGTAAAGATATTTTGGAATTTTGAAATAAAAGAAGAACGAAGGGAAACAAGGAAGAAGATGGAACGGCTTTTTATCTTCTTCACTCCGTTTTTCTTTTGTGGAAACTGCCAATAGATTCAGTCTGCCTGCTATTCTGGTAAAGGTTTCGCTAAGAGCGAAAAGAGCAAAAGAGCTAAAGAGGGCTGCTCGATTTCAAAATTTCGAAATTCCAAATTCCGAAATCCTACAGTCCCGTGTAATAGTCATACCCCCGCTCTGCCCAGTAATCCGGGGGCCTGGTGTTGGAGAAACTGATGGTGCCGATGCGCTTGAGGTGCTTGACGCCGTATTTGACAGGGATGATCAGCCGCAAGGGATATCCCTGGTTCATCGGCAGCGGCTGTGCATTGAGCTGGTAACAAAGTATGGTTTGCGGCTGCATGATGCTGGGCATATCGATACCCACATAATATTCTTCATCCGGAGTAGCCATACCCACATATTTCATCCCGGCTTCTTTTTCGAGATGGTATTTTTTGATGAGATCGGAGAAACGCGCCCCGCTCCACCAGGTGATCTGGCTCCAGCCTTCGATGCATTTGAAATTGAAAACAACATCGTAGCGCGGAAGCTGCTTGATATCGTCCAGCGTCAGCGACAGCGTATCGCCATTCGCCCGCAGGATCTGCAACCGCCAGGAGGCCGAGTCGAAAAGCGATGGATCCAGTCCCACATCCCCATTCACCCTTGCCCTTGGCGCGGCTTTGGACCTGGGATATTCTTTTACCAGCCGTTTGGAACTGAACAGTCCGCTATACACTTCCTCATTAAGATCAAGTACCTGCCGCAGCGGCTTTTGCAACCCGCCGCGGATACCGCCATCGCGGGGGGCATTGTTCAGGTATTTCCAGCCCGTCCAGCCCAATGCCAGCAGCGCAAAGAAAATAATGAAAGCGATCAGGCTTTTACGCCGGTATTTTTTAGCGGTCTTATCGTCCACCACGAATTCTTTCATAGCGATTGATTTTGAGATCCGTCCTTTTCTTTAATTACTTCAAAACCTGCTACCATGGCCCGGAAATTATTCCAGCCTGCTTTGATGACCTGGAGAAGATGGATCAGAAAGAACAGCACATACCCCAGCGTCAGTAAAAAATGCTCCACGCGCGCTGCTTCATAGCCTCCGCAGAGGATCATGACCCATTGTACCTGTACCGGTTTATAAATGGCGAAGCCGGTGATCACAGAACCTATTCCCATTACAATGATCATGGTATAGGCGATTCGCTGCGCAGCATTGTACTTCAGTTGCGGCGGAGCCGTTTTACGGATATGCAGGTCGTGCAATACCACCTGCCATGCTTCGCGGAACGCTTTCCGGTCGGGGAACAGGTAGCGCCACTCGCCCGAAACCAATGTATAGGCGATGTAGAGAATACCATTGATGATGAAGATCCACATGAACACGAAATGAAAAGCCATCCCCTCAGCCAGGCGATGCTGGATATGCAGCGCTTTGTAAAACCATTCAGGGAAAAAACGGACGATCACTTTTCCGCCGAGCCGGACATTGTACACGTCGTTGGCCCAGTAGATCAGCATCCCGCTCCAGATCATGATGGTGAGCACCGGAAAATTGATCCAGTGCATCCAGCGTGTGGCCAGTTTGTGTTTTTCTACGATCCTGACGGGCATAAGCAGCTTTATGGGAACAAAATACTCAGAACAGCGGGGTTCTGCAACATTAAATACGAAAATCCTGTCCTATCGGATCTTCTCGGTGCACCTCCGTGTATTCCGTGCCTCTGTGGTAAAGCCTCAGCGTCTCTGTTACCCTCTGAAACATCAGTCGTTTTTCACCACAGAGGCACGGAATACACGGAGGTTCACAGAGATTATTTACTAAGCACCGTCCAGCCCCAGGGTTTGAGATTGAAGGTTTGGCTTAATACGGTTGCATCGCCGTTCAGGCTGGTGTAAGCCTTTGCGTCGCCGAGCACGGACAGGTCCTGCGCATTGAGGGTCGCGGTCTGCGGGCTGTTGCTCAGGTTCAGTATCACCAGCACAGTATGTTCACCCGAACGGCGATAGAAGGCGTAAATATGATCGTCGTTATTCGTTTGCAGTTTGCTGAACGCTGCATTGGCGGCAAGTGCAGGATTGGTATTCCTTAAATGTAACAGCTGTTTGTACAACGGCGCTCTTTCGAATTTGCTCCAGCGTATCGTGTCCTTCTCAAAGAATGGGATGGCCCTCAGCACAGGCTCCTCCTGCCCGCTGTAGATCAGCGGGATGCTGCGCTTCATGGTCTGCGTAAGCACCGCAAAAGGCGTATGCGACTCGCCGGGCATGGTCTGGAAATCGGCTTTGTTCCAGCTGTTCTCATCATGATTGCTGGTGAACAGGAGACGCAGCGCATTGGCCGGAAGCGTGCTGTCGGTAAAACGCAACACACTGTCGAACGCAGAAGCTTTGCGCTGCCCGGCTGCGATCTTTTTCATCATATTGAATTCGGGCCAGCCGTAAGTGGCATCGAAACTGGCATGGTGCAGCCAGGCACTATCCGTTTCGGCGAGCATAAATAAATTCTTCATTCCCTTCAACTGCGCAACGCAATCTTTCCAGAAAGCCAGGTTTGGCCCTACCGCGTAATCACAACGGAATCCGTCGATACCGGTTTCCGTTACCCAGAATTTCATCTGGCTGATCATCGTATCCCTCAGCTCGGCATTGTTGAAATTGAGTTTACGGGTATCGGTCCAGTCGAATTGGGATACCGGTTTGCCCGAACTATCCTTCACATAAAAATCCGGATGCTTCCGCAGCCAGTAATGATCCGCCCCGGTATGATTGGGCACCCAGTCGATGATCACTTTAAACCCTTTATCGTGGGCCTGTTTTACCAGCGCTTTCCAGTCGTCCATGGTACCGTATTCCGGGTTAACAGCAGTGTAATCGGATACCGCATAATAGCTGCCCAGCGTGCCCTTGCGGTCTGTTTTGCTGATGGGATTGATGGGCATGAACCAGAGCGTCTGCACACCCATGTCTTTCAGTCTGTCGAGATGCTGCGCAAATGCTTTGAAAGTTCCCTCTGCGGTATACTGCCTGGTATTCACTTCATAAATATTGCCCTGCATGATCCAGGCCGGGTGGCCGTCGATGGCAGCGGTGTCGCCTGTAGCAGGATTGGTGGTGGTTGTATTTGTTTTGCAGGCTGTAAATGCCAGTAAGACCAGTACGGGCAGGCAGTGTTTGAATGACATGGCAGTCGGGTTTGAACAGGGAAGTTAGGAAAATGTGTAGACAATACACAAAAGCGCCGGTCCTGCTCCCGGTAAGTGCCGAGGGAGTATTTTTGCGCCCTAACGACTGATCCATGAATCCGACCAACCGATATTACTCCAGCTATCTCCAGTTAGAAAAAGTACTCGACGCGCAGCACCCCGTGAGTTTCGAACCAGGCAATGAGCCCGCGCATGATGAAATGCTGTTCATTATCATCCACCAGGCCTACGAACTCTGGTTCAGACAGATCCTTTTCGAGCTGGATTATGCGATGAAAGTATTCTCGCAGGAACATATCAACGACAACTCCGAAGACCTTAACCTGGTGCGCCATCGTCTGAGCCGGGTGATACAGATCATGCAATTGCTGAACCAGCAGGTCCATATCCTGGATACCATGACCCCGCTGGATTTCCTGGAATTCCGCAACCTGCTGACGCCCTCTTCGGGTTTCCAGAGCAAGCAGTTCAGGCTGATAGAAGCCCGGCTGGGCCTGCAGCTGGATAAACGACACCAGCAGGATTACTACAAACGCACCAACGAAGGCGGCTTCACCAAACAGGATTATGAAACCATCAGCGAAACGGAGAACGACCAGAGCCTGGTGCAGCTGATCAACCGCTGGCTCGAACGCATGCCTTTCTTTAAAGAAGAATACTGGCGGCAGTACACCACCGGAGCGCCATCATCACCGGCAGGGCACCCGTTCTGGAATGATTACCGCCATATTTACCAGTCAGGCCTCACCGAACGCGAAAAGAACAAGATCCACGATTTCGATTATGTTTTTTTCGAACAGCCGCCTGCCGGTTATACGCCGGAGCAACTGGAGCAACTGCGCAGTAACTTCTCCCCTGCCGCCCTGCGCGCAGCCCTGTTCATCATGCTGTACCGTGATTTTCCGGTGTTCCAGACCTCGTACCAGATATTGGATGCGCTGATCGAGATCGACCACCTGATGAGCAACTGGCGTCACAAACACCTGGTGATGGTGAGGCGCATGATCGGGATGCGGGTGGGCACCGGCAATACTTCAGGATCAGGGTATCTCGAAGGTGCGCTGAACAAACACTATGTGTACCGCGACCTGTCGGGGCTTTCTACCTACCTGATCGAACGAAAGAAATTACCGAAGCTGCCGGCCGAACTGATCAGCAGTCTTGGTTTCAGTCTGCGGTAAACAGTGAGCCGGCTTTCATTATTTCATCAAATAACAGGTAACCGCTATTAAAATCCCGTTATCTTGAGAATTCATTTCTCAGCTATGCAAAGGATCTGCCTGTTAGCCTTGGTATGGGTCAGCTTCAGTGCTGTACATGCACAAAACAAGCCCGATAAACTATTGCCCGTTAATCCCGATGTAAAGACCGGCAGGCTTGCCAACGGGCTCACGTATTATATCCGGCACAACGAAGAACCGAAGAACCGCGCCGAGCTTCGGCTGGTGGTGAATGCGGGTTCGGTGCTCGAAACGGATAAACAGGTAGGGCTTGCGCATTTTGTGGAGCATATGGCTTTCAACGGAACCACGCATTTCAAAAAAAATGAGCTGGTGAACTTTCTCGAGAAAAGCGGTGTGAACTTCGGCGCCGATCTCAACGCCTATACTTCCTTCGACGAAACCGTTTACGAATTGCAGGTGCCTACCGATAGTCCGCAGGTATACCTGCAGGGTTTGCAGATCCTGGAAGACTGGGCGCATGGACTAAGCTTCGATGGCGAGGAGATAGAGAAGGAACGCGGCGTGATCGTGGAAGAATGGCGGCTGGGACGTGGAGCGGATGCAAGGCTGCGGGATAAATATTTTCCGATCCTGCTCAAAGGTTCGCAATATGCAAAACGATTACCGATCGGCACCAAGGCCAATATCGATACGGCGCATCATCAGACCATCAGTTCATTTTACCGCGACTGGTATCGTCCCGATCTGCAGGCGGTGATCGTGGTAGGCGATGTGGACGCGGCGGAAACGGAGCGGATGATCAAAGCGCATTTTGAGAGTATCCCGGCGGCTGTTAATCCCAAAAAAAGAACACGTTATTCCATCCCCTCCCATCCCGATACCAGGATAGCAGTGCTTACCGATCCTGAGCAATCGTACAATATCGTTCAGATCTACTACACCCGGCCCGAACTGCCTGCTATCAAAACAGAACAGCAATACCGTGCAGATATGGTGCGCGACCTGTTCAACCAGATGATGAGCAGCCGCCTGGACGAGATCGCCCAGAAACCGGATGCGCCTTTCCTGTTCGGCAACAGCAGTTACGGCGGTTTTATGGGCGACAATGATGCATTCAGTCTGCTGGCCGTTGCCAAAAGCGGCAAGGACATCAGCGCATCCATCCAGACTTTACTAACGGAGAACGAGCGGGTAAGGCAATATGGTTTTCAGCAGGCGGAACTCGAGCGGGCGAAGAAGAATGTAATGGCAAGGGTTGATAATGAATACCAGGAACGGGATAAAACAAAATCTGCAGAGCTCGTGCAGGAACTGATCCAGCATTATCTCAAGGGCGAGGCCATTCCGGGAATGGCTTACGAGTACCGGTTGCACCAGCAATTCCTGCCCGGCATTAAGCTGGAGGAAGTGAATAACCTGATCGGCCAGTGGATCACAACCGGTAACAGAGCGGTAGTGATCATGGCGCCGGATAAAGAAAAACAGAACCTGCCTTCTGCCTCCGGCATCCTGGCGCAGCTGGATAAAGCGCCGCCGAAACTGCAGCATTATGTAGATAAAGTGAGCAAGAGTCCCATCCTGCCCGTTGAACCTGTGGCAGGAAAAATCGTTTCCGAAAAAAATTATGAGGCGATTGGCACTGCTGAATGGACGCTTTCAAACGGAGCGCATGTGATCCTCAAACCCACGCATTTCAAAAACGACGAGATCGAATTCTCAGCCATCAGCTGGGGCGGAAGTTCATTGTACAACGACAACGATTACCAGAACGCAGCCAATGCGGCAATGCTTATCTCCGTTGGCGGCATGGGCACGATGGATATCCAGAGCCTGCAGAAAGCGCTGAGCGGCAAGAACTGTTTTGTATCGCCTTCCATTGCCGCCTACATGGAAGGCGTGAATGGAAGAAGCACCACCCGCGATCTGGCAACTGCTTTCGAACTATTGTACGGAACTTTCGCCGCGCCGCGTAAAGACCCGGAAATGTTCCAGGTGGTAAAGCAACAGATCAGATCGCAGCTGGAAAACCGCGACAAAGATCCGGCGGCGGTATTCGGTGATTCGGTAAGCTATATCATGGGCAATTATCATCCCAGGCGCAAGCCGGTGAGCATGGCCAGTCTTGCAAAACTGGATCTTGACCGCGCATTCGAAATTTATAAACAGCGCTACGCGAATGCCGGCGATTTTTATTTTTGTTTTGTCGGTAACTTCAGCAACGACAGCATCAGGCCGCTGGTGGAGAAATACATCGCTTCCCTGCCCGGGCAGGCGAAAAAAGAAACGTACCGGGATGTGGGTATCCGGTACCCGGCCGGCCGCATCAGTAAAACATTTTACAAGGGCAAGGAGAACAAAGCGAGCGTACGTCTTTTCTTTACCGGCGATGCCGGCTACAATGAACGCGACGATCGCCAGCTGAACCAGCTTTGCAGGGCGCTCAGCATCCGGCTGCGCGAGCTGCTGCGCGAAGATGCGGGCGGGGTGTATGGCGTAAATGTGGGTGGCGGTCTCAACCGCGAGCCGGTGGGGAGTTACAGTATCGGCATCCAGTTCGGCTGTGCGCCGGAGAATGTGGACAAACTGATCGGACTGGTGATGGAAGAAATAGCCAACACCAAAGCCAATGGAGTGGCGCAGGTAAATATCGATAAAGTGGTAGCCGAGCAGACCAGGGCACTCGAGAATGATGTAAAAGAGAATTCATACTGGCGGTTCAGGCTGGAGCAACAGTTCTTCCGCAATAACGACCCGCTTGCCATACTCGATGCGGGTAAGAATTTCAGGGAGTTCACTGTTGAAAGAAGCAAGGCTATCGCTAATACTTATTTTAATGAACAGAATTTTGCGAGACTGGTGTTGATGCCCGAGTCTGCGCAGAAATAATGAGCAGATATGGGAAAGCCTATGAATACATTGAATGTAGCCACCGCACAGTTCGAGAACCGGAGCGGGGATAAAGCGTATAACCTGTCGGTGATAGACAGGCTGTCGGCGCAGGCGGCTGAGCGCGGCGCGCAGGTGATCGCCTTCCATGAATGTTCTGTTACCGGTTACTCTTTTGCACGTAATCTTACCCTTCAACAGCTGACAGACCTGGCAGAACCCATACCGGATGGCGAAAGCGTGCAGCAACTGATCGCCATCGCTGCCAAAAACAGGATAACCATCCTCGCCGGGTTATTTGAGAAAGACGCGGACAACAAATTATACAAAGCTTACGTATGCGTGAACGGGACCGGACTGGTGGCGAAATTCAGGAAACTTCATCCCTTCATTCATCCAAGCCTTATCCCGGGAAATGAGTACTGCATATTTGAACTGCATGGCTGGACCTGCAGTATCCTGATCTGTTACGACAATAATATTATCGAGAATGTACGGGCCACCAAATTGCTGGGGGCCGATATCGTTTTCATGCCGCATGTAACGATGTGTACCCCCTCTACCCGGCCCGGCGCGGGTTTCGTTGACCCGGCTTTATGGCTGAACCGGGAGAATGACCCCGAAGCTTTGCGCAGGGAATTCGACGGATCGAAAGGCCGCAGCTGGCTGATGAAATGGTTGCCGGCACGGGCTTACGACAATGCCGTGTATGCGGTTTTTTCAAACCCTATTGGTATGGATGACGATCAGTTGAAGAATGGCTGCTCGATGATCATCGATCCGTATGGAGATGTGCTGGCAGAATGCCGGAGTTTCGATGATTCGTTCGTGATCGCAACGCTGGAGCCTGAGAAATTAACCCTTGCCGGCGGCCATCGTTATTTAAAAGCGAGAAGGCCGGAACTGTATAAAGATATCATCAGCCAGGATCATCGGGCCGAACAGAAAGTGAGCTGGCTGCATCCGGAATAAAGTTTTGATCAATCCAATTCAGGTCTATGCGCATCGGGCTGCTGTTCCTAATTGTACTGGGCGCTTCGGAAGCCGCCTTTCCGCAACATAACGGAGGCCGCAATTTTTATATCGATACTACGGGCAACGATGGCGCCGACGGAACCAAAGAAACTCCCTGGAAAACGCTGTCGCGGCTAAAACTGCTGCAACTGAAAGCCGGCGACCGGGTGCTGCTGAAAGGCGGCCAGGTATTCGACGGTTCCATTCAGCTGGATTCCGGCATTCATGGATCCGCCGGCTTACCCATCAGCATTTCATCATACGGATCAGGCAAAGCTTTGATCCGCTCCGGCAACAGGGCTGCCATTCGCCTTTACCAGAATCGTTTTATCCGGATCTCCGATCTGCTGCTCGAAGGTTCCGGGAGAAAGAATGGGAATACAGAGAGCGGTCTGGTCATCGCCGGCTGCAGACATATCACCGTAAATGGAGTTGGGGTTCGCGGGTTTCAGAAAGCGGGACTGGCAGCACAGGCTTCATCCAATTTGCGCATCAGCCATGTGTTTGCAGCAGACAATGGCTATGCCGGTATTTCCATCGAAGGCGAATACGGAAAGCGGGATGCGGCCCATATCTATGTCGGAGATTGTCGTGCAGAGAATAATCCGGGCGATCCTTCCAATCTCACCAATCATAGCGGCAACGGCATTGTGGCCGGTTACTGCAGGGACCTGTTGATCGAATATTGCGCCGCAACAAACAATGGCTGGGATATGCCGCGAAAGGGCAACGGCCCGGTTGGGATCTGGGCCTATGAATCGGATAGTGTAACCATCCGCTACTGCATCTCCTACCGCAATAAGACTTCCGTTGGCGGAGGCGATGGCGGCGGATTTGACCTGGATGGCGGTATTACTCACTCGGTGATCCATCACTGTCTTTCATACGATAACCAGGGCAGCGGCTTTGGCATTTTTCAGTATGCAGGTGCGGCGCCCTGGCATGACAATGAGATCAGTTACAATATCAGTGAAAACGATGGCGCGGTCTCCCCTGCCGGCGCCGGAGTTTTTATCTGGAACAATTCACGCGATCCCCTGCAGCTGCGTGATCTCGATTTTCATCATAATATCATTTACAACGAAAAAGCCGCGGCGATCTCCTACGAAACCGAGAGCGAGCACAGCGGCTTCCGGTTCCATGATAACAATTTCATCGCAAGCCGGCAGCTGATCCTGGGCAGGGATATCGTGGGCAGGGACGTGTTCCTGAACAATAACTGGTGGTCGTTATCAGACGGTTTCAATATCGATGGAATTAAAAATTTAGGTTCCTGGTCGGCACAGACCGGGAAAGAGCAGGTAAACGGAAAGCTTGCAGGTACCAATAACAGGCCCATGTTTGTGAATGCGGGTCATACCCTGCTCACCGATCCCCGTTCCCTGGATCGATTTTTCAATTACCGCACAGCAAAAAAGCAGGACCTGCGCAACAAGGTTCATTAATTTTGGGTATGAAAAATGTACAGTTACTGCACACTGAAATACTTTCGGACAACTGGTATACGCTGAAGAAGATCGACTATTCTTTTGAGAAGAAAGGAGTTCGTCAGACCCAGACCCGGGAAGTATATGACCGGGGCAATGGCGCTACCATCCTGCTTTACAATAAGGAGAGCAGGTCGGTGATCCTGACCCGTCAGTTCAGGCTGCCGAGTTTTATCAATGGCAACCCGGATGGCATGCTGATAGAAGCCTGTGCGGGCCTGCTCGATAAAGACAATCCGGAAGACTGCATCCGCCGCGAAACCGAGGAAGAGACGGGTTACCGGATCAAAGATGTGCGCAAGGTGTTCGAAGCATATATGTCGCCGGGATCGGTAACCGAGATCCTCTATTTTTTTATCGCCCGTTATGATCGCAGCATGAAAGTAAATGAAGGCGGCGGACTGGAAGAAGAAAGTGAGGACATCGAAGTACTGGAATTGCCGATGGAAAAAGCCATGCAGATGATCGGCACCGGGGAGATCAAAGACGGAAAGACGATCATGCTGCTGCAATACCTCAGGCTGAACGATATTTGCTGATCACAAAACAAGACCATGAGCGAACTCGATGAGACCATACAGGAATCCGTTGAACAGGCGCGTAAATCAAAGATCAATGCGCGCGTAGCCGTGATGGTGGCTATTACAGCCACGTTCATGGCGTTGTGCAATGTAAAGGATGGCAATATCGTACAGGCCATGTCGCAGGCCCAGGCACATGGCATCGATGCCTGGTCCTATTTCCAGGCTAAAAGCACCAAGCAGGCCATCGCCGAAAATGCGCTCGAGCTGCTGAGAGCGAACAAAGGACCTGATTCGCTGATCAACAAATATGAATCGGCGATCAAACGCTATGAGACCGAGAAGGCGGAGATCAAAAAACAGGCGGAAGGATACCAGAAAGAATACGAGGATATCAATGTCTTCGACGACCAGTTCGATATGACCGATGCCCTGCTTACCATTGCGATCGCCATGTTCGGCATTTCTTCGCTCACGCAAAAACGATGGCTGTTCTATTTTGCAAGCGCCGTAAGTATATTGGGTATACTTATCGGACTGGCTGCATTCCTGAAAATAAGCCTGCATTCCGATTGGGTGTCGGGGATACTGGGTTAAGCTATTATACATCGGTTATGAAACTTCTCCTGATTTCAATGGTGCTGTTGCTCGCCGGCTGTCAGCAATTGCATCAGCATATTCCCGGGTCATCCGCTGCAACGGACAGTATCGGCCGGCTATATGGCTGGACCCGGCATACCGACAGCGCGCCCTTTCCGAAAAGCTATAATTTCCGCCTGCTTAACCTTAGGGATACTCTGTGGGCCCTGCATTTTGAAGGCAACTGGTTTTCGACCGATGGCAGTCACTGGACAAGATCGCAACTGCCCAATGCGCTTGGGAATATGGCCTTTCTTGATTATGCCGAATACCAGGGCGCCCTGTATTCGGTCGGACATTTTGAAGGCAATATCGAGCGCAACAGCTTCCAACCGGTGATCCGGCGCAGTACCGATCTGCGACATTGGGATACCGTTGCCGAAACAAGTAACCTGCCGCATCGTTTTTTCTATCGTCTTTTTGTCTTTCACAACAGGATCTGGATGATGGGCGGCAGTGACGGGCAGCATGTTTTCGGCGATACCTGGAGTTCGTCTGATGCTATACACTGGAAACAGGAACAGGCGGCAAATGATCCCGGCCCGAGAGAAGGCAGCCGCTTTGTGGTGTTCCACGACAGTGTTTACCTGTTCAATAATGATGTCTGGCGCTCTGCAGATGCACTGCACTGGACTAAGATCGCAGATGCGATCGTTCCGGGACAGCAGATCTTTGGTTATGCAGCGGTGGTATTCGACGACCGCATCTGGCTGCTCGGATGCAACCGCAATGGTCAGTTTACGAGCAAAGTGTATTGCAGCAAGGATGGCATGCATTGGGAATCGTCCGACGCGCCCTGGTCGCCGCGGGGCGGTATTGCTGCCTGTGTTTTTAAGAATGCGATCTATATGACCGGCGGAAAATATGGGGGTATGCCGAACGCGCCTGAATTTATTTACAGTAATGATGTGTGGTCGATGGCAAAGAAAGATAAGCCCTAATTTAGCGCATGTTAAACCCTTTTCTGAAGCCGGCTGTCCTGCTCCTGCTCATCAGTCTGCCGCTTTGGTTTTTATACAGGATGATCGCGCTCCGGAAACAGGAAGATGTTTTTCATGTCCGCCAGGAGTTTTACTGGTTCCTCCTGTACGCATATTTTGTTTGCCTGGCCGCCTTCACCATAGTACCGCTGCGTTTTACCCGTTACAACAATGTTCATACCCGCGGACTTAACCTGGTTCCAATAAAAAATACCTGGCACGAGTTATCAGCAATCCTTGCCGTTCACAATGATCATATGGTCGGGTTTGCCATGCAGAATATTATCGGCAATATTGCGCTGTTCATTCCGCTCGGTATTTTATTGCCGTTATCTGACCGGCGCAACCGCAGATGGCTGCGGGCATTTTTGATCTGCCTCAGCATTTCTGTTATGATCGAATCGATCCAGTGGATCTCCCGGCAGCTTGGCTTCTATCGTTCGGTGGATATCGATGATGTGATACTGAACGCGCTCGGCGGCTTGACCGGCTATCTGCTATTCAAAACTGTGAGCAGTCTGCACAGCGATAGAAAAAAAAGTAACCATGTCTGAACTGAAAAACATACTTGCTATCAGCGGCAGCACCCGTAAAGCCTCCGTGAACCTGCATATCCTGAAACACCTGGCCGGCCTGTATAAGGAGCGGGCCCGGATAACGATCTATGAAGAGCTGGATCAGCTGCCGCATTTCAATCCCGATCTGGATATCGATCCCCCGCCCCCGCAGGTTGCGCGGTTCCGTGAACTCATCGGCGCTGCAGACGGGGTGCTGATCTGTACACCGGAATATGTGTTCAGCATGCCCGGCAGTCTCAAAAATGCGCTGGAGTGGATGGTTTCAACTGTTATTCTGTCCGACAAACCTGCTGCGTTGATCACGGCTTCTTTGTCGGGATTGAAAGCACATGAAGAACTGCAACTGGTGATGAAAACGATCGGCGCCACCCTTTCGCCGGCTACGAACCTGCTGATCCAGTCGCCGAAAACAAAGATCAGTGCCGATGGCCAGATCACGGATCCGACCACTGCCGGTCAGTTGCATGAACTGATGGAAAATATCCTTGGTCTGATCTAACCGACTATATCATTCTAAAATTTTTATATGAACTGGATACTACTCATCATCGCCGGATTGTTTGAGGTAGGTTTCACCACCTGTCTCGGTAAAGCCAAAACCGCGCAGGGCAATGCGGTGGCCTGGTGGATGGCGGGCTTTTTCCTGAGCCTGAGTTTGAGCATGTATCTCCTGTACAAAGCTACCCAAACATTACCGCTGGGTACGGCTTACGCGGTATGGACCGGTATCGGCGCTGCGGGCACGGTGATCATCGGCATCCTGTTCTTCCGGGAGCCTGCGGATTTCTGGAGGCTGTTCTTTATTGCTACACTGATCGCTTCTATTGCGGGACTGAAGCTGGTATCCGCGCACTGATATCTTATTTCACGGTAAACACGGTTGAAGCGGAGCCGCTCAAGCCATCGGCATTCATTCCCTGCACAACGGCAATATAAGTTCCCGGAATATCCGCGGTATAGAACGACCGCGAAGCCGATCCCTTCACTGTTCTGATATCGGGCGACCAATACAACAGGTTGCGCATATCGGGCAGGCGGCTGTTCTGCTGCGCTGCTGTTTCGTAAACAGGAGAATAAAATTCGCGGGGTAACTGCATGCCGGCATAATCTACAATAAGCGCATTGGAAGCAAGCGGAAAACCAGCCAGATCTCCCTGGTAGGTCTGATAGCTGACGATGCCGCTGTGCACCAGGTTATTCTGCACAAAGCGATGGGTAACCACATCGGCCCGCCTGATCTTGAGCGGATCGAATGCCATCAGCTTATCGAGATCGTTTACCGGAACCCCGTCCAGCAGCACCAGCGGATCGGCCTGAAAATGGTCTTTGAAATCGGCGCTCCAGACCTGGTAGGAAAAATGATCATTTGACTTTCTGACCCTTACATTGGCAATATATTCACGCATCACTTCTTCCATCGTTACAAAACGGGTATAATCATCGAGATAATAGCGGTCATCAGGCATACCATAAAACGGCAACGTGTCCATATCGGCAGGTAACCCGAAGTTCTGTTGCCTTGCGGCGTAGTAAGTGCTCGCTACCTGCGATTGAACGCTGTGTGCTTCGAGCAGACCGGCAACGGATGAGGGCAGTGTAAAAACAGGGATACGGTTGCTGCTGTATCTTTCAAAAAAAGGGCTGCTGATATCCACGCGGTAATTGGTGTCGGCCGCCTGCAGCACGATCTCGTGACCCCCGAAAAAATTCCTGACATTGAAACGCAGTTCCCCCTGCGGGCCGCTGCTGGCCACGGTAAACAAGGGCCGCTCGCCAGGTACGGAAAGATAGGCAGCAATACCCGCACGTTGAACGGCTCCGTTCTTTTCAACGAGTTTCCCCTGTACAAAATGCCCTTCTGTTTCCGGCAGGTGATCGGGAATACGAGGCTGATCCTGCAACACCTCATCCCAGTTAAATCTCCGCCATCCCTGCACCAGCATCAGGTTATCGGCCGCTTCCGCTGCGTCTGCCGCGTCTGAAAAATAATAGGCAGGGGATTCGACAACTCCTTTCAGTTCCGACTGCAACCAGAGATAACCGGCGATATCCATGCCGGGCGCCTGCTGCAGCGTATCGAGCAGGTACACCGCCATCGAACAGTTCGCTTCCGATGATCCGGCGCGTGCTGACCCCA
>JAFBAN010000058.1 GCA_019247775.1 Chitinophagaceae bacterium | reverse complement strand
ATCATAGGTATTGCGCAGGTGACGGAAAGAATTGCCGTCGTACAGGAATGCAACGATGAACCAGATGAACAGCGCCAGCGGCACTACGATGGTCATGATGAGGTTGCGGATCTCGTGCTTCAGGTGCATGAAATAACCTACGATGTAAAATGCTTTGGCCATCATCAGGATAATGATCGCTCCTTTCACACCAAGACGCAGCCCGCTGTCGTGCGGCATGCCCATCATCCAGAAACCCAGTGCCAGTTCCACGATCGTTAAAACAGAAAGGATAACCGTTACCTTGATGATCTCCTTTACGCCGCCGCCTGCATGCTCTTCGTGTGTTGCTGTATGTTCCATAGTAATTCTTGCTTGTTGTTAATTAAACTAGATCAGGTAAAAACAGGTAAATACGAATACCCAAACCAGGTCCACAAAGTGCCAGTACAATCCGGCTTTCTCGATCATCAGGTAATGCCCGCGCTTTTCGAACTTGTCGGTCAATGTCATGATCAGCATAATGATATTGATGATCACACCCGAGAATACATGGAAGCCGTGAAAACCGGTGATCGTAAAGAAGTAATTAGTAAAGTTCGTGGACGAAGCGGTCATATCGGCATTAGGGAAAGGATTGTGTCCCCACCATGCGCCTTCATGGTACAGGTGCGTCCATTCCCAGGCCTGGCAGCTCAGGAATGCGAGACCGCCGAGGATGGTCAGGATCAGGTTCTTCACCACGCCTCTTTTATCCATTTTATGACCTGCATGAACGGCCAGTACCATCGTTACCGAACTGATGATCAGGATAAAGGTCATGATACTCACAAACACCAGTGGCGCATTAGTACTTTCGCCGGCAAAGGGATAGCTCTTGAACACCTTATTGGGGTCGGGCCAGCCATTGGTTGAGAAGCGGATGGTACCGTACGAGATCAGGAATGCCCCGAATGTGAAAGCATCGCTCATCAGGAAATACCACATCATCAGTTTGCCGTATTCAACATTGAAAGGGCTTTTTCCGCCGCTCCACATTTTGGTTGGGGTAACTGTTGTACTTGCCATGATTCAGTTCAAAAAATTTCGTTTACAAAAATATTGGTTGCGCCGCAAAAAGCAGCATAAAAAGCCGGTTTTTATTGCCTATCCGATCCAGTTATAGAAGATGAACAGGTATATCCATAGAACATCCACAAAATGCCAGTAAGTGGCCGCCATCTCTACAGGCAGCGCGCTGTAATTTTTCACCCTCGACGAGTAAGCCCTGATAAAGATCACCAGCAAAGCGATCACGCCGCCCAGCACATGCAGCATATGCAGGCCGGTGATCACGAACAGGAAAGATGCCGCCGAATTACTCCTTGGCCCCGTCAGCGCAATATTGCGCAGCTCCAGGTCGCGGAAGCCGAAATACTGCAGCGTGATGAACAGCAGGCCCAGGGCCGCCGTAACGGTGATCAGCGTCCGGTACCGCCCCATCTCCCGCGCCTTGAACGCTTTCAATGCCAGGTGCATCGTTACGCTGCTGAGCAGGATGGTAAAACTCGAATACCAGAATACCCGCGGCAGATCGAACTCCAGCCAGTTGGCCTGGTTCTTCTTCACGATATAAGCGCTTGTCAATGCCGCAAACATCATCACAATACTTCCGATCGCCACCCAGAGGGTGAACTTGTGCGGATGTATCCTTCGGGTCTCGTTGCTCTGCACGGCTGCCATCATTTTAATTAATAATTAGTAATTAGTAATTAATAATATTTTTTGTCCGGGCTTTCGCCCGGTATTCAACTTCGTTGTGTCACTCACTTGTGCATCCGGTCCGCTATTCGGCAGGCGTGAGGCGTGAGACGTGAGTAAAGCATTCTGAGCCCAACTCACGATTCACGTCTCACGATTCACGTTCGTTCAATTATTAATTATTAATTACTAATTGCCCTCAATTGCCCTTATCCGCAAGTAACGCCAGCAACACCACCGGTAAATAGATATAGCTGCTGAACATCACCCTCCGTGCCGCTTTCACATCCATCTCTTTGTACAATCTTACACTCTGCACCACCATGAACAGGTTGGCCGCTACCAGTATCCACATGCTTGTTCTTCCACTCATGCCTGCCATATAAGGCAGAATTCCCACCGGTATCATCAGCACCGAGTACATGATGGCCTGTATGGCGGTGAATTTTGTGGGGCCTTTATCAGCCGGCAGCAGTTTGAATCCTGCCCTGCTGTAATCACCATGCGCTACCCAGGCTATCGCCCAGAAATGGGGAAACTGCCAGAGGAACTGTATGGCAAACAGTATCCATCCGCCCGCATTTGAAAATTCTTTGCCATCTACAACCAGCTTCCCGAACGGATCTATCATATTCGTGGCCGCCACCCAGCCGATCAGGCAGGGAAGCGCACCCGGAAAAGCGCCCACCAGTACGGCAATGGAATTCACTTTTTTCAGCGGCGTATAAATGAACGCGTACAGAAAAAGACTGAAGGCAGATAAACCCGCTGCATTCCAGTTAAATCCGTTTTCCGTGTTTCCAAAGAACCAGCCCATCATGAACACGCCGGCAGATCCTGTGAGCGCAGCAAAAGCATAGGCTTCGGCCTGGCTCATCCTTCCGCTCGCTACCGGGCGTTTGGAGGTACGCTTCATCACTGCGTCCGTATCTTTTTCCACCGCCTGGTTAATGGCATTGGCGCTGCCGGTTACCAGCATGCCCGCCACGAACAGCACGGTTATCATCCACCAGTTAAACCCGATCACATTCGGGGCCAGCAGGTAACAGATCACACAGGAGAACACCACGGTAAAACTCAAAGTGAATTTGATCAACTGGAAGTAATCCTTCACTTTGGATGCTACTGAAAACGATGTTGATGTTTCAGTACCGGTATGTGTCTGCTGATCCACCATAATGTTTCGCGTACCGGTGGACCTTGAATCGTGAGACGTGAGACGTCAATCGTGAGATGTGAGGTATAAAGAACCTTTCCACAACTCACGTCTCACGATTCACGCCTCACCCACCATACTTTATTTCAAAAAAACAATGCTCCCGATCTTTCCCCGGGAGCATCGCAGTTATTTACTACAGCCGGAATGGTCGTGTACCGGCCGGTCAGTTAATGATGACTTTCATCGGCTCCCACCGGTGCGGTCTGGGAAATAAATTCTTTCCCGTCTTTACCGTAATCGTATGCCCAGCGGTGTACTTCCGGAATTTCACCAGGCCAGTTGCCATGTCCTGGGCGCAGCGGCGTTGTCCACTCGAGCGTATTGGCGCCGTACGGATTCAGCTGCGTCATCTTCCTTCCTTTGAAAATAGAATAGAAGAAATTGAACAGGAACAGTATCTGCACCGCAAACACGATCATCGCCACCGTACTGATAAAGCGGTTGAGCTCGATAAACTGCTTAAAGCTTTCCCAGTTGCCATAGTCGTAATAACGGCGCGGCATACCGGCCAGGCCTTCGTAATGCATCGGCCAGAAGATCATATAAGCGCCGGCGATCGTTACCCAGAAATGGATATAGCCGAGCGTGTTATTCAGGTATCGTCCGTACATTTTCGGGAACCAATGATAGATGCCGGCAAACATGCCGAACATAGACGCCACACCCATTACGATATGGAAGTGAGCGATCACGAAATAAGTATCGTGCAGGTGAATATCCAGTGCAGAGTTACCCAGCCAGATACCCGTAAGACCGCCCGAAATGAACAGGCTCACAAAACCGATCGCGAACATCATACCCGGCGTGAAACGGATACTGCCGCGCCAGAGTGTAGTGAGCCAGTTGAACACTTTGATCGCAGATGGAACGGCGATCAGCAGCGTCAGCAGTACAAATATCGATCCGAGGAACGGATTCAGTCCCGTAACGAACATATGGTGCGCCCAAACCAGGAAGGCCAGTACAGCGATCGCGAACAGCGATCCCACCATCGCCATATAACCGAAGATGGGCTTTCGCGAATTCACCGACAGTATCTCCGATACCATGCCCATGGCAGGCAAAAGGATGATATATACTTCGGGGTGCCCCAGGAACCAGAACAGGTGCTGGTACAGGATCGCACTTCCGCCTTCATTCGGCAGCGCCCCCACTTTGGAAATGAAAATATCCGAGAGGTAAAAACTAGTTCCGAAATTCCTGTCGAAGATCAGCAGGATAAAGCCGGAGAACAGTACCGGGAATGATAACACACCGAGTACGGCAGTAAAGAACAGCGCCCAGATGGTAAGCGGCAGACGCGTCATGCTCATGCCTTTCGTACGCATGTTCAGGATGGTGGCAATATAGTTCAGACCGCCCAGCAGCGACGATACCACGAACAGGGCCATCGATATCAGCCAGAGATCCATACCTGTTTTAGAACCGGGAGATGCATCTCCCAGTGCGCTCAACGGAGGATAAGCCGTCCAGCCGCCGCTGAACGGACCTGTCTCCACGAACAGCGAAGACAGCATCACCACGCTCGCTGTAAAGAAGAACCAGTAGCTCAGCATGTTCAGGAAAGGAGAAGCCATATCACGCGCGCCAACCTGCAATGGAATAAGGAAATTGGCAAAGGTTCCGCTCAGTCCGGCAGTCAGTACAAAGAACACCAGTACGGTACCGTGGGTAGTTACAAGTGCATAGTATGCATCCGGAGTAATATGTCCGTTTTCGGCCCATTTGCCCAGCAGGCTGTGCAGCCAGGGGAAATTGGAATCCGGATAGCCCAGTTGCAGACGGAACAATACGCTCATCAAACCACCCAGCACCGCCCAGAACATACCCGTGATCAGGAACTGCTTCGCGATCATCTTGTGATCCTGGCTGAACACGTACTTGGTGATGAAGGTCTCGTGGTGATGATGCTCATGATGATCACCATGCACTTCATGCACTGCATCATGGTGCGTGTGTACAACAGCTTCGTTACTCATACTCTTGTTCTCCTTTATTAGAATTTCTTCCTGTGCCGCCGCAGCGGCACCTGTTAATTACAATTTAACTTCCGTTTTTGCAGTTGCCGCTACAGGTTTGGCAGCCATCTTGGTGGTGTCCTGCCCTGCCGCCGGTTTTGCATTGGCCGGATCTTTATCCGGGAATGCCATCAGGTACTGCGGCTTCAGTTTTGCCATCTGCACATCGTATTCTTCCTGGTCCAGCACTTCTATATTTCCCTTCATCGAATAGTGACCGTTGCCGCACATCTGGTCGCAGCTGATCTCGTATACGAAATTGGGATTATTGGTACGCTCCTTCATTTCCTTGGTCGTGTATTGCGGGGTAAACCACAGCGTGGTAGGGATGCCCGGAACCGCATCCATCTTCATGCGGAAATGCGACAGGCCCACATCATGGATCACATCGCGTGAACCGATGATCAGTTTTACGGGACGGCCTTTTACCAGGTACATGGTCTGTGAACCCACGATATCGTCATGACCCATCGGATCATCCCAAACCTGGCCCAGGAAATTGTCGACATCGTTGATATTCTTGTAATATTTTTTGCCGAATACGCCATCCTTGCCGGGATAGCGGAAAAGCCAGCCGAACTGTTTGCCTGTTACCTCCACCACCATTGGCCGCTTGCTCTGATCGGGCTCGCCGGTAAACAGAAACCAGTTACGCAGGCCTATCACCACCAGCACGGTAAGTACTACGGCAGGGATAATGGTCCAGATGATCTCCAGCGTATTGTTATGCGGGAAGAAATATACTTTACGGCCTTCGCTCTCCTGGTATTTGAATGCAAACCAAAACAATGCAACCTGCGTAATGATGAAGACAACACCGGTCACCAGCAGCGTTACCCATAACATGGAATCCACACGCTCGCCTTCGAGGCTGGCAGAGCCCTGCGGCAGCAGTGTTTTGCCATAATAGAGCTTATTGCAATACCATACGCCAATCAGTCCCAGCACCAGAAATGCCACCATCAGGAAGCCGTTGATCTTGTTGTTCTGTTTACGGCTTACTTCTTCGCCCTTCAGTACGGATACATACTCGCTGGCCTTTGCGATCTGGAAGATCACGATGAAGATCAGAACGATTACGGCTACGGTTAAAAAAATTGTCATATCACTATCAATATTATCTTGTCAAACAAATCTTTGTTCAGTTATACCTGGTGTATCACGCTTTCTTTCAGGAACGGATGGTATTTCGCCAGCAGCGGTTTGCTTGCCAGTGAACGTCCTACAAAGAAGATCATCAGTCCCACAAAAAGGCTCAGGATACCGAAGTCGAGCCAGCCGAGCGTAACATGATCGGGCGATAAACTTCCCATCACCATCTGGTAGAAATCGATCCAGTGACCGAACAGGATCAGTACGGCCATGAATGTCATCAGCGTATAGTTCCGTTTGGCCGCACGCTTCATCAGGATCAGGATCGGGCAAACGAAGTTGATGATCAGGTTGAAGAAGAAAATGCCTTTATACGGTCCCTGCAGACGATGTTTGAAATAAACGGTCTCTTCCGGGATATTGGCGTACCAGATCAGCATGAACTGGGAGAACCAGAGATAGGTCCAGAAGATGGAGAACGCGAACATGAACTTACCGAGATCGTGCAGGTGATCCTGGCGTACGATCTCGAGATAGCCTTTATTCTTCAGGTAGATCACCCACAGGGCGATCAGGGATATACCAGATACAAAGGAGCTTGCGAAAGTGTACCAGCTGTACATGGTGGAGTACCAGTGCGCGTCGATGCTCATCAGCCATAACCAGGGCGCGGTAGAACCAACGGTGAGTGCGAACCATACGATGAACATGGCTGCGCGAACGGTGCCTCTCCAGATAAAACTCCTTCCTGTCTCAAGGTCCATCGGGCCCTGATCAGCTTCGCGGCCCAGCTGGCGCATTCTCCAGCCCAGCAGGCTCCAGAGACCGATGATCAGCGTGGTCCATATGATGAAGAATACGGGATTCAGGAAACCCGATTTGCCTTTGAGGATAGGATCGTTCTCAACAACATCTTTATCGAGCCAGTGGTAAATATGATGGTTGCCGGTAGCTACCACATAGATGAGCAGTACAAAAGTGATGGCGCCGAAAATGGGCACCATTACCGAGATCGCTTCCGAAACCCTCCTGATCGCGATTTCCCATCCGCCCATCGCCAGTGTGAGCGCGCAGATGAAGAACATGGCTGCATTGCAGACCAGGGTCCAGAAAATGGCATTGTACATCAGGGTACCGATAAAATGGGTGCGCTCATGTTCATCGCTGCTGAATCCCATGGTGATCAGACCTATGATCAAAGCCAGGGCGCCAACGCCGATGAGGGCCAGCGACCAGGTTCTCATCTTCCCGGGAATCTCAAATTGCTCTCTGATAGATGCCATCGTAGTTCTTTTATAGCTGTTATTCGATTCGTTATTTGGTTGTTGCAGCAGGTGTTGTAGCGGCGCCGGCAGCGGCAGGCGTAGTGGCCGCCGGAGCTGTTGCTTTTGCTGCAAGTTGTTTTGTCTTGATATATTTCACCAGCATCCAGCGCTGCTGGCGGCTGAGCTGTGAAGCATAAGAACCCATCATGTTCTTTCCGTAAGTAACGGAATAGAACATCTGTCCTTCAGGCATCACAGAAACCACCGGGTCGCCCATCAGGTTCTTCGGCGCTGCGGGATAAGGACCTTTACCTTCATTATACAGGGGACCGTTGCCATCCATTTTTGCTCCATGACAGATACCGCAGTTGATCAGGTAAAGACGTTCCGCTTCTGCAGTTTCATTGGGCGATAATGAGTCGATCGGGTTCTTTACCTGCTTCGATGCAACATAGTTTGCGGTATCGGTGCCGATATCTTTCGCCAGGTGAAAAGGCAGTGCTTCTTCCCTGGAGATCGTACCCGGAACAGGCATATTGGTATAGTTGATGCCTTTCTCCGCCAGGTTGCTATGGTCCGCATAGGTTTCGTAAGCGCGGCTGTAGGCCATATCGGGCATATACACCCTGCCCGGCTCGCGGTCCACATCACTACAGCTTACGATCACCAGGCTGGCGGCTATAACAGTTATGATAGATAATTTTTTCATCTTGTTCTGATTCTTTAGTAAGCTGCTGCAGTTCTGTTTTCAAAAGGCATTTCATCTTTATCGTAACGGCCCCACCACCAGCCAGATTCGGCTACCTGCTCATTCACTTCCACTGCTCCGTTGGCGGCCAGGAATCCTTTCAGGTCTTCCGCATTGGTCTTGGATGTACACTCGATCACCATCACGAACAGATCGTCGGTAGCGCGCGGATGGAAATGATGCTTCTTCACAAAGGGAGCGATCTGGCAGAGATAACAGAAAGTCAGCACCATACCCACTGCCGAAAACAACACGGTAAGCTCGAAAATGATCGGTATCCAGGCCGGCAGCGCAAAATGCGGCTTGCCGCCGATATTCAAAGGCCAGTCGCGGGTAAAGATCCAGCTGATACAGCTCAATGCCGTTGTGGTACCGGTGATCCCGTAAATAAAACCCGCCGTATGCAGACTGGTTTCCCTTTCGCCGATGGCAGCATCCAGCCCGTGCACCGCAAACGGCGTGTACACATCATGGATCTTGTATCCCGCCGTGCGAACTTTCTTCACCGCCGGAAACAACACCGCCTCATCGTCGAAACAGCCTACTATGAATTTCTTTTTAGACATATTGTTTAGCTTTTGGCTTTTAGCTGCTAGCTGCGAGCTTCTTTTAATTTTTGGCCGATGGTCCATAGTCCATAGCAATTACTATGGACTATCGTCTAGTGGGCGTGATGATGCACAAACTCCTCTGGCTGTTCCGCCTCGATCGCACCCATTTTATTTTTAAATCCTTCGCCGGATGTTTTCAGCACGTACTTGATCTCCGCTATCGCGATCACAGGCATGTATTTCGCGAAGAGGAAGAAGCAGGTGAAGAATAATCCGAACGTACCCATATAGAAACCGATCTCCCAGATAGACGGATGGTAATAAACCGTCCAGCTCGAAGGCAGGTAATCGCGATAAAGTGATGTTACGATGATCACAAAGCGTTCGAACCACATACCGATGTTCACGATCACGCTCATGAAGAAGGTCACGAACAGGTTCCTTCTCATTTTGCGGAACCAGAAGATCTGCGGACTCAGCACGTTACAGGTCATCATGCCCCAATAGCTCCAGCCATAAGGACTGAACAGGTAAGCACGGCTGTACCAGAAAGTATAACCCTCGTATTTGTTCTGGCTGTACCAGCCCATGAATAATTCGGTGAGATATGCGATACCTACGATCGATCCCGTAAGCACAATTACTTTGTTCATCGCTTCGATATGGCCCATCGTGATATAGTCTTCCATCGCAAACACTTTCCGCATGATCACCAGCAGCGACTGTACCATCGCAAAACCGGAGAAGATGGCGCCCGCAACGAAATAAGGCGGGAAGATGGTGGTATGCCAGCCGGGGATTACCGAAGTGGCGAAGTCGAAGGATACGATGGTGTGTACCGAAAGTACCAGTGGCGTACTCAAACCCGCGAGTACCAGCGATAAGCTTTCATGACGCTGCCAGTGTTTGGTAGAACCGGTCCAGCCGAAAGATGCGATACCATACAAACGCTTCCGCAGTTTGGTGAAAGCGCGGTCGCGCACAGTTGCAAGATCGGGGATCAGGCCACTGTACCAGAACAGCAGGGAAACGGTGAAATAAGTAGAGATCGCGAATACATCCCAGAGCAGCGGTGAGTTGAAGTTCACCCATAAAGGACCGCGGGTATTCGGATAAGGCAATACGAAGAAAGCCATCCATACCCGACCCATGTGCCAGATCGGGAACTGGCCCGCGCACATTACCGCAAAGATGGTCATCGCTTCCGCAGCACGGTTCACACCTGTTCTCCAGCCCTGGCGGAACAGCAGAAGGATCGCGGAGATCAGCGTACCGGCATGACCGATACCAACCCACCACACGAAGTTGGTAATATCCCAACCCCAGCCCACGGTCTTGTTCAGGTTCCACTGGCCAATACCGTAGGTCACCTCCCTGTACACGCTGTACACGCCGAACAGCAGCAGACCTACCGCGATGAAGAAACCGATATACCATAGGCGTCCCGGCTTCGCTTCAATAGGGCGAACGATATCTTCCGTAACCTGGTGATAGGTCTTATCTCCATCCACCAACGGTTCCCTGAGCTGTGATTCGTACTTTAAATGCATCTGGTCTTGTTTATAGTCCATGGTCCATAGTCGATGGTCCATGGTTTAGTTTCTTTATTGTATCAACTTCTGTCCTTCTCCCGGCTTCGTTGTGTCACTCACTTCAGCGCCTAGTCCGCTCCTCAACACAACTCCAAACTCCTAACTCTCCTCTACGCGTGTTCCTTTTTTTCACCAACCGCTTCCTCATCCCTGTTCCTCACTTTTGCCAGGTAGGTGATATTCGGCAGCACATGCAGTTGTTCCAGAACGTAGAACTGCCTGTTCGGATTTTCCATCCGCAGTTTCGTTATCGCGCTGTTCTTATCGTTGGCGTTGCCGAAAGTGATCGCATTGGTTGGGCAGGCCTGCTGACAAGCCACTTTGATATCGCTGTCAACCAGCGGACGGCTGTCGCGCTTGGCTTTCAGTTTGGCTTCCTGGGTACGCTGTACGCAGAAAGAACATTTTTCGATCACCCCGCGTGAACGTACGGTCACATCCGGGTTCAGCACCATACGCGTAAGATCGTCGTTCATATTGTGCACCACGTCGTTCAGGTGACCCTGGTTATCGGGGAAGCTGTCTGCGCCGGTATAATCGGCCCAGTTGAAACGGCGTACTTTGAACGGACAGTTATTGGCGCAGTACCTGGTGCCGATACAACGGTTATAGGCCATCTGGTTAATGCCTTCACTGCTGTGGTTGGTAGCAGCTACCGGGCAAACGTTCTCGCAGGGAGCATTATCGCAATGCTGGCAAAGCATGGGTTCGAACGTTACGTTCGGGTTGTCCATATCGCCGCTGAAATAACGGTCGATGCGCATCCACTGCATTTCGTGGCCGCGGAGCACTTCAGGTTTGCCTACTACAGGAACATTGTTCTCGGCAGTACAGGCCACCACGCAGGCGCCGCAACCGGTACAGCTGTTCATGTCGATGGCCATTCCCCATTTGATACCTGGACGATCATAAACAGGATACAGTGTGCCCTGGCTTTGATATTTCTCGAGTCCGCCCCATGGCTTCAATTCCTTTTCGCGGTCTTCGCGGATCTCATTGGGTT
This sequence comes from Chitinophagaceae bacterium, assembly GCA_019247775.1. Classification (GTDB taxonomy): domain Bacteria; phylum Bacteroidota; class Bacteroidia; order Chitinophagales; family Chitinophagaceae; genus Sediminibacterium. The sequence continues at coordinate 18,135 of JAFBAN010000058.1, read as the reverse complement.
TCGCTTTGAATTCTGCAAGCGTGAGTTCTTTCACCACTTCGGTACGATTGCCCTGTGTGGTGTCGTAACGGCTATGGGTCTGGGTAAGCGCAATAGGATAGGTATCGCCGGTGGCTTCGATCTTTACATCGGTATTGATAAAGCTGATGGTAGTGCCATTCAGGCTCAGCAGCGGGAAAGCGTTCTTGCCAAATCCGTCTGCCGCTTTACCAACCTTAGCGCTGCGGCCATAACCCAGCGCGATGCCGATCACATTCGGATGCGTATTGGGTATGATCAGCGTAGGCAGTTCGATGGTCTTGCCGTTCACTGTTACGCGTACAACTTTTTTCGGCGGGTTTACTTCGTAATCATCGGCCTCGCCATTCTTGTTCAGGTCAATGCCGAGCAGGCTTCTCGCCATATCGGGCGAAACAACCACATAGTTATCCCAGGTGGCGCGGGTTACCGGGTCGGGCATTTCCTGCAGCCATGGGTTGGCAGCGCCATTGGCGCCGATGCTTACTTTTTCGTAGATCACCAGTTCGGTGCCGCTGCGTTTTGCAGCTCCGCCGATACCGGCAAGTGCGGCCGGTAAATTGGCTGTGGCGCCGGAGGCTCCGCTCAGTGCGGGTGCAGTGGCAGGATTGATCACCCCATCCTGCAATGCTTTATCCCAGCCTGATTCGCCGCCCACTTTTGCGCCCCAGTAATTCTTGAGGTACGCGAGGTAATCGCCGGTAGCTCCCGACCATTTCAGCAGGCTGTCCTGCCACTGGCGGGTTTTGAAAAGCGGGAATATGGTAGGTTGTAAGAATGAGAAATGTCCTGTCTTCGCTTCCGCGTCGCCCCAGCTTTCGAGGTAATGATGATCGGGCACTGCGTATTTGCAGAGTTCGGTCGTTTCATCCATTTTTCCGTTGAAGGAAATAGTCGTACGCACTTTTTTCAGTCCGGCCTTGAACTTTTCCGCATCATACCAGGTATAAGCAGGATTTGCGCCATGGATCAGCAGGGTTCCTACTGCGCCGGCGTTCATATCGTCCACCAGCTTCACAAAATCCGCATCGATACCCTGGCGGCAGTTTGAAACCGTTCCGAAATCGATGGTGGTGCCATTGGCGCCGATAGCAGCATTGATAGCGTTCACCACGATCTGAACATTCACGTCGTTGCTGCCGCAGACTACCAGCGCTGCGCCTTTGTTCGCGTTCAGTTCTCTGGCTGCTTTTTCTATTCCTGCTTTGAGTTTGGCATCAGCCACCGTAACGGCCTGACCCTGTACTGCGGCCAGTAAAGCCGCTACCACTGAACCTGTTTCAGATGGACGGTGTAAATATCTTTCATCCGCATTCGAACCTGTCAGCGTGGCGATCGAGTCGAAATGGATGTGTTTGCTCATGGCCGGGTTCTTCTCGTCGAGCTTGCGGCCTGTTGCATACTGGCGGTTGAATTCCACCGGACTGAGCCAGGTACCGAGAAAGTCGGCGCCGATGCTCACGATGGCTTTGGCATTCTCGAAATGATAGGAAGGCAGGGCACGTTTTCCGTAAGAGGCCTCATTGGCCAGCAGCATACCGCTGCAGGAAACCGCGTCGTACACCACATGGCGTCCGCCCGGATATTTTGCAAGGAAAGCAGTGATGATCTCTTTGGTAGTAGGCGAAGTGATGGTGCTGGTCAATAATACCACCGGCCCCGCAATGGCGCCTGCAATTGATTTATCGATCGCTTCATAAGTAACTTCCTTGCCATCGATGGTGGGGAAGCGGAGGCGGGCAGTATCGTACAGATCGAGCACGGAAGCCTGCACGCGGGCAGAAGTACCGCCGCCGGTGATGGGACTGAGTTCATTACCTTCTATCTTGATCGGGCGGCCATCGCGCACTTTGGCGAGCACGCTCACCACATCTCCGTCGTTCACATAAGTGGTAGCGTAGAATTTGGCATTACCCGGAACAACATCTTCGGGCTTATTGGCAAAAGGAATGGCTTTCTTAACCGGCATCTCGCAGCTGGCGGCAACGGCAGCGGCAGCGGTGCTGAAGCCCAGGTATTTCAGGAAGTCGCGGCGCGGCGCTTTGGCATCGAGAAAATTCTTACCCTCGTCTTCAACGAAAGGAAGGTCTTCGCGAAACTCATCCTTCACATCTTTATTGTAGGCGTCCGACTGCTTCAGCTCTCCGAAACTTTGCCAGTGCTTTTTTTGCTCCATAATTAACCCCTGGGGATTATATAAACAGTTATAAAAAAATATAAAGAACCGCCCTAACTCCCCCTCCAGGGGGCCGGGGGGCTAGTAGTGGCATTTCTGACATTCAGTACCGCCGATCTTCTCCACGGTAATGCCTTTGGCACTATCTATCCTGCCGTTTTTCAGATCGTCGTGGTATTTTTCATAGATGCTGTAAAAACCATTGTCTTTGAACTGCACTTTGGTTTCGCGGTGACAGTTGATACACCAGCCCATGCTCAGGTCGCTGAATTGTTTTACCTCGTCCATTTTCTGGATCTCGCCATGACAGGTCTGGCAGGCCACCTGGCCGGCTTTCACGTGCTGGGAGTGATTGAAATAAACATGGTCGGGCAGGTTGTGCAGTCGTTTCCACTCGATGGGTTTGGCTTTGGATTCATCCCATGGTTTGCCGGGCTCATAACCGGCAGCTTTGTATAATTTCTGGATCTCTGCCGTAGGATTCACTTCATCGCCTTCTTCGGTGTACAGCTTGGGACCCTTGCTGTATTCATTGATGGCCTTATGACAGTTCATACAGATATTAACCGATGGGATCGTAGCCTGCTTGCCCTGGTAAACACCGATATGGCAATACTGACAGCTGATCTGGTTAATGCCGGCGTGAACTTTATGCGAATAGAAGATCGGCTGAACAGGCTGGTAATCTTTGGTACGTCCTAAAGCCATCGCGCCTCTTGAAGTAAGGTACCCGCCCACCACGAAGAGTACTACGGTGATCAGCGCGATATAACTTTTATTGCGCCAGAAAGGAACAGGCTCAACCGAAGCATAACCCTGTTTTTCGTCGGCCAGTTTTTTAAGGTTGGCGTTTACCTGTAATAAAGTGAGTGCAACAACGGCGAGGATCAGGGTGAGTACGCCGAAGAGTAAGGAATTATCACTGGTTTCTTTTCCCGCTTCATTAGTGCCTGCAGCACCGCCGGTTGTTGCGCCGGGAGCGGGAGCGGCCTTGATATAATCCAGAATCGCATCGATCTCTTTCTCAGAAAGCTGCGGGAAAGGCGTCATGGTGATCGGATATTGCTTGATCAGGCTTGCAGCATAGGGATCTTTGGTAGCATACCCGCCCGGGTTGTGAACCCATTGATGGATCTTCGAACGGTCGCCATTCCACCTCTCTTCCACCCCGCGTAAACCCGGACCAGTAAGCGTTCCGTCGATCTTGTGACAGGAGGCGCAATTGGTCTGGAAAAGGGTTCGTCCGTCTTGTGCGTTGGCTGAATAAAGGCTCAGTAAAAGGAGAGTTCCGGTTACAGTTGTTCTGGCTATACGTCTAAAAGATATCATATTCACAAACGGGGTGATTCTTGGTGTGGAAAAATATCCGTGAACGGCTGCAAAAATATGACTCAAAGCTGACAAAAACCAAACCTGTAAAAATTTTTTTTAGCCTTATCAAGCCTGCATTTCAGCGATTTATAGAGTGAATGTTTGGATATATGCTTTGCTTTCGGTAAATAGGCTCGGTGCTCTGCGCAAACCCAGTTCACTCCTGTTCTCTGCGTTTATTTTTCACCGCAGAGAACAGGAGAAGCAGAGTTTACGCAGCGGCTGGGAATTTTATTGCATTTTTGGAGCATGTTCAAACGCTTACAGCGGAAATGGGGAGTAAGTACCCGCCGGTTCTGGATCATTTTTCTTGCTTTCGCTTTAACCGGCACCACAGCCGCCTATCTCACCCGCTATCTTACCCATTGGCTGGGCATGGACGCCAATACCTACTGGGCCTGGAAACTACTGCTGCGGCTGGGCATGCTGCTGATCGGCTACCAGATACTGCTGCTGTTCTATGGAAGCTTACTGGGAGAGTGGAAGTTTTTCTGGAAATATGAGCGGAAATTACTTATCTGGATGAAGGTTTTGAAAGACAAGTCTGGAGTCTGGAGTCTGGAGTCTGGAGTAGAGAACAAATCCCGCCTGCGGCGGGAAGGAGTAGAAGATGAAAGAAAATCCAGGCTATTCATCCATAACTCCTTCAACCAAAAACAACCACAGACCACAGACCACAGACTGCAGACCACACCCCTACTCCAGACTCCAAACTCCAGACTCCAGACTCAAATTGCCCTCTTCGCTTCCGGTACCGGAACCAACGCGGAAAAAATAATCGACCATCTAAGGGATCATCCCTCCATAACCGTTGCCCTGGTAGTTTGCAACAAGCCCGGGGCGGGGGTACTGCAGGTGGCGGAGCGGAATGGGATACCGGTGCTGCTGATAGAGAAAGAGCGTTTTTTTCGGGGAGATGCATACCTGGCAGAGCTGGCAGCTTACGGTATTGATTTTATCGTGCTGGCGGGGTTTCTCTGGAAGATCCCCGAAAGCCTGATCCGGGCTTTTCCGCGGCGGATCGTCAATATCCATCCTGCCCTGTTACCCAAATATGGCGGGAAGGGTATGTACGGCAGTAAAGTGCATGAAGCTGTCCTGGCGGCCGGGGAAAAACAGACCGGGATCACCATCCACTACGTGAACGAACATTTTGACGAAGGCGAACATATTTTCCAGGCCAGCTGCGACCTGGCCGAAACCGATACGGCCGAGGATATCGCCCGGAAAGTGCATGCGCTGGAGCATGAGCATTTTCCCCAAGTAGTGGAGCGGCTGGTGATGGAAGCCGTGAATCAGGGCTAATTCCCTGCATTTCTGCCTCCCAAAATTTCCGGTAAGATAACCGCAAAGCCGCCAGGACGCGGGGGTTACGCGAAACCTGGGCACGACTGCCTTTGCGTGCTATTGCGCCCTCGCGTCTTTGCGGTAAATCCGAATTATATTGCCAATGTTTGTTCCCTCTGTAACTCCGGAAATTTCGTATCTTTTCCATAGCTCTTTACGGATATAACCCAGCCTGGACGACGGACCTAACTGTTTTTCGTAACAACATTCTTCACCAAACACGAAAACTCATGTTAACCGAATCTACTTCCGCCTACAAATACAATGTATCCACCCGCGGGATCCTCGGGGGATTGTTTGTAGGCATCGGCGCTGCCGTGATCAACCTGGTATTCGACATTATTTACCGCAAGGTCACCGGCTATGAATTCTCGGAGTACATCAACATCAACTCCATCATCTTCTTCACTATCCCTACCCTTATCGTGGCAGGCATCGTGTATTCGCTGATGCTGCAATTCGTGAAGCGGGGTATGATGGTGTATATCGTGGTGTCCGTGATCCTCACGATCATTGTCGCCTTCATACCGCTAGGGCCCAACATGCTACCCACCGGCCAGGCCATGCCACCCAGCGCCCGCGGACTCACCCTCGGCGTGGAACTCATTACCGGACTGATGGGCGCTTTTGCCCTTCCATATTTTGCCGAACATCCGGCGATATGGGGAGATTGAGAACAGAAGAACAAGGACCAGAAGAGCAAGGACCGGATAAACGCGAAACAAGAAACGGGAAACGTGTATCCCGGATATTCAATAACTTGAGGGGACAACTATTGCAATATGAGAAAGATGCTTTTGTTCTTTTCCCTGTTCCTTGTCTGCTCCAGTCTTTTTTCGCAGTCGCGGGTATTGGTGCCGGCTCCGCCTGAGAAAGCCGGAATGTCGTCTGAACGGTTGCAGCGGATCGATAAACTGATACAGCAGTATGTCGACAGCGGCTGGATAGCCGGCGCTATCGCCATCGTAGCGAAAGATGGAAATATCGTGTACCATAAGGCCATCGGCTACGATGACCGTACGAAGAACAAAATGCTGCAAAAGGATGCGATCTTCCGTATCGCTTCGCAAACCAAAGCCATCACCAGTGTAGGCGTGATGATGCTGTATGAAGACGGCAAACTGCTGCTCGACGATCCCATTTCCAAATACATCCCCGAATTCCGCAAGCCGCAGGTGCTGGACAAATTCAATGCGGCCGATTCCAGTTACACCACAGTGCCTGCCAAACGGGAAATCACCATCCGCGATCTGCTGACGCATACGTCCGGCGTGGGCTATGCACAGATCGGAACTCCTACAATGAATGCGATCTATTACAAAGCAGGCGTAGTAGGCGGTATCGGACTCAAACCCGGCACCAGGCTCGCCGATAATATCAAACGCCTCGGACCGCTTCCCCTCATGCACCAGCCCGGTGAAAAATGGAGTTACGGACTGAACACGGATATACTCGGTTATTTAATTGAGGTGGTCAGCGGCATGAGCCTCGACGATTATTTCCAGCAGAAAATATTTACGCCGCTGGGGATGAAGGATACCTGGTTCTATCTCCCGAAAGACAAGCTGAACCGCCTGGCGATGCTTCATACCGAAGACGCCACCCACCATGTGGTGAATACCCCGGAAGTTATTTCATTGAACGGTTCCATGTACCGCGATTATCCCATCACCGAAGGCGGCAGTTTTTATTCGGGTGGCGGCGGTCTTTCTTCTACCGCTTACGATTATGCCATTTTTATGCAGATGCTGCTGAATGGCGGCGAATACAATGGAAAGCGCCTGCTCAGTCCCACAACTATCCACCTCATGACGATCAACCAGATCGGCGATCTCAGTCTGGGCCGCAATGCAAAGTTCGGGCTGGGTTTCCAGGTAGTGACCGAAGCCGATGAGGCCCGCAATACGGTAAGCCTTGGCAGTTTCAGCTGGGGCGGCATGTTCGCGTCTTCTTACTGGATCGACCCCAAAGAAAAGATCGTTGCGCAATTTGTGTTACAACAGTTCCCGATGAGTCACGGCGATCTGGCGGAGAAATTTAAGGTGGCGGTGTATCAGGCGATAAAATAGTTTGGGGTTTGGGGTTTGGAGTTTGGGGTTGTTGTGACTGCTCGCGCGTTGTTGCCAGCATTGTCTGCATTACCACAAACAATTAACTGCTAACAACCCCAAACTCCAAACCCCAAACCCCAAACTTTCTTAACCCGGCATTCTCGAGATATACTTCTCGATCTCCTTCACCTGATCCACTACCTGTTTGGTCTTGGGTTTGCAGGCTTTGGCTTTGCGGAAGAATTCTTTGGCGGCGCGGAATTCACGTTTGTTCATGAAGATCTGGCACATGCTGAGATAGGCCACTGCTTCACTTTCTTTGTCGGGGATGCCGGCGCGGATGGCGGCGCGGATATAGGATTCGCCCTGTTTCAGGTCGCCGCGCTGCATGGCCATCATGCCGAGTTGAAGTTTATTGGCGCCCTCCGCCTCGGGCATCGGTGAGCCCAGGTCGGAGCTTTTTTTCAGGTGCTTTTCAGCCGTGTCGAAATCCTGCTTCATCATGGCGAGATTGCCCTTGATGGTATAATAGGTAGAACGGACCGGCTTGTACAGCAGTCCCGGAAACCAGATCGAGTTCAGGATCTTTTCCACTTCCTCGATATTCCCGGCTTCCATCGGTCCCTGGATCAGGCGCATCGGTCCGATAAAAAAATGGCTGAACAGTGCGATCACTCCCACGAAATACAACAGGAATGCCGGCCAGAACCCGCTCCATACATTCACCATCACCGCCAGCGCAATCGCCAGCAATCCCAGCCAGAAACGATATTTGATCAGTAGATTGTAAAACTTCATAACCGCAAATATAGGGGGAGTCTGGAGTCTGGAGTTTGGAGTCTGGAGTACTTTCTAAAAAAAGCCTCTACTCCAGACTCCATCCCGCCAATGGCGGGACTAACTCCAGACTACAAAGGAGTTAATCCTTCGCATCATTGATCTCTATCCAGTACCCATCCGGATCCATTACCCAGATCTGTTTTACGCCGTCGACGCGGTTGGTGATCTGCATTTTCTCGCCTTTGGCATTTACCCAGGGAATGTTTTTGGCGCGCAGCACCTGCAGGAATGCGTCTACCGAGCCAACGCTGAAGCATATATGGTTATTCTGGAAATACTCTTTGGGCTGAGCGGCGCCTTCGATCACATGGAGCGCCACACCCGGGCCGATCCGGTACCAGGCATGTTTGTTGTCGTGAAAAGGCTCGGGAATGGTATCCAGATTGAATACTCCCGTATAAAAATCCACCGAGCGCTGCAGGTTCACCACATATACGGCAAGATGGTTGATATGAGGTTTGATGGATTGGGCGGAAGCGGACTGTGTCATGGCGGATAAACTGATCAGGAGGATAAAAACAATACGTTTCATCGATTGGGTTTGAGGGTTGAAAATAGGGAAATTAGTCTGGAGTCTGGGGCTGTGGTCTGGGGTTGTTGCGGGTTTGCGGTTTATGGTGCGTTCATTTCTGCGGGGTTGTTGACTGTTGACTTGTTTCGCGGAAGTTGCAGGGTCGATAGTCCATGGTCCATGGTAATTTCTTCCGGCGCCTGGCTCATCCTTACCGCTCACCTCTCTCCAAAAACAACCACAGACTACAGACCACAGACTACAGACCACTGCATGGTACAATTTTTTCGACCCATCTCGGATGTCCGGCAGGCTTCAAATGCCCGGATTGTAAACCGTATTACCTTTTTTCTAAATAAACAGCTATGAAATCCAAACACCCGATCACCAACCAGGATGAGCAGACCACCAACCAGGAATCTGATGCCCAAAATCCCGAACCGGCCAATTCCGAAGGTCACGGAGGCCCGCAGGGCGTAGACAAAGCCCCGGGCGAAGACCCTCCGGACGCGCCGGGATCCGATAACAAGAGAGCATTGAAGGGCAAAAAGGAAGACGGAGACCCGAGCCTGGAGAAGGATAAGCCGGTGGAGAAGGAATAATTAGCAATTAGTAATTAAGAATTAATAATTGTACGGCAAGCTTTGGGCGACAATCGCCGGGGTTTGCCATGTCGCCCCGAACCTCTATTTTTGCCGCCGCTGAATAAGTCTGGAGTGAGGAGTCTGAAGTCGGGAATGGAGATTTACTCCAGACTCCAGACTCCTCACTCCAGACTTACCCGGTCCCGTAGTTCAATGGATAGAATAGAAGTTTCCTAAACTTTAGATACAAGTTCGATTCTTGTCGGGACTACTTTCATCGGTTAACTCCAATACCGATAAATCAAGAAACCCGCGTGAAACTCAATGTTTACGCGGGTTTCGTCATTTTAACGCTTCCTTACTTAACTCACCTTAACCTATCGTAAACCCTCTTAAAAGGTGGACATAAGGTGGACACTTTAATTTTTGATCTTTGTCCACCTTTTAGCCTGAAACGCTCTGCCAGCTTGCGTTTGCAGGGAAAATGATAGTGAAGAAAGAACTGTCGGTGTTAGAAAAATCATTGTAAACCGCCACTTAACAGGTGGACAAAAGGGAGTATTATGAACAATACAAGGGCAACAGGCCTGTCAATCGTTTTCAGGTTAAATACAAGACGTTGTAAATCAGGCTCATTGATTATTTATGTACGCGTTACATTCGATTCCAGAAGGATCGAACTAGCAACACGTCTGTCGATTGAAGAAAAAAATTGGAGCCAGCAGAAACAATGCGCCGTCGGTGACACGAAAGAAGCCAGAGAAATTAACAAGGAGCTTTCTATCGTTAGAGCAGATATTCTTAAACATTACAACCGGATGATTGCGCTCGACAGACCAATCACTGCAGAACTCTTAAAAAATGAATACTTAGGCACCAGGGAAACGGAGCACTCCCTGATAGAAGCGCTCAATTACTACTACAACCGCTTTAAGGAAAAAGTAGAGATCGGCAAAAAAGCAGCCAATACCCTGAAGTGCATCCATACCACCAACGAAAAAATAAAATCATTTATAAAGTACCGCTACAAAGTGTCGGACATGAACCTGTCGGAGGTCAAAACATCCTTTGTCACCGAGCTAGAGCACTACCTCACCACAAAGGATAAGCTCTCGAATAACTCGGCAATGAAATACATACATACGTTTAAGCGAATCATCAAGTTTGCCGTGGATCAAGAGTGGATGGAAAAGAACCCGACAGCTCAGTTCAGGTGCATTTACAACCCTCCTGACCGCGAGCGCTTGACAATGGCGGAAATCATGTCACTCTATCACAAAGACCTATCGCCGCGGCTTTCCGAAGTGCGGGATGTCTTCGTTTTCTGCTGCTTTACCGGCTTCAGCTATGTGGATGTATATAAATTGACGGCGGACAACATTGTACCGGGGATCGATGGCGGCAAATGGATCATAAAAGACCGCCAGAAAACTAAAACCAATGAGCGGGTACCTTTATTACCTATCCCGCTGGAGATCCTAGATCGCTACAAAAAAGATCTCTACTGCGAAACAAAAGGTTGCCTGTTGCCTGTAAACAGCAACCAGTGCTATAATGCTTACCTAAAGGAAATCGCAGCGATCTGTGATATCAAAAAACACCTCACTACCCACATTGCGCGCCACACGTTTGCAACCACTATCACACTGGAAAACGATGTGCCTATTGAAACGGTCAGCCAGATGTTAGGCCATAAAAACATCAAATCCACGCAGCTCTATGCTAAGGTGACGGACAAGAAAATCAGCAATAATATGCTGGAGCTCAAAAACAAACTCGCTTCATTCAGTGGCAGACCGGCTGAGACCAAAATCAGCAGTAAATAGGCCCTGACGCCGACCGCTAATAATTTCCAGAAAAGCTCGCAGCAGCTTCTAAAATACAAAGCGGCAGGTATCACTACCTGCCGCTTGATTATGTAAAAGCCCTGCCGGGGCTGATTTATCATTAGGGGAGTCGAACCCCCACGTCCAAAGGACACTAAGTTGGCAACCTAGCGCGTCTACCAATTCCGCCAAACGCTCAATACAAAGATACAAAATCGCTCCCCGGCAATCGGTCAAAACGAAATAATTTTTAAAGTTATTTCCCTTAAACCTTAACCCCCGCAAAGGCAATTTCCTAGCCGCAAGGCCGATCTCCTCACCGCAACGCCCCCCTCACTTCCTCCCTTCCCAAATAATCGCCTCAATATCCCCCCTCGAAAAATACCGTCTCGACCTCACTTTGAAACTCTTAACCCTGCCTTCCCGGATCCACTCATATAAAGTCGGTTTCGACACCTGGAACAATGCGCATACTTCCGAGACTTTCAATAGTGTCTTGTCAGGCAGTACCGCCACCGATTGCTCAGGCGTTTGCGTACTATTCATCTTTGCATCCACCACTTCCTCGATCACCATTCGCATCTGCTTCCAGAATTCCACTTGGCTCACCGGAAACAACATCTGCTGCTCTTGCATACTTCACCTGTTTAACGCACATTTCCTTGTCACATCTTCCGCAAACGAACTATACTCTTTCCCCGACCGGGCGATGGAACGTATTCGATATATCCGAACACGCGCAGCGCATGCAGGCTTCGGTTATACGTCGTTGGCGAATTCACTTTCGCAAGCCGCATAATATTCTGCCGGTCCACATCCACTGCACCATCATGACCCGTCCGCGACACCTCGTACACGATCGCCAGGTACACGCTGATATGCGTCACGCTAATCCGCGGATCCTCAGCAATCGTTTCATAAAATCGCGCCAGCCATTCTTGCCCCAGCATGCCTTACTTTTTTCTGGCGCGTTTCTTTTTAGACTCGTTGTTGGGAACACCTTCCCGGCTCGAATGGGGCCTTTCCTTCCGCGCGCTCACCATCCGCCGCTCCATCCATTTATTCTGCAGAAACTTAAACGCCTCGTCGCCAGTGATCACCGGTTGTCCCTGCACCACATAAAACCGCTGCGAAATCTCTTGATCATTCCTGATTGAAGCAAATCCAGGTATCTTGGTCTCGAATGCAGTACCAGCCCAATATTTGTATAACAACACTGGATGATCTGGCACGGCTCTAACCTCCTGCAGTAGCTCCCCTGCTGCCGATATCATCGGGCCTGGCATAGTAACCTCACCTGCAATACGCATCGTCTCAGACAGCTCTGGCCAGTCGATCTTCTGCATCCTTTCCTCGAGCGTTCGAAGCTCCTGCGGTACGACCACCTCCTTACGTAAGACCGCCGTATAATAGGGGACCGTGTCGCCCTCAACCTGCACACCAAACCGGCATTGATCCCCGCCGCTTCGTTTCAAAAATTGCAGCACAAAAGAACTCTCGCCGAAACTTACATGGGCCTGTAACTTCTCTTCGACGTTTGTATCAAAGCCCAGGGCTACAACCTGGGCTTTGATCCTCTCTATTGATACTCGATTCATAACTCACGCGATTTTTTGTCCGGCCTTCTTTTCCTGACCATTCCCTGGCAGTAACTCACCAACGCTTATTGCCTGGCCATTCGTCTGGCGCTTTTCGTCCGCAGGTGCCTGTCCGTAGCGCTGGTCTTGTCTTTCAGCAGGCACATACAACTTTTTTCCCTCCATGTCGAACATTTTAAGCGTTTTGAATTGTGGCTCCGCCGTGATCTGCACAGGCTTCTCTATGCCGTCTTTAATCAAGGTTACCGTTGCCAGGTTGCCTTTTTCCAGAGCAGCCACCAAAGACTGCATCTTGTCGGGATCGGACAGTTCCTTGATAGGAACCCGTCCGATCGCTTCCTTTACATCATAGCCGAAATTTTCGTTGTAATGTTTCACCTTGGCATTGCCGTACTGGTCTCGACTGGATAAATCAAGCTGCAGCCAGGCCTTATATTTCTCTCCTTCCTTAGGCGTGAGCTCTTTGAACACCGCCCGACCGTTCAAAAGGTTGCACGCTTCCTTGAAAGTGACGCTCTGCACCTTGTTGTTGATGAAAAAGGTCTGCTGCAAATTCCGCTCACCTTGGCGCAAAGCCGCTTCATACTTGTTGAAGAAATACATATCCACGCCTTCCCTTTCCGATTTCTTGAAATATAGCGTGGCTTCCATCGGATCCTTGCCGAAGCTGTGTGATGCCTGCAATTGGAAATCAGGCATTCCTTCTTTTAATCGGGCTTCCAATAGCGTGTTCAATCCCTCTCCGAATCCCAGGAATTTTAACTGGTTCTGGAGATACTCCAAGTTCTCTGTGTTCATAACACTGTTTTTAGGTTCAATAAATGTTTCATGTTTAATAATTAGATGCCCCGCTACCACGTCCTTGATCAGACCTTCCATTGCCGTTCCCTGCCAATGCCTTTCTACCAGCTCTCGGACAAGTTCCCTGGCTCTTTCTCCCGACTTTGAAAATTCAGACAGCTGCTCGATCAGATATTCAAGCCCGTTATATTGGATCCGCTCATCAACAGCAGCACCTGCCTGCAACGTGCCTGGTTCATATACAATCGTACGCCAGTTATATCGATCCATTAAATCGCCCAGCTCGCCACAACGCTCAGAAAATTTCAGGTCTGCATAATAGCCTAGCACCTTTTCGTCATCAATTTCGATATGCGAGAAAGGGATACCCGCAGCATTTTTCTCAGCGACGAACTGCTTTATATAACCAAGCAAGGCTTCGGTAGGTAGTAAAACGATTTCCTTTTCCTGCGAATAGTTGAAATGCTGAAAATCAACGGCGCGTCCCGCACCATCAAAAAAATGCATGTCGTACCTGGATAATTGCTCGATCTGGGCATCGTAACCGATCCAGTCTTTCCCGGTGGTAACAGCTTCCTCCAGCGAGCGGTAAAATGCGGGCAGATGTGCGGTTGAAATATTCATAATACAGAAATTAAATAGGCATTGAGTAAATAGCGATTCGGTATCGACAGGCTTAAATGGCGCTCACCTCCTTTTTCGTTTACCTGAATATGCAACTGTTGGCCGGGCGACAATCCCGATTTTGGTAACAGTACGACACAAACGCCCGCCTGTCGCTCCCGTACGATCATGACTTCGATATCGGTAAGCAGTACCGAAACTTCCTGCTCATGGGTGGCACGCCGCTTACCTCCATGCGAACCACTGACTAAAGCACCGATCCTCCCAATTTCAAAGGAAAAAGGCGAGGCATTCTCGATCCTCAACTTGCATGCGATCACGGATCCGTTGGTATAGATGCCTACGAGCGACAACTTTACCTTTCCCGATCCGTACCGGACCCCATGCAATTGGTTAGAAGTTTTCATCACCAGGCCGGCGAGCGATAGCATCCCGGTATCTTGCGTAATGTTCGCAGCGGCACCAAGATCAATTGTCAGAAGAGCAGGAGACGGCTCATAGTTTACCAGGAAAGAATAAAGCTTACCATTGGCCGTGATGACCGTAAGGTTCGTAGTGTCGGCGAATGCAGAATCTGCTTTCACGCGCAGCACATTACCGGTTGATTTTTGTACAACGATCCGCTCACTGCCGCGATCGATTGAAGTGATCGCTGAAGGAAAAATAATACTGGTCGTTTTGTTCACCGTCACCTGCAACACATGCGGTCTCACATTCACCTGCGCATAACTTTCCATACAACCAAGCCAAGCCATAATCAACAGCACAATACTTCTCATCGCAATTCCTTTTGTTGGTTATCACGCAGCAGCACTCGGTACCCGGCTTCTACCTGTACACGAACTGCTTTTACTTTCCTAGACAATAAAGATTTCGCCGCGCCGATACCTGCGGCAGCCACCTGTGTTTTCAAAGACAAGTCAAAACCCGCTATTCCAGTTGACTGTACCGCGCCATCCGCAGATTCTTTAATTACGTCGCGCGCCAGCGACCCCGGCACATAGATGCCTTCCATCCCATCGAAATCGTACACGGATAATTGAACAGGTAATATTCGGTCTCCAACCCGCACAGAAACTATGTTTATCAGTAGTCGTTCGCCTGCAAGAGCTGCCACCCCATATATCAAACTACCACCTGCCAGCACAGCACCCCCGACCGAAACAGCAGTGGTCAGTTCCAGTTTCACAATCGAGCCCGACTGCAGCACCTGCGCGCAAGGAACTACCGCAACAATTCCCGTGTTCGCAACTGTCGCCTCGTCCAGGAATCTTCCGCGATGATCAACCATCCTTTTGCCAAAATAATCGTCGCTTCCAGCCTCCCCGCTCTTTACTTCCACTGCGCCTTCCCGTGCCACATGAGCTGATTTCGGTTGCTGTAATGCAGTCAACTTATCCAGCATTCCGTTGATAGCCTCCAACTCAGGATCCGCAACTTTAACAACCGGCTTTCGCTCCGGTATATTGCTCGCATCTTCCAAAGGCTGGGAAACAAAAGGCCGTTCATTTTTATATCGCCTGCTAACATGCCGCCCTTCACCCGCCTCTCGAACTTCCCTATTCACCTGGTACCGAACCTCGGGAACAAAATCCTTCCGATACGGATCAATCCGCAATTGTTCAGCGCGCTTCGACGAATCATGCTCTGCCACCATATAAAACGCTAGCTTATCACGTGCCGAGTCTTTATCAACCATTGCATTTGGCAACCGCATATTTAAGCCGGACATAGCAACACGCGCTGAACCATTTCCTTTCCCTCCTCCTAGTATCCAGAACACGAGGGTCAAGAAGGGGACCACGATCACAGGCAGCATAACCCAGAATTTCATTCGCGTATTCATCTTGCCTCGACTTTTAAATCTTTATTCTCCAGTATTTCCCACCGCTCGATCAAAAACCCATGCGGGTTATGTTCCGATCGCGCCACACTTCTTAAGGTTCCCTGGCTGACCAGTGATCGCGTAACGACGCTGGTAGCGCGCATAATATGCAGCGTCGCGAAACAGCGGAATGCATACGGTTCACGCACTGTATTCAACACCACACTATCGATGCTGATCCGCTGACTCACATTGCCCGAGATCACGCCACTGATATAACCAGTCTCCATTAAGTCATCGTACTGCCGTTTGGCCGACCCATCAGCCAGGTACAACGCACGCTTCATTCCAGCAGCAATGGACTTCTCATCCGGGTCCAGCGTAAAAAATAATTCATGGAACGTAGCCACATGATCTCGCGCCTCTGCCACCAAGTTGTCGTCCCTGCTTCCCGCCAACACTTCCATCGCCTTGCCATTCGCTAGTATATACACGCGGTCCTGCATCCGCGCGGCGAGCTGCCCATTTTGGTACAACGCGTAGCCGCACACCGCCAAACTTGCCGCGACCACCATCATCATCAGCATACGCATGGATCTAAAGGCCGTATCAATATTTTTTGTTGGCTGGAACATCTTACCCGTTTAATTTGTCTTTGAAATACCCATTGCTGGTACCTGCCTCGCTCATGCCATTGCTCATTTGATTTGCGCTGGCGCCCATCGCATCTGCGGTCATACCTGTCGCTACTGCACTCGCCGCCTGTCGCCCAGCACCGATCGTTACCTGTGTCACCTTATGTAACAGCGCGTTGCCCCCGCCTGCATTCACGATATACCCGGCGACCGCAGGAACAGTAAAATACCCGACGATCCCGATCAGCAAAAAGGCGATATAAGCCCAGTCGGTTGTAGAGAATACCTGGCCCGGCAAAGCCGGACTTGAAGCTGTCATCATGTTTTCCTCGATCTTCGCGATGATCGCACCAAACAGGTTGGCAACAGGCAACCACAGGAATACATTGATATAGCGGGCCAGCCAGACAGTGAGCAAATGCTGGAAACCATCGAAGATTGACAGTGCAAAAACGATCGGCCCTATAATCGCAAGAACAATGAGGTAAAAGGTCCGGATGACATTAATGATGAAGGCAGCGGCCTGAAATACCAACTCTAACAATTCCTTTATTCCTTCGCGGATCCAGTTCGCAGGGTTCAGCGCTCCGGCTCCCCAAGTACTGGTATTATGCAGGGCCAGGTATTTATCCATCACGGTATTTGAATCTTTTACCATGGCGGCGGTTGCAACAACAATCGGCTGCAGTATCCCATTGAATAGCGCAATTACATTTGGGAAAATGAGAATACAAAACCCGATCACGAACGGCCGCAGCAAACTGTACAAATCCACCGGCTCCGCAGCTGCAATATTTCGCCACACGCGCATAGCGATATAACAAAGGGTGCCAAGACCACCGATCGTACGCGCTACACCGATCAGCTTACCACACATCGGCAGCATGTCATGGTACAACTGGTCGAGTACATATTGCATCGACCCGGGATTTGAAATTCCTTGTGCCTGTACCCACACTGGCAGCAAAATGACCATCACCACACACCACACAGTTTTCATTAGCGCACTATTGACCGTTCGATAATTTTTTAAACGCTTGCATATCACGCTTCCCCTGCAGTCGCAGCGCCAACAGCTTGTTAAACGATGCCGACAACGACTGGAGCTTTCCCAACTGCTGCTGCACTGTTCCATCCAATTGTGCCACGACATCGGCCCTTTCACCGTCAGTCATACGCAACTTGCCCGGCGTCAGCACAGTAACTAATAAATGCATATCTGCCTGAATGATCTCACCAATGCCACGGCATTCATCAGCCGCTTCATCCAGCTCTGCTCCGGTGAACACCCCGGATGATCGCAGTCGGGCAAGCAACGCCCTTGCATCAGCGCTCACAGCCGCTTGGCTTTGATACATTCGTTGTATAGCCGGGTCCTTCTTCAGCTGTGGGCTAACTGCTAACAAACCATCCAGGTAATTCTGATGAAGATTGAAATTCGCTTTACTGGCATCCCTCACGGAATTATATCCGGTTACCAGTGTCTGGTACCCCGACTTCATCTCCGACAGCATCAACTTGAATTGCGCCAACTTTTCCAGGTCCAACTTCAATTGCTCCAGCTCCTGTGTCTGTGAAAACCCCTTTGCGCACAACATAACCCACATTGCCACACTGATCATTACTTTCATAGCTTTCCGTTTAGCAGTTTCAATGTTTTCAAATCAGTTTGCAGTTGAGCCTGACCTGCAGCCGAGCGATCACTTTGCATATTCAAGGCCCTCATTTTATCCAGGCATCCACTCATCTGTTCACGCAGCGACAGTATTTCTATAACCCGTTCTGCATCTTTCATCTTGAAACCGCCTTCAGTCACTAGACCCTGTAACAATTGCAAGAAATCTTTACTCCTTTGCAGCACCAGATCATACTGAACCGTAAACGAAGCTCCCCTGGGCGATCGATTATATTCTCGCTCTACCTGCTTT
>JAFBAN010000116.1 GCA_019247775.1 Chitinophagaceae bacterium | reverse complement strand
GCCCAGCAACAGGATGATATACGAGTGCAGTTCATAATGCCCCAGCACCAACCCGGATGTAGCACCCGAGCCGGCGAGACCCACGATGTGTTCGGAGCCCACATTAGACGCGAGTATGGATGCGCCTATCACCCACCAGCCGAGGTTGCGGTTGGCCAAAAAATAATCTGAGGGCGATGCCTTGCTTTTCCGTATCGACCAGACCGATACCCCGGCAATGATCGCCAGGTAGAGGAATACAAAGATCACATCTACGGTTCCAAGGAAATGCATGATGTTTAGTTTTGGTTGGTTAATTGTTTTATTTATCTCTGCGTAAACTTTGTTAACTCCCGTTCTCCGCGGTTAAAAAAAATTGCCGGTTTAAGCTTTCCAAAAATTCGGAGCGATATTTACCGCAAAGAACATGAGTTAGCTGAGGTTTCGCAGAGAACTAGTTACCATAGTACATTTCATTCCATCGCAATTCATTTTTCAACTGCGGGATCGTTGTTTCTTTCCCAATCAGTACGAATTCAATTCCGGCCATCTCTGCAAAATCGGTCATGTACTCACTCGTCAGGTTCTGGCTGTAACAGGTATGATGCGCTCCGCCGGCCAGAATCCAGGCCGCGCAGCCGGTATGCATATTCGGATAGGGTTTCCACAACACCCGCGCTACCGGCAGATTCGGCATTGCATGCAAAGGCGCCACTGCGATCACTTCATTTACCAGCAACCTGAACCGGTTGCCCATATCCACAACAGATGCGTTCAACGCCGGACCGGATGCTGCTCCGAACACCAGGCGCACAGGATCGGCTTTACCGCCAATGCCCAATGGATGTATTTCGCAGGCAGGCTTGCCATCCGCAATGCTCGGACAGATCTCCAGCATATGACTTCCCAATACCATCCTGTTATCAGGGTTAAAATGATAAGTATAGTCCTCCATGAAACTGTTACCGCCGGCCATACCGCTGGCCATTACTTTCATCGCCCTTACCAACGCGGCTGTTTTCCAGTCGCCTTCTGCAGCAAAGCCATAGCCCTTGTGCATTAAACGCTGGGCCGCAATGCCCGGCAACTGCAGCAGTCCATGCAGATCTTCGAACGTATCCGTAAACCCTTTGAAATTGCCGGCCTGGAGAAAGGCTTCCAGTCCGATCTCGATCCGCGCTGCTTCGCGCAGGGAAGCATGTTGTGCTCCGTTCTTCAGAAGCGATGGCGCGAGTTCGTAACTGTCAGCATACTCTTCAACCAGCTTGTCGATTTGCTTATCGGAAGTTTCAGCAATGGTTTTTACCAGGTCGCCGATACCGTGTGTATTGACGCTGTAGCCGAACTTGATCTCCGCCTCCACTTTATCCCCTTCCGTCACAGCCACATAACGCATGTTATCGCCAAAGCGGACGAATTTTGCGGATTGCCAGTCGTGCCAGCCGGCAGCGGCGCGGGTCCAGACATTGATCTTGTCGATGGACTCATTATCCTGCCAGTGCCCCACCACCACTTTCCTGTTCAATCTCATCCTGCTCATGATAAAGCCGAACTCACGGTCGCCATGTGCAGACTGGTTCAGGTTCATGAAATCCATATCTATCGTGGCCCAGGGAATATCGCGGTTGAACTGCGTATGGAAATGCAGCAGCGGTTTATGCAGCACCTTCAATCCGCCGATCCACATCTTGGCCGGTGAAAAAGTATGCATCCATGCTATGATGCCAATACAGTCTTTGTCTGCATTGGCTTCCATACAAACACTGTATATTTCTTCTGGCGTCGTTACCGTTGGCCTGTGTTTTACAGTAACGGGTATCAGCTTGTGATCGTTGAGTGCAGCTGCAATGGTCTTTGCATGCTCCGCCACTTTCTCAAGCGTTTCCTTGCCATATAAATGCTGGCTGCCTGTAACAAACCAGACCTGTTTCTTTTTCAGCTCGATCATTGTCTGCATTTTGTCATTGGGTCAGCAATCGGATATCCGTTACCTGCGAGGGAAACCATACGGTCATCTCACCCTTACCGCGATTGGCCCAACTGTAGTAAGGGATCGCTGTCAGGGTCTGGCGCACGGTTTCGATACTGTTATTTTTTATAACTACTGCCGGCACTTCGGCTTTCAACACCGTAACGCCATTCAGCAGATCGGGAACGAACTGGCTGGTGATATTGGTATTGGCTGGCAGGATCAGGTTGCTGGTCTTGCCATTGTTGTCTGTCCACTCCGCGCAATACACGATAGGACCGCGCTGTAACGCGGTCTTACCAATATCATCCGACACTTTTTCATTGGCCAGGATGCGCTGAACGTCCATCGGCAGTTCCATTTCCACCTTATCATCTTTTTTCCAGGTGCGGTTGATCACCGCATAACCCTGTTTCATATCATAATCTAAAGGTTGCCCATTTACTTTGATCGTTACCGCTTTCGGCGCCGGGTTCGTAAAATGGTACAGGTCGAAAGGCACTGCCACCTGTCGCGCCCATCCGGGTATCCGGATCGCCAGGTTGAATGCAGTTGCTTTTTCCGGAGTGATGATAAATTCAAGGTTCCCATTCCATGGATAGCTATTCTGCTGCACCAGTTGCACCGGCGTATTTTTCATTTTCAGGCTGGCCGAACCGGCGATGAATAAATTCACGAAGAGATTATCATCCTTCTGCGCATACATATACCCAGGAATGGATGGAATGAACCGCGCCAGGTTGGTGGGACAGCAGGAACATTCAAACCAGCCCGATCTTGTGTGCTCCACGTCGGTATGTTTGAAATTGCCGGTGATCTGCATGGGATTAGTGTAAAAAAATGATTTACCGTCAAGACCGATACCCGATATCAGGCCATTGTATAGCGTTCTTTCCAGCACATCCACATATTTCGAATCTCCGTGCAGCAGGAACATGCGGTAATTCCAATAAACGTTCGCGACAGAGGCGCAGGTTTCGTTGTATGCCGTCGCATTGGGAAGTTCATAATTGCTGCCATAACGTTCGCCATCGCCTTTGGCTCCCACCCCACCCTGTACATACAGTTTTTTCTGTACCATATTCGCCCATATCTTATCGATGGCGTTAAGCAGACTGTCATCGCCTGTTAAGGCCGCCACATCGGCCACCGCTGAGTACAGATAGCCTGCACGTACGGCATGGCCTTCGGCTTCATCCTGCAAAACCACCGGCTTATTGTCCTGCCAGTAAGAACCGTTCTTCCAGGGATCGTTGCTTTTGGGATCGTAGCCCTTGTATTGCCCGCGCGCTTCCACGAAGAATTTTGCGGTAGATAAATATTCAGGCTTACCGGTGATCCGGTACAATTTCACCAGGCCCATTTCAACGATCTCATGCCCGGGGGCTACCGAGCGTTTGCCCGGACCGAATACTGAGCACACCAGGTCGGCATTCTTCAGTGCGATGTTCAGCAGGTTCTTTTTATTCGTTGCCTGGTAGTGCGCTGCGGCTGCTTCATATAAATGGCCGGCATTGTAAAGTTCATGACTGAGTTCGCGTTCTCTTTCCCAGCGCTCCTTGCCGGCCCATGGATGCGGCTGCACCGGATCGATGGTGCGGGTGGTATAGAGATAGCCATCCGCTTCCTGCGCGGCGGCGATGATTGCGATGATCGAATCGAGGTATTTATCGAGTTTTGGATCGGGATGCACCGCGAGCGAAAAAGAAGCTCCTTCGATCGTTTTGTACACATCGGTATCATCGAACGGATATTTCGTTGCGAACTTGCCGCTGCGTTTTGCGGCCATCACAAAATTGTTCACGCGCCCCGTGCTTTCGCATCGCTCGAACGAAGCCGGGATGGTAACCGTGCGGTTGGTCTCGATACGGGGCAGCCAGAAATTATCGGTCAGCTTCACCTGGGTAAAAGGCACGGCCTGGATGGCGTAGTCTTTTTTCTGTCCCCATGCCATTGCTGCGCAGAGCAGCGCGGGCATCACGAAAATTCTTTTCATAACATTATTTTACAGAGAACGTAAATACTGTCGTATGCCTGTAAGTCTCGCCCGGTTTCAGGATCGCATTCGGGAACGAGGGCTGGTTCGGACTGTCTGGAAAATGCTGCGTTTCCAGGCAGAGTGCAGCATGCTGCGGATAAACCCGGTTGTTCTTTCCGTGTAAGGTACTGTCTAAGAAATTTCCTGTGTAGAACTGGATACCCGGTTCTGTGGTCGACACCTCCAGCAACCTGCCGCTCGAAGGATCATAGACGGAAGCGATCTTTTCCAGCCCGCTGCCTGTCCTGTTCAGTACCCAGTTATGATCATAGCCTCCTTTCACCATCGCAAGCTCTTTGCCTACGGGTTTGGCGCTGGTGAAATCCATCGGTGTGCCTTTTACATCGGGCAGCTTACCGGTAGGAATGAGCTTGTCGTTCACTTCGGTAAATTTATCCGCGTGGATCATCACTTCATGATTAAGTATCGTCGGCTCTTTGCCCGCCGACAGGTTGAAGTAAGAATGATTGGTAAGATTCACCGGCGTCGGCTGATCGGTGGTAGCGGTATAATCGATCTTCAGCGAATTATCGGACTGCAAAGTATAAACCACCGTTGCCTTGAGATTGCCGGGATAACCTTCTTCCCCATCCTTGCTGTTATATACCAGTTGCAGACTGCTGTCGCCTAGCGGCGTGGCCTGCCAGATCACTTTATCAAAACCCTTCAGGCCGCCGTGCAGGGCATTGCCCATATTATTCTGGGCAAGCTGATAGGTTTTTCCGTCAAGCGTGAATTTGCCTGAAGC
The DNA here is from genome assembly GCA_019247775.1 of Chitinophagaceae bacterium. GTDB lineage: Bacteria > Bacteroidota > Bacteroidia > Chitinophagales > Chitinophagaceae > Sediminibacterium. The sequence goes on along the minus strand of JAFBAN010000116.1, from coordinate 423 downwards.
GATGCGGTTGGCATAACGCCCTACCAGGCAACCGAAATATGGGTTACCTGCCTGCGTGTAGCCGCTGAGCGAGTCGAAACCGAGCACTACATCGCCCATCTGCTTATTCCTGTCGGGCACTATGATATTGGTGACCGTTCCGCCGTAATTGAGGATACTCACCTGCATACCGCCGGCATTACTGAGTGTATATTGTTTGACCGAATCGGTCCCGATCATTCCCCAATTCTTTTCCGAGATACCAGGTTTCATGGCGGTTGCGGCGGATTCTTGTTTTCCGTCTTTGCAGGCGGCCAAAAAAACCATTCCGGCCAGGATCATAAGCGATGCGTTTTTTTTCATAATGGCATATTTGCGGTTAGTCATGATTGTCCGTAATAACTGTCGGGTCCATGTTTGCGTTCAAAATGTTTTTTGATAAGG
>JAFBAN010000193.1 GCA_019247775.1 Chitinophagaceae bacterium | reverse complement strand
CTTTCCTGCTTTCCGTGCTGCTCACCGATAAAAGGAGATGGCTGCTCAACAGGCATTTTTATACGGCCATGTTCATTGGGTTGCTGATCTGCCTGCCTAATTTTTTATGGCAGTATAGGCATCATTTTCCGGTGATCCATCATATGGGTCTGCTTACGAAACAGCAGCTTCAATATAACAGCCGGATCGATTTCATCACTGATCAGTTCCTGATAGCGCTGCCTTCATTTTTTATCTGGCTGGGCGGATTATTGTTCATCCTGTTCCATCGCGAAGGCAGAAAATACCTGGCGGTCGCTATCATTTACTTCGCCATCATGGCGCAACTCCTTTATTTTAACGGCAAGGGCTATTACGGCGCAGCTGCCTACCCCACCCTGATGGCTTTCGGCGGTATCTGGCTCAGTCGCGTAGTGGTACTGCGCGGCTTCGGCTGGCTGCGCTGGACGGCGCCGGCCTTTATGCTTGTACTGCTGCTCCTTTTTCTACCCATACTGGTTCCCTTCATGTCGCCTGATAAACTGGCCGGTTTTTATGTGTCGGCGCATCTGGAAAACAATGGATTCATGCGTTGGGAAGACCGCAGGCAACATGCACTGCCGCAGGATTTCGCCGATATGCTGGGTTGGAAAGAAATGGCGGAGAAGACCGCGAAAGTGTACAATGCCCTGCCGGATTCTGTGAAAAAGAAGACAATGGTGTACGGCGATAACTACGGAGAAGCCGGCGCGCTTGCTTTTTACGGGCATCGGCTCGGCCTACCTGAGATTTACAGCGATAATGCCAGCTATGTCTTCTGGCTGCCGGATCAGTTCACACAAAAATATTTTTTATTCGTTACCGATGATCTGCCACCACCGGATGATCTGTTCTTCAATCACTGGCGAAAAAGAGAGATCATCGATTCGGTGAGGCAGCCCTTGGCAAGAGAGTACCGCACCAAGATCATCCTGTACAGCAACCCCGATGATTCTGTCCGCATCATCGCCGAAAAAAATCTGCTGAAGGACAAGCGGCAATTTGGAATGGAATAACTATCCTTGTTTTTCCATCATGTCCATTACGGGCAGCCAATGCGATGTGTACAGGTTTTGCAGATGCATTTTATCGGCTGCCTCGAGTGTGACCAGCTGCTCCGTATTCCGGCCCACATGTTCAGGCGTGCGGATGCCTGGGATCACGGCAGACACTTCCGGGTAGCTGAGGATATAGCTTAATGCCAGCCCCGCTTCCGTTGTGCCATATTTTTCACAGAGTGGCCAGACCTGCGCTTCGAGGATATTGAGCGAACTATCGAGGATCTGCGGCACCAGGCGGTAGCTGCGGTGATCGTCGGTATTGAAACGACTATCCCTTTTGATCTTTCCCGTCAATAACCCGAACTGAAGCGGCATGCGCGCGATGACCCCGTATCCTTTTGCCGCGGCGGTTTGTAAAATGGGAAGGGCTTTCTGATTGATAATATTGAACACCAGCTGAAACCCGCTGCCGATATTGTGCTCAAAAAAGAAATCCGCTTCGGGAAAGGGATTGAACGTGATGAGTGAAATACCCCAGTACCTGATCTTTCCCTGCTGCTGCAGCCGCAGCATGGCTTCGATACACTCCCCATTGTCGAGATGGTGCATTCTCGCTACATGCAGGTGATGGAAATCGATCGCATCCCTTTTCAGCCGGCGCAGGCTGGCTTCGCAGGCTTTGATGATATAGTCTTTGCTATAGTCGATGGCTATTTTTCCGTCATCCCCTTTTTTCTGCCCTACTTTGGAAGCGATGATCATATCGCTGCGATTCCCGATGGTGTTGCCGAGCAATTCTTCCGCATGACCCAGTCCGTAAAAATCAGCGGTATCGAAAAAATTGATCCCTACATGAATGGCTGCGTCTATCGCGCTGACCGATACCTTATCGTCTGATTCCCCCCAACCAATGGCCACACCGCCCACACTGGCCGCGCCACCAATGGCCCAGGTGCCAAAACCGATCTCACTTACCCGGAGATCAGTAGTACCGAATTGTCTGTAAATCATAAATTAAAGTCTGGAGTTAGGAGTTAGGAGTAAAATTGATTAAAAATACTCCAGACTCCAAACTCCGGACTCCAGACTTAAATACCCCCAACTTCAACTATTTTTACAACTATGAAAAGACCTATCAGGGTTTTGGTGGCCAAAGTGGGCCTGGACGGCCACGACCGGGGCGCCAAAGTGATCGCTACCGCATTGCGCGATTCGGGCATGGAAGTGATCTATACCGGACTGCGGCAGACCCCCGAGATGGTGGTGAATGCCGCGCTCCAGGAAGATGTGGACGCGATCGGCATCAGCATCCTCAGCGGGGCTCACATGACCGTATTCCCGAAAGTAATGGGCCTTTTGAAAGAAAAAGGCATAAACGACGTCCTCCTCACCGGCGGCGGCATCATCCCCGAAGAAGACATGAAAGCACTCCATGAGATCGGCGTCGGCAAACTATTTGCTCCCGGTGCAGCTACCGGAGATATTGCGGACTACATCAGGAAGTGGGTAACTGAGCATCGGAACTGGTGAAAATAAAGTCTGGAGTTAGGAGTTAGGAGTCTGGAATACAAACCTGAAAACTAATAACTATACTCCAGACTCCTAACTCCTAACTCCAGACTTCCTCATACCTCCGGCAGTCTCACCCGTTTCCTTTTCGAGAATATCCTTATCCCCACCACCATGCATACGCAGATGAACAGGCTGAGATCATGTTCCATTCCGTATTTCTTCAGTAAAATATAGATGATGCCGCCGATGGCGCTGGCGGTGGCGTATAGTTCGCTTCGTTTGAGCAGGTCGGGTACTTCGCCGCAGAGCAGGTCGGCTACAAGGCCGCCGAAAGTGGATGTGATCACACCCATGATCACAGAGTATACATCGTTCACATGATAGAGTATGCTTTTCTCTATGCCCGCTGCGGTGAACATGCCCAGGCCGATCGCATCGGTGAAGAAGATCGTTCTGCGGAAACGGGCTTTATTGGTCTTGAAAAAAGAAACGATGACCACTGCGCTTGCTACCAGCGCCAGCGCAAGATAATCGTTCACCCAGTTCACCGGACGCACGCCTATCAGCAGGTCGCGGATGGTGCCGCCGCCATAGGCCGTAGCAAAAGCGATCACCGTACCGCCGAAGATATCCATCTGGTGCGTTCGCGCTTTCAGTGCTCCGGTTGCAGCAAAGACAAAGATCCCGGTGTACATGATGAGCTCCACGAAATTCATAGCTGTAAGATACAATGGATTTGAGATCGGGGTAACTGGTTTATAAATCCCAAATCTGCAATCTCAAATCTCAAATTCCCTCTACCTTTGAAAAAACGCGAACCCATGTACCAAACCCTGCTCAGCTTTCTTGAAGACGGGATCCTCACAGTTACCATCAACCGGCCCGATAAACTGAATGCGCTCAATAAGCAGGTGTTCTCCGATCTGAATACCGTGCTCGACGAGATCTATAGCAACGATCTGATCCGCTCTGTGATCATCACCGGCGCAGGACCCAAAGCGTTTGTAGCAGGCGCCGATATCAGTGAATTCAGCGGGCTGAGCGATCATGAAAGCCGCGCTCTGGCCAAAGCAGGCCAGGATACTTTTTTTCGCATCGAAAACTCACCCAAACCCATCGTGGCATGTGTGAACGGTTTTGCGCTTGGCGGCGGTTGCGAACTGGCAATGAGCTGTCATTTCCGGATCGCATCGGACAACGCGAAATTCGGGCAGCCCGAAGTCAACCTCGGGCTCATCCCAGGCTACGGCGGCACACAGCGGCTCGTACAGCTGATCGGCAAAGGCCGCGCCATGGAACTGCTGATGAGCGCAGCGATGATCGACGCGAATACAGCTTTACAATATGGACTGGTAAACTATGTAGTACCTGCAGAAGAACTACTGCCAAAAGCCAAAACCATCCTGGGCCTTATCAATACCAAAGCCCCGCTGGCCGTTGCCAAATGCATCGAAGCCGCCAATGCCGTATTCGATGAAACAAAGAATGGCTATGAAACGGAAGTGGCTGGCTTCGGTTTCTGTTTCGATACTGCCGATATGAAAGAAGGGACCGCTGCCTTTTTGGATAAACGCAAAGCGAATTTCAGCGGGAAATAGGTCTGGTTACGTGAGGCGTCAGACGTGAGACGTGAATTGTGAATTGTGAATGGTGAATGGTGAATGTATCTGCTGTTTACTGTAAGTTCCCGTCCCGGCTTCCGCCTGACGACTCACGTCTCACGTCTCACGATTCACCATTCACTCATTTAATAGCCGACCTGATCTCTTCTGCAACCGGATGATCTGCGGTAAAGGTGTAGCCCATCAGCTTCGCCATGGTTTGTGCAAACTGTTTCTGGTACAATTGCATTTCTGTTTTCATCTCACCGGTTGCAGGCGTATTTGGTCCCATTACACCGAACCAGATCTGGTAGGCGTCTTCGATGGCAGCCCCATGACTTGTCCATTTTTCTTTCTGGTTATTTCCCCGCCCATGATCTGTTGTTACAAATAGCGTGGTCTTGTTCCTGTACTGCGGATCGGACTGCACGAAATCCCAGATCTGCTTCAGCCAGGCATCGAACTGGTGGGCCGCATCGAGATAAGAGCGGTACTGCCGGCCATGGGCCCATTCGTCGGTTTCGCCATAAGCGATATACAACACCCTGGGCCGCCGGGTCTTTAAATGTTCCATCGCCGCGTAGTGTGTGATCACATCAAAACACTCCTCCCTCCATTCTTTATGCATATCTGTCATCATCGCATTGATCAGCTGTTCATTTGCATTCGGCGCTTTGCCGCCGGTGAGATCATATCCTGCAACAACCGGAATGCCGCTTCGCTCTTCATTCAGTATCCGGTTAAAGGCATCCCAGGCGCCGAATGCGGCTACCCTGCCTTTCAGTTTTGGCTGGCGGTTCAGAAATTCGGGCAGCGTAATATTCGGGTTAGCTTTGTATTCGTTCTTATTGATAGCAGTATCTACAAAGCCGCACATGATCTCGCTGTAGCCCGGATAAGAGAACCAGTAAGGATTGCTCACGCTAACACGATTGCCATACAGCCTGTTCCCATATAACTGACCGTTCGATGCGAATGTTGACCAGAAAAACGGCATCAGTTTCTGCCGGCGCTCCATCGGATCGGAGGCCCAGTAATGACTGTAGAGGTAGGCGCTGTCGCCCTGGTCGAAACGATGGTCATCGGCAATGGCTTTGTCCATACCCATGAACAATTCCTGCCAGCGGTATCCGTCGGTGGTAATAATGATCAGGTTTTCGGTTTGCTGGGCCCTGGCGCGGATGGCTGCGCAGAGCAGAACACAAAACAGGATCTTTTTCATAAGCGGTTTATAATGCCTAAATATAGCAAGGGAAAAGGATCGGCCCGCGCTGCCCCTGTTTTCTTTTCCTTACCGTTTCGCCGTACCTTTGCGGGGCAAAATCATTCAACTCAAACCAGGATCATGGAATACCGTATCGAAAAAGACACCATGGGGGAAGTGCATGTTCCTTCCGATGTTTATTGGGGCGCGCAGACCCAGCGCAGCATTGAAAATTTCAAGATCGCACAGGACATCAATAAAATGCCGAAGGAGATCATTCAGGCATTTGCTTACCTGAAAAAAGCCGCCGCGCTTACCAACCTCGATGCAGGTGTATTGCCGGCTGAAAAGGCTGAACTGATCGGCCAGGTATGCGATGAGATTCTCGCAGGTAAACTGCAGGACCAGTTCCCGCTCGTGGTATGGCAGACCGGCTCCGGCACCCAGAGCAATATGAACATGAACGAAGTGATCGCCTATCGCGGCCATGTGATCAAAGGCGGCGCATTGACCGATAAGGACAAATTCCTGCATCCCAACGACGATGTAAACAAATCACAGTCTTCCAACGATACTTTTCCCACTGCAATGCATATCGCCGCTTACAAGATACTGGTGGAGATAACCATCCCGGGTATCAGGAAGCTGCGCGATACGCTGGCGCAGAAAAGCAGGGATTTTATGAATGTGGTGAAGATCGGCCGTACGCATTTTATGGATGCCACGCCGCTTACCCTGGGGCAGGAGATCAGCGGCTATGTATCTCAACTGGATCATGGTCTCAAAGCGATCGATCATACGCTGGCGCATCTCAGCGAGCTTGCGCTAGGCGGCACCGCGGTAGGAACGGGTATCAATACGCCAAAAGCTTACGATACCAATGTTGCCAAACACATTGCATCCCTTACCGGCCTGCCATTTGTTACCGCAGAAAATAAATTCGAGGCGCTGGCCGCACATGATGCCATTGTGGAAGCACATGGCGCCCTTAAAACCGTAGCGGTAAGCCTGATGAAGATCGCCAATGATATCAGGATGCTGTCTTCCGGTCCGCGCAGCGGCATCGGCGAATTGTTCATTCCCGACAATGAACCGGGTTCTTCCATTATGCCCGGCAAAGTAAACCCTACCCAATGCGAGGCGCTCACCATGATCGCCGCGCAGGTAATGGGGAATGATGTTGCGATCAATATCGGCGGAGCTACCGGACATTTTGAACTGAATGTTTTTAAACCGGTGATGATCTATAATTTTCTCCATAGCGCCCGGCTCATTGGCGATGGCTGTGTAAGCTTCAACGATAAATGCGCTACCGGACTGGCGCCTATCGAAGCCAATATCAAAAAACATGTCGACAACAGCCTGATGCTGGTAACTGCACTGAATACGAAGATCGGCTATTACAAAGCGGCCGAAATAGCGCAGAAAGCCCATAAAGAAGGTACTACCCTCAAAGAAATGGCGGTAAAACTTGGTTATCTTACAGCTGAAGAGTTTGACCAATGGGTGATACCGGGAAATATGGTGGGGGATTTGAAAAACTAAGTCTGGTTTCCCGTTCCCGTTTGGCCTTGTTCGCAATTCAACACTAAACTGCACAATATGAGAAAGCTGTTCCGGCTAACGCTATGCATTGCGTTTGGGTCTGTGTTCCTTGTAAAAGTTTATTCGCAGAAAGCAGAGAATCCATTGTACGAACAGACCAGTGAGGTGAATAACCTGATGGTAAAGTATGATGCCGACAGACAGAGCCTCTCCCGCTTCTTCGTGATCCAGAACTCGCCCGAACGTCGCGAACGCTTAAGGCAGAACGATCGCGACTACCTCGCCTCCCTCGAGAAAATGAACTACGATAAACTGCCCGTCGGCAGCCGGGTGGATTATATCTTGTTCCGCCGCAATGTGCAGAACGATCTCCGCCTGCTCGATCTTGAAGCAAAAGAATATGACCAGATCAAAAAATGGGTGCCGTTTGCAGACAGTATTTATACACTGGAAAAACTAAGGCGCAGGGGCGCTGCTTTCGATGCCAAGGAACTGGCGAGGCAGTTGACTTCATTGCAAAAGCAGATCTCACCATTGTCCAAAAAACTGGCCCAGGAACCGCCGATGACCTCGCAGTTGGGAGACAGGGCTTACAATACCATTAAAGGTCTGCAGGCTGCGTTGAAAAGCGTCAACGATTTTTATAACGGGTATGATCCGATGTACAGCTGGTGGGTGCCGATGCCGTATAAGGCGCTGGATGACGAATTGAACAGCTATGCCACAGAGCTGCGGAACAAGGGAAAAGCTTCCAGTACCCAGAAAGAAGACAAGAGCGGCATCGTTGGCAATCCGATCGGCCGCGATGAACTGATTGCGCTGCTTAAGTATGAAATGATCCCATACACGCCGGAAGAACTGATCGATATCGCTAATAAAGAATTTGCCTGGTGCGACCAGGAACTGCTGAAAGCGAGTCGTGAAATGGGCTTCGGCGATAACTGGCGCGCCGCCCAGGAAAAAGTAAAGAACACTTATGTGCCCGCCGGCGAGCAGCCCCAAGCCATTATGAAATTGTACAATGAATCTGTCGATTTCCTGAAAAAGCACGACCTGGTTACTATTCCGCCGCTGGCGGAAGAAGACTGGACCATGAATATGATGTCGCCAGAAAGGCAACTCGTATCCCCATTCTTTTTAGGTGGCGCCGGCCTGCTCATCTCCTATCCCACCAATACCATGAAAGAAGATGACCGGCTGATGAGCATGCGCGGTAACAACCCGCATTTTTCGAGAGCCACTGTGCATCATGAACTGGTAGCAGGCCATCACCTGCAATATTATATGAACAACCGGTACAAAGCTTATCGCAATTTTCCCACTCCATTCTGGACAGAGGGCAATGCTGTGTACTGGGAATTTTTATTGTGGGATCTGAAATTTCCGCAGTCTCCCGAAGACCGGATCGGTATGCTGTTCTGGCGCATGCATCGCTGCGCACGCATCATCTTCTCACTGAAATATCATCTGGGCGAGTGGACACCACAGCAGTGTATCGATTACCTGGTGGATCGGGTGGGACATGAACGTGCCAACGCCGAAGGCGAAGTGCGGCGTTCTTTTACCGGTGGCTACGGACCCTTGTACCAGATCGGATACATGATCGGCGCGTTCCAGTTCTGGGCGCTTAAAAAAGAACTGGTGGACAGCGGTAAAATGAGTTACAAACAATATCATGACGCTATCCTCCGCGAAAATGCAATGCCGATAGAAATGCTGCGGGCTATACTTACCGACCAGAACCTGCCGAAGGATTTCGAAACTTCCTGGCGGTTCTATAAATAAGCGGCTATTTTTTCGGAGGCGGATGCAGGGTCTGTGTATCCGTAGCAAGCGAACTCACCTGGTAGCCGCCGATATCGATAGCGGTTTTAGGGAAGGCCTGTTTCAGCGCAACAAGATCCTGCTGACTTACCATGGTTTGCCCGAGGTAGATTTCTTTCAGGCCGGTCAGCATTTTCAGCTGTTGAACGCCTGTGGACGTAATCTTTGTGCCAACCAGGTTCAGGTATTGAAGACGCGTTAATTGATTCAGCATAGGCAATAGGGCATCGGTGATATTGGAATGCTCGATGTTCAGCCGTATCAGCGATGTATTGGCCGTCAGCTTTTTCCAGCCTTCATTCGTAAGTGTTGCCGCCGGCAGTCTCAGCCAGATCAATTGTTTCCTTACATCTGCGAGCAGGGCGATCAGTGAATCATCGGGCTTCGGAATGCTCACAAAACTCGCCTGCAGATAATTGCTGTTGATGGCAACCGGCGTAATGGCGATCCCGGCTTTGCGCAACCGGTCGAGTAATGCCGGATCGGCGGCGTCAACTTTTTCTGCAGGGATCAGTGATTGTACCGCCTGCTGCTGGTGTTGCAAAGATTGCAGAGCGGCGGCTATAACAGCAGTTTGCTGAACATCCTTCGCTTTCTTATCAAATCCGGCGCCGCTGTTGATCCACCATTGGATCAGGTTTAGCTCCTGCTCCGTCGGTTGCGGCTTGCCCTTGGGCGGCATATGTTTTTCCTCCAGCGGATCGAGTACCAGGCGCCGGTACAGTTCGCTGCCACTGGCATCGCCGGAATGAAATACCTGGCCATTCTTTCCGCCTTTCAATATCCAGTCCTTTGCATCCAGCCTCAGTCCGCCTTTCTGTTTGATGGCGCCATGACAACCCCCGCATTTTTCAGTCAGTATGGGCTGAATGATATCGCTATAAACAACAGCTTCCTGTGTGTTGGCAATAGTTTTTTTTGTCCCCTGTCCACTGTCGGTTTTGACAGCCAGCGCTTTGGTCAGAAATCCTTCGCCATGGGTCAGCGTTCCGCCCAGATGTCCTGTGATCACAAGCAAAACGAGTACAGCAATAGAAATGAGGCGTGGTTGCAATGAAAATGGTTTAGAAGCATACCAATAACCGACCAATGAAATGACTGCTACGCCGATGCCAAACCATTTATGCCATTGCAGTGTGGACGGATCATAATCTCCGCCCGATGAAAGTGCGAGCCCGGTAAGACAGGACAATACGGCACTGATCGCGCCCAATAAATAAGTGAGCCTTACCGCTGCAGCCAGCCCTGCATATCTTTCCCGCAATGAAAGCCATTGGAACAGGATCGCGAGCAGGATAAACCCGATCGGCAGATGCACCAATACCGGATGGAAAGGGCCGATAAATTCGATCAGCCTGCTCATGCGCGGAGATAACGTTTACGGAGTAGCTGCATCATGTATTCGTTGATGCCCCACTGGTCAGACATCGGCTGCCTGGTGTATGGCAGCGTAGGCATATAATCCGGCGGGCCGAATTCAGTGAGCACCGTTAACCGGTTGGAACCATTTTTTATTTTCTGCTGCACCACCGCATCCCACCATTCGAGGTGACGTTTAACAGTAGCTTCCCATTCCGGTGCGCGGGGATCATTCACCTGCGGACCTTCCGGGTGCCCGATGCGCGCATGCACATGATCCACCCGGCTGATGGCAAGCTGAACGGTTTCTTCCTGGTCATGCAGCAGGGATTCATGCACATTGCACCAATGAGAGATATCGAGCGTTAACCGTAGATCCGGGTATTGACGGATATACTGTGCCGCAACATGCGCCGCAAACATGATCCGGCTGCGGTGCGATTCATGACAGATCGTAAGACCAGTTTCGCGTGACAGTTTGCTGGTGTATTCGATAAAACGGCCACTATCGGCTGCCGAAAAATAATCCCGTCCCGAATGGCAATTGATATACAGCGGGCGCTGCACTTTTTGATAAGCCGCACCGTCGAGCATTTGTTTGAATTGCTGAAAATGCGTCGCGGGATCCTTGTCAGATCCACCCACGAGAAATCCAACCTGTAATGCATGCTTTTTCAGCGCGTCGAAAAGCTCCTGTTGTGATCTTACATCGCCGGGCCACCAGATCTCGATGCCATCATAGCCTGATTGTTTGGCTTTGGCGCAAAACGCATCAACACTGCCGTTGAATCCCCAGTTGGTCCCCATCACCTGCAGCGAGAACTGCTCGGGTATCCTGAATGCAGGCTTCTCTGCAAATAATGATTCAAACGGCGTCAACGCCAGCCCGCCGAGTCCGGCAGACAGGGATAGAAATTTTCTTCTGTTTACAGTCATAGCAGTTAGTATGATTTAAAAAACTCTGCGAAAGCTCTATTAACTCATGTTCTCTGCGGTTAACTGTTCGCTGATATTTTACCGCAGAGAACATGAGATGCAGAGCTAACGCGGAGTTCAGCTGACGATCTCACGTATCACCCTCCCATGCACATCGGTCAGCCTGAAAGGCCGGCCCTGGAACGGGTAGATCAATTTCTCATGATCGAAGCCGAGCTGGTTCAATATTGTTGCCTGTATATCGAAGGCGGTGGTCTTTCCATTGATCGCCGCATAACCGATCTCATCGGTTTCTCCATAACTCGTTCCTTGCTTGATACCGCCGCCCGCCATCCAGATGGTGAATGCTTCGGTATGGTGATCCCTTCCTTTGAATGGATTTTTCTTTCCATCCCGGTTCTCCTGCATAGGCGTGCGACCGAATTCGCCGCCCCAGACAACCAAGGTCTCACCCAGCAGGCCCCGCTGTTTCAGGTCGAGCAGCAGTGCCGTTACGGGTTTGTCCATGCTGCGGCATTTATTGATGAAACCATAATCGATCGCCAGGTTTTCATCGGTACCATGGCTATCCCAGCCCCAATCGAACAACTGCACGAAGCGGACGCCTTTCTCCACCAGTTTGCGGGCAAGCAGCACATTGTTTGCGAAACAGGCTTTGTTCGGCTGGGTGCCGTACATCTGGTGAATATAGTCCGGCTCATCGTTGATGTTCATCACATCGGGCACCGAGATCTGCATCCGGTAAGCCATTTCATATTGCGAGATCCGTGACAGGATCTCAGGATCTTTGAATTCTTCGTAACTCAATTTATTCGCTTCATTGATCGCGTCGATAGAAGCTTTACGCAGATCGCGGTCCATTCCTGCAGGATCTTTCAGAAATAATACCGGATCGCCCTCGCTCCGGCACTGCACACCCTGATATACCGAAGGAAGAAAACCGCTCCCCCATACGCTTTTGCCCGCATCAGGAAATTTTCCTCCAGAAGTCAGCACCACAAAACCGGGCAGGTTATTGTTTTCCGTTCCCAGGCCATAAGTAACCCAGGAGCCCATACTCGGCCGGCCCAGTCGCGGGGTACCTGTATGCATCAGCAGTTGCGCAGGCCCATGATTGAACTGGTCTGTCTGCACCGCTTTCAAAAAGCTCACTTCGTCAGCCACCGTTGCAAAATGCGGAAGATGATCCGATACCCATGCCCCGCTCTGGCCACGTTGCTTGAACACAGCCTGCGGTCCCATCATCTTCGGTACGCCGCGGATAAATGCGAATTTTTTTCCCTGTAGCAGGGATTGCGGACAATCCTGTCCGTCCAGCTTCATCAGGTCGGGTTTGTAATCGAATAGTTCGAGCTGAGAGGGAGCGCCCGCCATATGCAGGTAGATCACCGATTTTGCTTTGGCAGGAAAATGCGGCGCGCGGGCAAGCAGCGGATTGGCGCTGTTGAATATATCTGTTGTTCCATCTTTTGCACCCAGCCAGTTGCAACCGCCAAGCAATGAGCCCAGTGCCATACCGCCCATACCGAGAAAGCAGTCCTTAAAGAAAAGCCGGCGCGTAACCTGCTCGAGGCTGCGGTGTGTTGCTTCGCGGATTATTTTACGATCATCTCTGCTCATCTACTTCTAATTTTTTGTGATGAATTCATCCGTATTCATCATCGCACCGGCCACAACGGCCAGTGCAGCTGTGGGCGCATCCTGAACTCCTCTGTTGCAACCAGCCATCAGTTGCATTTTCGTTTTATCAGCCTGGTATTTTTGTAATGCATTTCGATACAGCGCCTCAAACACCGCCAGTTTCTGCGGCGTGATGGGTCTGTACATCGCCAGTTCATATCCTTTGCTGATCTGCTGGCGAATGTCTTTGGCCTCTGCCTGCATCCGGTAAGCAAAATGTTGTGCGGTTTCGATATATGCTGAATCATTCAGTGTGGTCAGTGATTGCAGCGGCGTATTGGTGCGGATACGTCTCGCAGAACACACCTCTCGCGCCGTACCATCAAATGTGATCATCGATGGATAGGGCGCCGACCGTTTCCAGTAAGTGTACAATGCACGCCGGTATTGATCGCAGCTATCGCTTTTTTTCCAGTACGCGCCGTTCCAGGGCGAACTCCAGATGCCTTCGGGCTGATAGGGATACACACCGGGACCATACATCTTTTCACACAGCAACCCGCTCACTGCAAGCGCCTGGTCGCGGATCTGCTCGGCAGAAAGCCGCACCCTCGGACCCCGGGCATACCACTTATTGAAAGGATCTTTTTCGGTTGCACTGCGATCCAGTTTTGAATCCTGGCGATACGTAGCCGACATCACCATTTCCTTCATCAATTTTTTCAGGTCCCAGTTGAATTCGTACATCAGCTGCCACGACAAATGATCCAGCAATTCCCGATGCGTGGGCGGAATGCCCTGCGTGCCCAGGTCTTCCAAAGTTTCTGCAATACCCTGACCGAAGAACTGTTCCCAGATCCGGTTCACAATGGTACGTGCCGTGAGGGGATTTTTTTTATCGGTCAGCCATCTTGCCAATCCAAGCCTGTTCCTCGGAGCGCCGGCAGGCAATGCGCCGAGCGATCTCGGCACATCGGCTTCCACCTGCCGTCCTTTCACCAGCCAGTTGCCGCGTTCAAATACATGTGTTGGCCTGAACATATCAGGCGGGTTATCCGTCATGATCGGCGTGATCGTTACTTTAGATGAATACAGCAGGTCATAAAAATATTTCTGCGCGCTGTCATAGCCCGGCCTGCCTTTACCGGGGAATGGATTGGTGAGAAAGAACCAGTCGAACTGCATGCCGGTTTCTTCCTGCGATTTTAAATTTGGATTGATGTAAGTAAAGAACAGGTCATGCGCGCCGCTGGTAGCAGGGATATCGAAGGAAGCGAGTTTCCAGCTGCCTTTCGATTCCGCCACCTGGATGGTTTGCAGCACAGGGCCATCCGGTTTATCGAGATGGATCGTCCATTTGCCGCCGGGTTTCCAGGCGATATAGCGGTAGATCACCTGCGATCTCCCTGTCAAACCGATATTCGGCATCCGCGCTACAGCGTTGTTCCGCAACACCAGCCATTTGGTATCCGAAAGCGCACTGTTCACCAGTTGATCTGCTGCGATGGAATTGATCGAAGGCTCCTGTGTTTTTACAAAACCGGTCAGCTCTTTTTCGCGGTCGCGACCGTTCTCGTGCAGCCATTGTTTCAGCTTCAGGTATTTGATGCTGTCCTCTTTATGGTATTCGCGCAGCAGGGGATAATCATTATAAGTGTCTTCATCGCGGGTGTTGTTGAAAAACGCCATGAACTTGTAATACTCCTCGTGCCGGAACGGATCGTACGGATGACTATGGCACTGCACACAACCGAAGGTAGTTCCCATCAGCGCTTCCCAGGTGGTATTGACGCGATCGATCACTGCAGCTGTTCTGAACTCTTCGTTGTCGGTGCCGCCCTCATCGTTCGTCATACTGTTGCGGTGGAAAGCGGTGGCCAGTAGTTGCTCATCGGTTGCATTGGGCAGCAGGTCGCCTGCAAGTTGTTCTATAAGGAATTGATCATAAGGCTTGTTTTCATTGAAGGCATGGATCAACCAGTCGCGGTACCGCCAGATAGACCGCCAATCGTCGCGCTCATAGCCCTTGGTATCAGCGTAGCGCGCCAGGTCCATCCACATTGCAGCCCAGCGCTCGCCAAAATGCGGGGATTGCAATAATTCGTCCACCAGTTTTTCATAAGCGTCTGCACGCGTGTCGGCGAGAAATTTTTTAGCAAGTTCGGGTGAAGCGGGGATGCCGGTAATATCGAAACTCAGTCTCCTGAGCAGAATGGCTTTATCCGCCTCCGCAGTAGGAGTAAGTCCTTCCTGTTTCATTTTCTGGTAAGTGAAGGCATCGATATCGTTCTTCACCCAATCCTTTCCGCCCTTTACACCGAAGATCCAGTTGTCGACATTGGGCAATGGCGTTTTTTCCACCGGCGTATAAGCCCAATGATCGCCCCAGACGGCCCCCTCTTTGATCCATTGTTTTAGAGTGGAAATCTCTTTTGAACTGAGCGGCTCATGGCGGTAAGGCATCCGTTCTTCCGGATCGCTGAGGTTCAGCCGGCGGATCATTTCGCTGTTGGCGGGATCGCCGGGAATGATCGCAGGCTTGCCCGATTTGTTCACCGCCAGCGCATCACTGCGGAACAATAAACTGAACCCGCTCTGCCGCTTCACGCCGCCATGACAGCTGATGCATTTTTTATTGAAAATGGGCTTGACCTCGGTATTGAAGTCAACCTTCGAAGAGCCCGTAAAAGACAAAGCCGCAACAGCGCCCGCAACAAGTACAAGCACGATCAGGAGCATTTTCTTACGCGGCAGGAAATTCATGGCAGAAGATGTCTTCTAAGATAGAGAAAAGTCTGGAGTTAGGAGTCTGGAGTCTTTGGGCCTTTACTCCAGACTCCTAACTCCTAACTCCAGACTTACCTCTATCTCACTTTCTTCCCGCCCACATACGTCGCCGTAACTTTCACATTTAGAATATCAGTTTCGGGCACTTTCATCAGATCCTGATCCAGGATAATGAAATCTGCTTTCTTGCCCGCTTCGAGACTGCCAACTTCCGATTCAAGAAAACCCGCTTTGGCGGCCCAGATGGTCATGCCGCGGATGGTCTCTTCCCTGCTCAGTGCATTCTCCATCTGGAATCCGTTAGCCGGAAAACCCTTTGCGTCCTTGCGCACAACCGCGGCCAGGAAAGTTTTGAAAGGGGAAATATCTTCCACCGGAAAATCGGTACCCAACGGTATCCAGCCGTTCTGCTGCAGCAACTGTTTGTATGCATAGCCGCCTTTCAGTCGTTCTTTACCCAATCGCTCTTCCGCCCAGTACATATCGCTGGTAGCATGGGTGGGCTGCACCGAGGGCACGATACTGGCCGCGCCGAAGAGGTTGAAATCATTCTGGCTCACGATCTGAGCATGTTCGATGCGCCAGCGTTTATCGTTTTTACCATGCAGATATTTGTTATAGACATTCAGCATTTCACGATTGGCGCTGTCGCCGATGGCATGGGTACACATCTGGAAACCGGTGGTCGATAAAACCTTCGCCAGTGAGTCATAATGCGATTTATTGCGCAGCAAAAATCCCTGCCAGCCCGGCTTATCGCTGTAAGGCTGCAGCAAACAGGCGCCGCGGCTTCCCAAGGCTCCATCAGCATATACTTTAAAACCTTTTACATACAATTTATCCGTTTTGTACGGACCTGATTTGAGATACTTATTGAGATTCTCATCGTTATCGCTCAACATCACGTACATGCGCATATCGAGCTTACCGCTTTTCTGCAGGGCTTCTATTGCTTCCACATCTCTCCAGCCGAGTCCGCAATCCGTAACGGTGGTAAGGCCCTGCGCAAAACAATTCTGCTGCGCCGCCTGCAACCACTGGATATAGGTTTCTTTGGTAGGATCGGGGATCTGGTCATACACTTTATTGTCCGCATTATCGATCAGCACGCCGGTTGCTTTTCCTTCTTTGGTCTCGATCGATCCACCCACTACGGCCTGTCCTGCCTTGATGCCCGCCAGGTCCATCGCTTTTTGGTTGGCGATCGATGCATGCCCATCCACGCGTGTGATCACCACTGGTTTGTCGGGGAAAGCCTGGTTCAACAATTCATTCGTCGGAAAAGCTTTGCCGGGCCAGCGGTTCTGGTCCCAGCCCCGGCCCTGGATCCAGGCCAGATCAGGATGTTTGGCCGCGAAATCCTTGATGCGCGCAACGGTCTCCTCCCATGTATTAGTACCAAACAGATCTACCTGAAATAAAGAGCGTCCATATCCTACAAAATGGGCATGGGCATCGATAAAGCCAGGATACACAGCGGCGCCTTTTGCATCGATGCTTTCTGTGGCCTGGTATTTTTTCAGGATCTCGTCATTACTACCGGTAGCCACGATCTTTCCATCCTTCACAGCCATTGCTTCAGCCTTGCTGAATGCGGCATCAACAGTATAGATTACGGCATGGTGAACGATCTTATCTACTTTATCGGCTGAACAGGAGGTAAAAATGCATACAAGCACCATTAGTGAAACAATTCTCATAGAAGCAGTTTGACTTACTAAGGTAGGGGAAGTTTGGAGTCTGAAGTTTGGAGTTTGGAGTCTGGAGTAGAAAAAAACAACCTGGGCCCGTACTCCAGACTCCACACTTCTAACTCCAGACTTATTTAAGCAGTTCACAAGGCTTCAGGCCCGTATGCTTTTTAAAAGCCGCAGAAAAATGCGAGATGGAAGAATAGCCCAGCAGCGCGGATACATCCGTTACGCTTAACGATTTTTCATACAGCAGGTACTTCGCATGCTCCATGCGCTGCTGCTGGTAGAAGTCGAATATGGTGGTGCCGAATACTTCTTTAAATCCTTTCTTAAGATAGCATTCGTTCATGGCCACTTTGCGGCTCAGTTCCTTGATCGTGATCGGGTCGCCGATATGCTGGAGCAGGATCTCCCTGGCCTGGTAAATGCGCTCACGGCCGCTTTCGTCTGCCAGAAATTTGCAGCTGAAGCCTTCTTCTTTTTCGTCGATCAGGCATTCGAGGCTGTACAGCAGCAGCTCATGCATTTTGGCGTTTACGAAAATATTTTCAAGCGCGCCGGAATAACTGTGGTTGAGCAATGCATCGAGCACATTCCGCTTGCGGGTACAGAGCGGGAAGGTCTTGGTGAAAGCATGCGGATGTTTGAACGCAAGCACTTCGTCCTTGCGGTTGCTGAGTTTTACATTGTGCACGAACTGGTGCAGGAAAGTAGACGTGAAATGGAAAGTGAACACATCCACCGTCTGGTGCTTGCCGCTGCAGTTTTCGGTGGGCAGCTGGTTGCAATGCGCACAACTGCGCTCTTCGCAATACCGGTTGCCCGTGATGCAGTAACGCAGCTCCAGGTAGTTCTGCGAGGGTGTTTTGGTATCGTAATGGTAGACCAGCATACCGGTATCCTCCGCCACCCAGGGGTGCTGGGCATAGTAGCGGCGGATATTATACTGGATGGAGCCCGGAATATGCTGCTCTTTTTCGTGCAGCAGGTCCATGCTGGGTTCGATCCCCCCGCGCTGAGCCAGCTTCAGTATGTCCATTGTCTGTACCATCAGACTGCAAATTTAATGTATAAACATCTAATTTGCAAGTCATGGAACTGTAAGTTGTTTCGAGAGACGGAAAGCCTTGTTATGCGGGTTTTGGGTTTCGCGTTTCGCATTGAATTCTCGTCTATCTCACTAACCCGAAACGCGAAACCCGGGACAGCACTTTTTGGGGAAAAATAGGCTTGTTTTCTATCGGAAAACCCCCTTATTTTCAGTAATTTCGCACACTTCTAAAAACCACCTAAAACTTAGGATTTACAAGCATTTATGAGTCAGGAAGAAATGAACAAAAACGGCGCCCAGAATAAAGCCTATGGCGCCGACAGCATACAGGTACTGGAGGGGTTGGAAGCGGTGCGTAAAAGGCCGGCCATGTACATCGGCGATGTGGGTGTGAAAGGACTGCATCACCTGGTGTATGAGGTAGTCGACAACTCCATCGATGAGGCGCTGGCGGGTTACTGCCGCAATATTGATGTAACGATCCACGAAGACAATTCGATCAGCGTGGATGACGACGGCCGTGGTATCCCCACGGGCATCAATACCAAAGAACAGAAAAGCGCGTTGGAGATCGTGATGACGGTGCTTCATGCCGGCGGCAAATTCGATAAGGATACCTATAAAGTTTCCGGCGGTCTCCACGGCGTAGGTGTGAGCTGTGTGAATGCACTCAGCACCGACCTGCACGTTACCGTTCACCGCGAGGGTAAAATATTCGAGCAGCAATACAAGATCGGCATCCCTCAATACCCGGTTCGCGAGATCGGCGAAAGCGCGCGTACCGGAACCCGGGTCCATTTCTGGCCGGACCATACCATTTTCCAGGAAACAGTGTACCGCCGCGATATCCTCGAAGGCAGGCTGCGCGAACTTTCTTATCTCAACAAAAGGATCCGCATCAGTCTTACCGACCTGCGAGAAAAAGATGAGCAGGGCAATGTGTACTCCCGCGAATTCTACAGCGAAGGCGGTATCATCGAGTTTGTGCAGATGCTCGACAAGAACGGGAACCGCACTTCACTAATTTCCGATCCTTTGTACGTGGAAGGGCGCGATGAAACCACCAATGTAGCCGTGGAAGTGGCACTGACGTACAACGACGATTTCAAGGAGCATATTTTTTCCTATGTAAACAATATTAATACCATTGAGGGCGGAACGCATGTAACGGGTTTCCGTACGGCGCTTACCCGGGTTTTTAAGACCTATGGTGATAAGGAAGGCCTTTTCGAGAGAGCGAAAGTAACAGTGGAAGGCGATGATTTCCGTGAAGGACTCACCGCCATCGTATCCGTAAAAGTGCCCGAGCCGCAGTTCGAAGGCCAGACCAAAACCAAGCTGGGCAACAGCGAAGTGAGCGGCGTGGTGCAGACCACCGTTGCCCGCGTGCTCGAAGCCTATCTCGAAGAAAATCCCCGCGAGGCCAAGAACGTGATCTCCAAGATCATCCTTGCCGCACAGGCCAGGGTGGCCGCGAAGAAAGCGCGGGATATGGTACAAAGGAAAACCGTGCTCAGCGGCGGCGGTTTGCCGGGTAAGCTGTCTGACTGCAGCGAGCGCGATCCCGAAAAATGCGAGCTCTACCTGGTCGAAGGTGATTCGGCTGGCGGTACTGCCAAACAGGGCCGCGACCGTTCTTTCCAGGCCATACTGCCATTGCGCGGTAAGATCCTGAACGTGGAAAAAGCGATGGAGCACAAGATCTACGAGAATGAAGAGATCCGCAATATGTACACAGCGCTTGGCGTAACGGTAGGTACGCCCGAAGACCCGAAAGCGCTGAACACGGTGAAACTGCGCTACCACAAAGTGATCATCATGACCGATGCCGATGTGGATGGTTCACATATCGCCACGCTGATCCTGACCTTTATTTTCCGGTACATGAAAGAACTGGTGGAACAGGGTTATGTGTACATCGCGCAGCCTCCGCTCTACCTCGTAAAAAAAGGAAAGGAGCAGGAATACGCCTACAATGAGGAGCAGCGAAAAATGTGGATCGAAAAACTCGCGGGCGGAAAAGAAGACAGCGTAACCATACAGCGCTATAAAGGTCTGGGTGAGATGAATGCCGAACAATTGTGGGAGACCACCATGGACCCGGCGCGCCGCACCCTCAAACAGGTGACAATCGAAAGCGCTGCCGAGGCCGACCGTATTTTCAGCATGCTGATGGGTGATGATGTGGCCCCGCGCCGCGAATTCATCGAGAGCCATGCCAAATACGCGAAGATAGACGCGTAGAAGAGCTGTTAGCCGTTAGCTATTAGCGAGTTGCACCGACCAACCAGGCTAAAAGCTAACAACTAACAGCTAATAGCTTTAAGTTGTACCTTGCAAACACTAACCCGTTTTAATAACATTAAAATTCTACAACATGGACACAGAGAAAATGATCAAAGCATATTGCCTGAAGACCAAGGAAAAAAATGTTCCGATGCAGGATGCCGTGATCTCAAAAACCGCAAAGGGTGGTTATATGGCATCGGGTCATGATGGAAAAGGAAACAAAATGGCCGCCATCCTGAGTGAAGCGAAAGCACTGCAGGCCATCGCCGATGGGGTAGCCAAGAAAAATTTCTAATCAACCTCCGAAACAGTATTGATGGCGCCGATAGGGCGCCATTTTTTGTCCGCTTTGAACAGATGAATGATGGTCAGATTGCGGTGCTGCGTTTATTCACCACAGAGGCACAGAATACACAGAATTCCACGGAGGCTCTCTGTGTAACTTTGTGCACTCTGTGCCTCTGTGGTGAAACTAGGCCGTACTATCGGAGTTTACAACCGCTTTATGCATCTGCGCCAAAAACCGCAGCATCTCCTCCATACTTTTCACATTATCCACGATCAGCAAAAACATCCTTCCGGTCTGTTTGAGGCGGGCTTTGTTGGTGCCGGTCTGGAGAAAAGCCAGCACATTCTTGAAAAGCGCAGATTCGAAATAAGGCGAATCGGGGCGGTTAATGAAATAGCAGCGGAGGGTATCGTCTTTCAAAGCCATCTTCTCAAATCCGAGATCCACTGCCAGCCAGCGGCAACGAACGGTAATGAACAGGTCTTCCACCTCCGGCGGCACGGGACCGAAACGATCGACCATTTCCTGGTGAAAGCCCTGGAGCTCGTCCTCTTTTTCGCAGTTATCGAGCCGGGTATACAACGACAGGCGTTCAGTGATACTTTCGACATAATCGTCCGGGATCAGGATCTGCAGGTCGGTATCGATGGTACAATCGCTTACAAAATCATCCTGTTTGCTGATCTCTTCCTTGAACAGGTCTTTGAACGATGTGCGTTTCAGTTCCCGTATTGCCTCTTCCAGTATTTTCTGGTACATCTCAAAACCGATCTCGGCCATGAAACCGGTCTGTTCCCCGCCCAGCAGATTGCCGGCGCCGCGGATATCCAGGTCGCGCATGGCGATCTGGAAACCGCTGCCCAGGTCGCTGAACTGTTCCAAAGTCTGTAAGCGCTTACGCGAATCAACCGGCATCGTACTCATCGGCGGCGCCAGCAGGTAACAGAATGCTTTCTTATTGCTTCGTCCCACCCGCCCGCGCAACTGGTGCAGATCGCTCAGGCCAAAATGATGCGCGTTGTTGACGATAATGGTATTTACGTTCGGGATATCCACTCCGCTTTCCACGATATTCGTACAGACCAGCACATCGTATTTCCGGTCGATAAAATCCAGGATCCTTTCTTCGAGCACATGGCCCTCCATCTGGCCGTGTGCGAAGCCAACGATCAGATCGGGACAAAGCCCCTGTATCAAAGCACTCATTTCAGCCAGTCCCTGTACCCGGTTATGGATAAAGAAAACCTGGCCGCCCCTTTCCGTTTCATAGTATATCGCTTCGCGGATGAAATCATCATTGAATAACCGTACTTCTGTTTGTATGGGCTGACGATTGGGCGGAGGAGTATTGATGATGCTCAGGTCGCGGGCGCCCATCAGACTGAATTGCAGGGTACGCGGTATGGGCGTGGCGGTGAGCGTAAGACAGTCCACATTTGTCTTGAGCGTTTTCAATTTTTCTTTGTGTGCCACTCCGAATTTCTGTTCCTCATCGATGATCATCACACCCAGGTCTTTGAACTTTACTTCCTTGCCTAGCAGACCATGTGTGCCGATCACGATATCCACTTTGCCCTCTTCAAGCCGTTTCAGTACTTCTTTTTTCTCCTTGGAAGAACGGAAGCGATTGATATAATCCACCGTTACCGGAAAATCCCTGAGCCGTTCGCTGAAGGTTTTATAGTGCTGGAAAGCGAGAATGGTAGTGGGCACGAGCACCGCAGCCTGCTTGCCATCTACCACCGATTTGAAAGCAGCCCTTACCGCCACTTCTGTTTTACCGAATCCTACATCGCCGCAGATCAGCCGGTCCATGGGCGATTCGCTTTCCATATCTTTTTTCACATCGGCAGTGGCCTTGCTCTGGTCCGGTGTATCCTCATAAATAAAGGACGCTTCCAGCTCAGTCTGCATATAGGTGTCTGGCGCATGCGCAAAACCATGCTGGGCTTTCCGTTGCGCATAGAGTTTGATCAGATCGAACGCGATCTCTTTTACCTTGGTCTTGGTCTTTTCCTTTAAGCGGTTCCACACGTCGGAACCGAGTTTGTTGACCTTTGGCACCGTACCATCCTTACCCGTGTACTTGGAGATCTTATGCAGTGAATTGATGTTCACATACAGGATATCGCTGTCTTTGTAAATAATACGAACCGCTTCCTGCACTTTACCGTTGGCTTCAATTTTCTGCAGGCCGCTGTACACACCAACTCCATGATCGATATGGGTTACATAATCTCCAGGCTGCAGATCGCGCAGGGTTTTAAGGGTAAGTGCTTTGTTCTTGTTATAGGCCTGCTTGACCTTGTACTTATGATAACGCTGGAATATTTCGTGATCGGTGTAGCAGACAAGTTTAAGCTCTTCATCGATAAATCCCTCATGGATCCCGGTTGCAATGGGCACAAACCGGATCTCGGTCTGCAGGTCGGCAAAAATGCTGTTGAGCCGTTCCAGTTGCCGGGCCTGCTCCGCAAAAATATAAATGGAATCTCCCGCGGTTTCATGCGCTTTCAGGTCTTTGATCAGCAGATCGAACTGGCGGTTGAATGCAGGCTGGGGCTTTGTTTTGAACTCGATCTCGGAATTCGCGAACTGCGGTTTGTAACCGAACTCGACAATATGCCTGGAAAGCAATTGCTTTTCCAGAACCGAAGCTTTTACGAAATCGTCCGGGCCCGCTTCTTTCAGGATGCGGGTATTGTCTTCTTCTTCAGATCCCTGCTGGCCAAAACCATCGCGCACCAGGGATAAAAATCCTTCGAGATCTTCCTCCTGCACAAGCAGTTTTTCCCTGATCACATCCCAATCTTTCAGCCACACGATCGTATTTTCCGGCAGAAAATCAGGCAGCGATACTTTTTCCCCGCTCTCGAACTGGGTTGCCACATTCGGAATGATGGTCACCTGCATCAGTTTGCGCTCGCTCAGCTGGGTTTCCGGATCGAAAATGCGGATACTGTCCACTTCATTGCCGAAGAGCTCCACGCGGTAGGGCTTTTCGTTGCCAAAAGAATAAATGTCGAGGATGCCGCCGCGCAGTGCGAACTGTCCGGGCTCGTACACAAAATCGGTGCGTTCGAACCCATACATTACGAAAAGCTCCATCAGGCTGTCTACCTGGATGGTGTCGTTGGTCTTGATATGAATGATATTCCCGCTCAGCGTTTTCGGCAATACTACTTTTTCAAACAAGGCTTCAGGATAAGTGACGATGATCTTGCGGTTGCCGCCTGCCGATAATTTTGTGAGCGCTTCGGTCCGCAACATTACATGCGAACTGTTGAGCAACCTGAAATTCTTGCGGTTCTTGAAAGAGGAAGGGAAATAAAAAAGATCGAGGGCCTGGGTCAGGTTTTCAAGGGTATTGTGGAAATATGCCGCGTCCTCGGCATCGTTGAGAACCACCAGGTGATTGAGCTGCTGGCAGTTGGGATGCGAAAAAATTGCGCTCACCACAAATTCGGAGCTGCTGCCCTGCAGGTTTTTGAGGAAGATGCGCTGGGTATCGGCAAAAGAGAGCCTGTCCGCCAGTTGAAAAACAGGGGGGGCACTCAGGTACTGCTCAAGCAACACATTCAGGTTCATCTATGCTTCTTCCGGCAGCAAAGATAGTGGTTAGCTATTAGCTGTCAGCCTTTGGCTTTCACAATAAATGCAGGCCTGCCTATTACAATAACTTGCCAATGGCTAATAGCTAACTGCTCTAAAAACTCGCTTTCAAGGAAATACTCAGGTCCGCCTTTGTGAGCTTATTGGAATCGACGGTAAAAACTGCAATATTGTTGTTGGTATCGAACAGGTTGGCGTAGTACTGGGAGCCGTGCTTCAGGAATATGGAATAGGACCCGACCGGCAATGCAACTGTATAGTGGCCGGAACTGTCTGTGGTAACAGAAGCAACCAGCTTTGTGCGGATAGCCGTATATATGGACGAACTGCCCAGGCGCGACACCTGGCGCAGGTTGGTGGGCTCATAGATCAAAACATCTGTTAAAATACCCTGCGGCTGCCGCGGCGGAGCGTCTTTCATCGGCATCTGATTACCAATGGCTTCGGTGATCCTGCCTGTGATTCCCTGGGTAATTTGGGACGAGGCGGCCTTTTTTGCCGGCGAACAGGCCAGAGTAGCTAAAGAGAGCGTTAAAACAAAAAAAAGAATATGTTTCATACCTCATTTTGAATGGTGAAAGTATCTAATTTAGTGAATATTCCGCCTGGTTTGCCGGGAAGTACACCCGCCGGAATTCCCAAACTCTACAAGACTATGATGAAGAAAAATGCCCTGACCCTTTTATGTATTTGTGTTTTTGCTGTGGTGAGCCGGGCCCAGGTAGCTACCAATGAACGTTTTTTCAAACAGGCCGCGGTCGAATTTAAACTGAATGCCGATGCCAATTATGCCAGGGCCATGGTTCTGGCTAAAAGACATAACTGGCCCCTGAGCTTTACAGCCCGCAATGGCAATCTTGCCGTGCTGGTGGGTGTAGACGTTTTCGATCAGCCGAAATACTACATCACCAACAACAATACCATTGCTGCTGCCACTACCCGCGCCAACCAGTTATGGCCTGGCGGCAGGTCTGGACTGAACCTTTCCGGAAGCTCCGCCACCCTGAAAAACAGGATCGGGGTCTGGGATGGAGGCTCGGTACTGGCTACTCACCAGGAATTGACGGGCCGGGTAACGCAAAAAGACAATC
Source organism: Chitinophagaceae bacterium (assembly GCA_019247775.1). Classification (GTDB taxonomy): domain Bacteria; phylum Bacteroidota; class Bacteroidia; order Chitinophagales; family Chitinophagaceae; genus Sediminibacterium. The sequence continues at coordinate 11,841 of JAFBAN010000193.1, read as the reverse complement.
CCAGTTCTACAGTTGATCATGCCACACACGTATCCGGCACCATGATCGCCAGCGGGGTCAACCCGGCTGCGAAAGGTATGGCTTTCGGCGCACAGGGACTGGTCGCTTACGATTTTAACCAGGACCAGGTAGAGATGGCCAGCGAAGCCACAAACCTGGTGCTGTCCAATCACTCTTATTCGATCATCGCCGGCTGGAATTACAACAGTACGCAAAGCCGCTGGGAATTCAACGGCGATCCCAATGAGAACGAAGATTATAAGTTCGGCTATTACAGTACGGACGCCCAGATTCTGGACTCAATCGCCTACAACGCCCCTTTTTACCTGATCGTTAAATCGGCAGGCAATAACCGGGATGAGAATGGTCCGGCGGTAGGCTCGCCTTATTACCGCAAAAATACCAGCGGTCAGTTCGTAAATGCGGGCAACCGGCCGGCCGGTATCAGCAGCAATGACAGTTATGATATCATTTCCTGGGATTGCGGCGCGAAAAACATCCTGACCGTAGGCGCCGTGGAGGGCATAGTAACGGATTACAGCCGCAAGGAAGATGTGGTGATGACATCGTTCAGTAGCTGGGGTCCTACGGATGACGGTCGCATCAAACCCGATATCGTGGCCGATGGCGCCAATGTGCTCTCGTCTATTGCTACCAGCAACAGTTCTTATTCAAGCTTCAGCGGAACTTCCATGTCTTCGCCCAATGCAACCGGCTCGCTGTTCCTGGTGCAGGAATACTATAACAAATTGAAAGGCGGTACCAATTTTCTCCGCTCTGCAACACTGAAAGGCCTTGCCATCCATACGGCCGATGAGGCCGGGGATGCGGTAGGTCCCGACTACAAGTTCGGCTGGGGACTACTGAACGTGGAAAAAGCCGCCGCAGTGATCACAGCTGCCGTGCCTTCCAACAATGCAAGTACCAGTGCGCACCTGCTGTATGAGAATGTGCTGAACCAGGGTGGGAGTTTTACTACCAATGTGGTGGCTACGGGTAACGGACAGTTACAGGCAACGATCTGCTGGACGGACGTGAAGGGTGCGGTAGACGTTGTAAACAAACTCAATAACCGCGCAAAAAACCTGGTGAACGATCTGGATATCCGCATCACCCGCACGGTGAATGGCAATACCCGCACTTACAAACCCTGGACGCTGGATGTTAATAATCCGTCAGCCCCTGCGGTTCCCGGCGACAATATCACCGATAACGTGGAGCGCATCGATGTGGACAGCACCGTGCCGGGCGCTACCTATACCATCACCGTAACACATAAAGGAACCCTGGCCCGCGGTTCACAGGCATATTCCCTGCTGGTAAGTGGCGTGGGCGGCACCCCATATTGCGCATCTGCGCCTGCTACCAATACCGGAAGCCGCATCGACAGCGTGGTGTTCAGGAATGTTGCGATAGCCAATCCGGCCGGAAATACTACCTATACCGACTACACCAATTATGTTGCCGATATAGAACCTGCACAGACCATTCCCATCCGCGTAAAAGTCGGCAGCTCCGATGGCACCAATGCACCGAAAATGGTGAAAGTGTTTATCGACTTCAATAACAACGGTACTTTCGAAACCTCCGAGCTGGTGGCTTCTTCCAGCACCACCCTTTCGAACGGCAGTGTTTTTACCGCCAATATAACAACGCCGAACACCCTGGTGATCGGTAATATTCACCTGATGCGGATAGTGGTGCAGGAAACCAGTACGCTGTCTGATATCACCGCCTGCAGCAGCGGCACTTATACCAAGGGCGAAACGGAAGATTTCAGGGTGCGTGTAACAAGCCCGACCAATGATATGGCCATCAGCAGTATCGTTTCACCGGAAAGCGGAAGCTGCGGTGTGGGAACCGATGGGCATTATGTAACGATCGGATTGAGGAACAATGGAGCTGTTACCCAGTCGAACATTCCATTAACGCTGGCTATCGCAGGTCCGGGCGGCGCTGCCGTTGCGAACCTGACCGCCATTTATCCAGGCTCGATCACACCGCTTAAGACTGTTGAGTATACCTTCCAGACGCCGGTGATATTAGCCAGCGGAACGGCTTACACTTTTACGGTAACGGCTAATCTTACAGGTGATCAGCTCAGCTCGAATAACCAACTGGTTAGCGTCATAACTACCGCAGCCAAACCAGCCGCGATCACGGCTCTTGCCGGTATCTGCAATGGCGCCGCATTGCTGAAGGTGACAAACCCGGACCAGTCGAACTATTTCTGGTACACTTCTGCTACCAGTAACCAGCCGATCGCCCTGGGCGCAAGCACCAGTACTACAACCATTCCTTCCAATAACACTTTCTATGTGCAGAAAGAAGCACATCTGAGTGTGGGAGTGAAAGACAAGATGGTATACGCCAACGGCGGTTACAATAACTATACTGGAAACTATGTCAAGTTCAACAATTCAGTTCCGATCACTATTGAGACTGCCAGGTTATATATCGGTAATCCCGGTAAAATAACGTTTACCGTAGGCAACCTTATAGAAGTAACATCAACCGGATATAGATATCAGCCTATCGATACCAAAACATTGGATGTATATGCCACTAACCCTAACCCCCAGCCTGCCCCGGCGGATGGAACCGGGGTTCCGGGCAATCCGGCGAGCGACACCGGCAACGTCTTCAGGCTCGACCTGTCTGTTGTTCCTACGGGCGACCACATCTTAATTGTTGAATGTGATCCGGGGGGCGCCACCATTTTCCGGAACAATGGCATCACCGGAAACACGTACCCGATGAGCATCCCGAATATTATGTCAATTACAGGGAACAGTGCAAGCGGACAAGGCGTTACCGAATCGCAATTCTATTATTTCTTCTATGACATGCGGATAAATACCCAGTCCTGTATCAGTGACAGGGTAGCGGTTGTTGCAAATACGATCAACGCTCCAACGATCAGCCTGGTGAATGATACCCTTGTAAGCTCTGCCGCCTCCGGCAACCAGTGGTACCTGAACGATACGGCGATCAACGGGGCTACGGCTCAGAAATACAAACCAACAAAGAACGGCTCTTACAAAGTGGTGGTAACAGATGCACTTGGCTGCCAGAAAACATCTAATGCGATCTCGTATGTGCTGACCGCTATCGATCCAACTATTGCGGCACGTGAGATCAACCTGATGGTTTCGCCGAATCCGAACAACGGCGTGTTCAATCTTTCATTCGAGGTAACCACGAAGGCGGATCTGAACATTGACCTGCTGAGTTCGTCGGGGCAGCGTGTCTACAATACGTCGCGACCGAATTTCTCAGGCAAGTTCTCCAGCCAGATCACGATACCCGAAGTATCTTCAGCTTTCTATGTACTGAAGATCCAGCATAACAAGAAAACTTACCTGCAGAAGATCATTATTCAACGATGATCGCGCGGGATCGTCTCTAGATAGGGTTACAGATTAAAAAATAATCCCGGCTGCCTCAGGTAGCCGGGATTATTTTTTATCGATAAGCATGGGGGTTTTCCCCCTATGGGTAACTATTCTGTCGAAATATCTTGTGGCTATTATTTTTCCGCTCTATATTTAGAGCCATCCCCCGCCCCTCTCCAATTATACTTGTTTAGTGATATGTAGTTATGCTATCGCAATAGTATCTCTTTAACTATATATTTTAATCAACTAAAACAACAAGTATGAAAATGCTCAAAAACAAGTTGCTGGCTATCGCCCTTGTTTCAAGTACGGCGTTTTTTTCCTGTACGAAATTTGCTCAGAAAGATCAAAACGCTTCGGGTGAACCGGCAGAGAATTCAAAGTATTTCTATTATTATCAAGGCAAAAAAGTACCCCTGATATTAAACACCGGGTATATATACGTCGTGTCTAAAAAATCAATCGAAGGATCATACAAGAACCTGGGTGTTATCACCGGTAGTAAAAAAGTTGAAACAAATAAGATCACACTGGACCAAACGCATGCAAATCCCCAGACAAATGGAATTTCGCAACAGGCACAACGATTTACCGGAAAATTGAAGCTTTCCAAAAAAGTATCGGCCGAAGAATATGGCATCACTTTAAACCAGATGGCAGAGGATCCGGATGTACAATTTGTGGAGCCTGTTTTCGATTATCCTCCGGGACCACAGGGAAACGGGAACATGACCGTTTCAGAATATTTCTATGTAAAACTCCAGTCCGAAAACGATGTTCAGACCCTATACAATGTAGCTGCCAGTTATGGAGTGAGTGTAGTAAGCCAACATGAAACCATGCCGCTTTGGTATGTGCTGGCCTGTACCAATGGTTCGCAAAGTTCGATTTCAATGGCCAATGCATTTTATCAATCGGGTTTATTCATCTTCGCCGAACCGGATTTTATGCTGGAAAACGCACTGGCCTCCTGCCCCGCAGATACAAAATTTCCATTGCAGTGGGGCTCTAATAATACCGGCCAGAGTGGAGGCACTGCCGGCATAGATATAAGGGGATGCCAGGCACTGGATCTGACCGGCACTGGTTACGTTATTGATGTGGCTGTAATTGACGATGCTGTGAATAAGTCTCATCCGGACCTGGTTTCGACTTTATATGGCCCTATACAGGGCAGAGATTGGAGCGTATCGGGAAACGTTTCCATTGATCATGGTACGAAGGTCTCGGGAATTCTGTGTGCGCGTGAAAACGGGTTTGGAATTACCGGTGTTGCCCCTAACTGCCGGCTGATGAGTTATGGTGTTGCACTGGGCGCCGGGGTGACCGATCAAACAACGAAGATACTATCAACAGCAATAGACCTGGCGTGGCAGCAGGGGGCATCAGTTATAAATTGTTCCTGGTATTGGGAACCTGCCTCCATTATCGATGACGCCATCTTTCGCGCCTTAACGCAAGGAAGGGGAGGGATAGGTTGTGTTGTTGTTTTCGCCGCCGGAAATCAGGACGGGCCTGTCGCATATCCTGCAAACCGGTTCTCTGATATTCTTGTAGCAGGCGCTATTAACCCTTGCGGGAAAAGAGTAAGTATAAGCGACTGTGCCAATGATAGCTGGGGCAGCAATTACGGCAAAGAGGTTGACGTAGTGGCCCCGGGGACAAAGATCTCCACAACGGGTTGGCCAACTTCAGGGCTTGAAACGGACCACGATTACACAGACCGTTTTGATGGTACATCTGCGGCTGCTCCGGTTGTGGCGGGCGTTGCAGCGCTTATCTTGTCAAAAAACCCAACTTTGAGCGGCTGGGATGTACGGAATATCATCGAATCGACCGCACAAAAGGTCGGCGGCTATTCTTACGGTTACAAATCGGGGCGTTACAACGGAACCTGGCACCAGGAAATGGGCTATGGACTTGTTAATGCAGCTGCGGCAGTACAGGCCACTCCTGTTCCTTCTCCAGGGTCAACAATTGGTCGTTTGGCATATGTTGATGCCCATCATACACAGCATATTAATTAAATAAATACAATTGACAAAGGGATAATCGGCTTTACAGCTGCTTATCCCTTTGCTTTAAGCCTGGCTTTATTCGCCAATAATGGATGAATTATGGAATTGACTACGGTCTTAACCATGCATCTGTTCCACTTACGACTCACGATTCACGTCTCACGTCTCCCGACTCCCCGATTCCCCATAATTCCCTATTTTTAAAAAATTTTCTGCTATGCTAGAACCCTGGCGCACCGGTACTGTGATCCGGATCGAGAATGCAACTGCACAGACGCGCCGTTTCTGGATACAGGTTCCGGAGTTGCCCTCATTCGATTTTAAGCCCGGGCAGTTCGTGACCCTCGATCTTCCGATCCATGAACAGAAGAACAAGAGATGGCGCAGTTATTCCATTGCTTCGGCGCCCGATGGCACCAACGTATTTGAACTCGTGATCGTGTTACTGGAAGGCGGATTGGGAACGCATTATCTGTTCAATGAAATAACAGTAGGCAGTGAACTGCTGCTGCGCGGCCCTCAGGGCAAATTCACTTTGCCGGAACCACTTACCGAAGATGTATACCTGATCTGCACCGGCACCGGCATTGCCCCATTCCGTTCGATGGCGCAGTTCCTGCACGCCAATAAACTGCCGCATCAGCAGATACACCTGATCTTCGGCTGCCGCAAGCTCGAGGATGGACTGTATGTGGATGAACTGCGTGAACTGGAAAGATCAGAACCCGGCTTTCATTTTCACCCCTGTTATTCCCGCGAACCCGAAGTACCGGCTGCTTCGCACAAAGGATATGTGCATCCCGTTTACGAACAGCTCACCGATAACGGCAAGAAGCCTGCAAAATTTTTCCTGTGCGGCTGGAAAGTAATGATCGACGAAGCCAAACAAAGGATCCTCGCCATGGGCTATGATAAAAAAGCCATTCATCTGGAGTTATATGGCTAGAAACGCTGCGTTAACTCTGCTTCTCATGTTCTCTTCGGTTAAAAAACGGCCATTCACCGCAGAGAACATAAGAAGCGGAGATAACCGCAGAGAATTACATTTGTGCTAATACAAGGTTTTTGATCTCATCCATTTTGATGCGCTCCTGCACCATTGTATCTCTATGCCGGATCGTGACAGTTCCATCTTCTTTCGTCTGGTGATCGATGGTAACGCAGAATGGCGTACCGATCGCATCCTGGCGGCGGTAGCGTTTACCGATGGTATCTTTTTCTTCAAAGAAGCATTTGAAATGGGGCTTGCAACTGTTGATCAACTCCCGGGCGATCTCGGGTAAGCCATCTTTTTTAGTGAGCGGCAGTACTGCGAGTTTGATCGGCGCCAGCTTTGCAGGAATGCGCATCACCACCCGGCTGTCGCTGCTGCCATCTTCTTTGGTCAGCGTTTCTTCCTCGTATGCATGCGAGAGCACCAACAGGAACATCCTGTCGAGGCCGATGGATGTTTCTATCACATACGGCACGTAATTCTGGTTGATCTCGGTATCGAAATACTGCAGTTTCTTTTTGCTGTATTGCTGGTGCTGGGTCAGATCGAAATCGCTTCTGGAATGAATGCCCTCCACTTCCTTGAAACCGATGGGGAATTCATATTCGATATCGCAGGCTTCCTTGGCATAGTGCGCCAGCTTAACATGATCGTGGTAGCGGTATTTATCTGCCGGGATACCGAGCGCAAGATGCCATTGCAGACGTGCTTCTTTCCAGTATCTGTACCATTCACCTTCGGTACCGGGCCGGACGAAGAACTGCATTTCCATCTGCTCAAATTCACGCATCCGGAAAATGAACTGGCGGGCCACGATCTCGTTGCGGAAGGCCTTACCCGTTTGCGCAATACCGAACGGCACTTTCATCCGCGCTGTTTTCTGCACGTTGAGGAAATTCACGAAAATGCCCTGCGCTGTTTCCGGGCGCAGATAAATGGTATCGGCTTCTTCAGCCACCGATCCGAGTTGGGTGGAGAACATCAGGTTGAACTGGCGGATATCCGTCCAGTTGGTAGTACCGCTTACACTGCAGGTGATCTTCTGTTCCGTGATCAGGTTCTTCAACCCCTCAAAATCTTCGGCAGCCAGCAGGGTATCCATAGACAGCAGCAACTCATCCGCTTCTTTAACCTGCCCTTTCTCTTTAAGTTCATCCGCTTTGGCTTCCAACAGGTGATCTACCCGGTAGCGCTTATTGCTGTCGCGGTTATCGATCATCGGATCGCTGAAATTATCGACATGCCCGCTGGCTTTCCAGGTGGTCGGGTGCATGAAGATGGCGGCATCGATACCTACGATATTCTCGTGCAGCTGCGTCATGCTCTTCCACCAATGATCGCGGATATTCTTTTTAAGTTCGCTTCCGTACGGACCGTAATCGTATACGGCGCTTAGCCCATCGTAGATCTCGCTGCTCGGGAACACAAAGCCATACTCCTTTGCATGGGAGATGATGGCCTGGAAACGGTTATCCTGCTGAATACTCATAAGGCCGCAAAAATAGTAAAGGTTAGGCACAGATGGGCAGCCGTTCTGTGGTAATGAGTGCCCCTCTGTGGCCAAACACCCTCGTTCATCCAAAAAACTGCGATCAAATGCATAAAAAAATTAGCTTTAGCGCCAACTTAAAACTAACTGCACATGTTCAGAAAATTGCTGCTGCTACTGCTTGCTTCCCCCCTGCTAACCCAGGCTCAGCAAAACACCGAGTATCCGAATGATTATCTCAGCCCTGCATTTCACGCCGGCCGCCGGGCCGCTTTCCGCGAAATGATGCCCGCCAGGTCCGTTGCCCTGTTCTTCGCCTCGCAGGTGCGGGTCCGCAACAACGATGTGGATTTCCAGTTCGCCCAGAGTAAGAATTTTTATTACCTGACAGGTCTTGAAGAACCGAATTCATTATTGCTCATCTTCAAAGAGCCCGTAACGATCCTGGATAAGACCGGCACCGAATTCCTGTTTGTGCAGCCCAGAAATCCGCAGCAGGAAATGTGGACCGGAAAGATCCTGGGAGTGGACGGCGTAAAGGAGCGTTACAAATTCGACAATGTGTTCACGCACGACAAATTCAATGCTGGCACGATCGATTTCAGCAAATTCGATTCGGTGCTCAGCTTGTTCCGGCAGGAAGATATCGTTTCCAAATTCAAAAGGGTAGCCGATCCGCTAAGCCGGATGGCGTTGATCACTGACAGTTTGCTGGTAGCAACGAAAGCGCCAATGTCGGCCAGTACCCGCATCATCATGAGCCGGCTCAGGGGTATCAAACAGCCTGAAGAGATCGCCCTGATGGAAAAAGTGACGAATATGAGCGTGGCCGGCCACAATGAAGTGATGCGTACGGTTAAACCGGGCATGACGGAATACCAGGCGCAGGCTGTAATGGAATATATGTTCAAGAAGAACGGCGCCGAGTTTGTAGGGTACCCGAGCATCAACGGGTCGGGTCCGAATTCCTGCATCCTGCATTACGAGACCAACCAGCGTTTGATGAAAGACGGCGACCTGCTGTTAAGCGACTGCGCTGCAGAATACCATGGCTACAGTGCCGATGTTACCAGGACTATCCCTGTGAATGGCAAATTCACCCCGGAACAAAAAGCGATCTATGAGATCGTACTGGAAGCGCAGGACTCCGCCTTTGAAAAATGCAGGCCGGGCATCGCATTCGGCGAAGTGCATGCGGCTGCGCAGCGGGTGATCACGCGCGGGCTGACCAGGCTCGGCATCATCGGTACTCCACAGGAAGTGCGCACTTATTTCCCGCACGGCACTTCACATCATCTCGGACTGGATGTGCATGATCTCGGCAGCAGGGGCGCGCTGGAAGAAGGGGCCTGCTTTACGGTAGAACCGGGCATTTATATCCCACCAAACAGCAAATGCGATCCTAAATGGTGGAATATAGGTGTAAGGATCGAAGATGATGTACTCATCACCAAAACAGGTTATCGAAACCTGTCTGTAGCCGCGCCGAGAACGGTGGCGGAGATAGAAAAAATGGCGAAAAGAGGTAAAAGTTTGGAATTATGAGTTGAGAGTTATGAGTGTAGAATTATGAGTTGGGTAAAACGCCAGCTCTCCGCTCAGGATCGAAAATAAAAGCCGCAGATTCGCAGATTGGGGTCAATCTGCGAATCTGCGGCTTTATTTAGCGCTTACTCATAACTCTCAACTCATAACTCAGAACTCCCAACTCCTTTCGGTTCTTCTACGGATATGGAAGTATTCGTGAGCACCGGCTTGTCCTGCACTTGCAGGGAGGCCTTGTTCTCCAGCTCAATTTCCTGGATCCAGACCGCGTATTCGTTGGGGAAGATATTGCGGCCTTTGTAGATGGCATGTTCGCGCGTGAAGGATGCGCCGAAATAAAGGATGGTAGCTGAATAATATACCCAAAGCAAAATGATGACAACGGAGCCCGCAGCGCCATAGGTGGTACTGATATGGGCTTTGCCGAGATAGTACCCGATACCGAATTTCCCGAGCATAAAGAGCAGCGCCGTGGTGATGGCTCCGGTCATCACATCCCGCCATTCGATGCGGGCATCGGGCAATACTTTAAATATGATGGCGAACAGCGTGGTGATAGTACCGAAGGTGATCAGCAGGTTGACGATGTACGCAATGGCCACAGCGCTGCCCGGGAACAGTTTCACCAGCTGATCGCTCAGCAGATCCAGCAGGGAGTTAACGATCAGGGATACCAGCATGATAAAACCCAGGCTTACCACCATCGAAAAACTAAGCAGTCGATTGAGCACGAGTTTAAGCCAGCCCTTTTTTGGTTTCGCCTTAAGCCGCCAGATATAGTTAATGGAATCCTGGATCTCTGCGAATACCCCTGTGGCTGCAAAGATCAATGCGCAAACCCCAACAATGGAAGCCCAGGAAATATCCCTTGAAATAGTCGCATTGCGAATGATCTGTTCGATCTGCGATGCCGCATCCGCGCCGATAAAGGAGCTGATATGATCCAGGATAGCAGTACGGATATCGCTCTGCTTATAAAAAAAATTTACGAAGCTGATAATGACGATCAGCATGGGCGCCAGGGAGAAAACGGTGTAGTAGGCCAGGGCAGCACTCATGCGGAAGGTTCGGTTCCTCACGAAATCGATGCAGGATTTCCTGAGAATAGCCCAGGTGCTGACAATATGCCTTCTCATACGGCCCGGATTAAAAAAATCATGCCTTATTGGAGTTTTTCATTCTGTTTGTGACGGTCTGCATCGCGGCTGGTCTTCTTCTGAAAATTGTTCTCCAGGGCCTGTGTCAGGTCCGTACCGGTTTGATTGGCAAGACATAACAGTACCCAAAGCACATCAGCCATTTCATCGGCCAGGTCTTTGCCTTTGTCCGATTGCTTGAAAGACTGCTCTCCATAACGGCGTACCATCAGCCGGCTTAATTCTCCTACTTCCTCCATCAGGATGCCAAGATTCGTCAGTTCACCGAAATACCGGACGCCGGTGGTATTTATCCATGCGTCCACTCTTTGCTGCGCTTCCTCGATTGTCATATGCTCTGTTTTTTAAATTATCTTATTGCTTCGGTGCAATGCGCCATGCACTGTTTTGATACGCATCAGCGTAGCGATCGATTCTGCACGCTGTTTGGCCAGTTCCGCTTTTGGACCGGCAAACAATTCATTCACCGTTCCCTGAAACAATTCTACCCAGCGTTTGAAATGCTCGTCCCTGAATGCAGACAGCTGGTGTATCTGCCGGTGGACCTTCATCGCGTCGCCTTTGTACGCAGCTTTTCCGAACAGGATCGTTTCCCAGAAATCGGCAATCACCGGGATATGTGTGGTGATGTTGAGCGGTACTACCTCCGTAAAAAAATAACCGATCACCGGGTCGGTCAGTGCTTTCCCGTAGAATTGCTGCAGTAATGTTTCAATATCTGCACGGCTCTCTATATCCTGCTCAATCATTCCCTGTTCTTTGAATCGATGAGGATCGTTACTGGTCCGTCGTTCAACAATTTCACTTTCATATCCGCGCCAAAAATACCTGTCTGCACCGGCTTGCCCAGTTCCTGCTGCAGCCGCCCGATCATTTTCTCATACATCGGGATCGCCGTTTCCGGCTTCGATGCCCGGATATAGGAAGGCCGGTTCCCTTTTTTGGTGCTGGCATGTAAAGTAAACTGGCTGACCAGCAGTATATCTCCATTCACCTCCTTGAGGCCCAGGTTCATCACACCCTCCGCATCGTTGAAGATGCGCAGGTTAACGATCTTGTTGCAAAGCCAGGTGACATCATCATCCGTATCCGCGTCTTCGATACCCATCAACACCAGCAGGCCGGTACCGATGGCGCCGGTAATTTTTCCATCTACCGTCACCGACGCTTCACTCACCCGCTGTACTACAATTCTCATGATCTCTTAACAGTTTTTTGACGAATTTTGTGAGAATGAAGA
>JAFBAN010000159.1 GCA_019247775.1 Chitinophagaceae bacterium | reverse complement strand
TAAAAGCGCTGGAAGACAGTTTGGCGAGTAGTAAGTACATTGTAGTGATCAGTGTTTCTATAGACACGGACAAAAGCCGATGGCAGAAGAGCGTACAAGCCGGAGAATACGGCGGCATACAAGCATTGAATCTTTTTACCGGCGGTGTTGGCGCCGAGGATCCGTTTTTGCGTTACTATGGCATCAATAGTTTTCCGACCCTGATGATCATTGACCGCAACGGTTATATATATGAAGCAGCAGCCTTAGCTCCGAGATCTCAGCAGGCCATGATACAACTGAAAGAAATGTTGGAACAGGCGGCAAAATAAGAAAGCGGGCAGGTAGCCCGCTTTCTCTGCCTGGTTTAGCGCGAAGGCGAAAATACCCGGTTAGGGGTGCCTATAGCATCAAAGTCGGCCGGGTTGCCCAGATCGGGGTTCGCCTTGTTGGCGATGTAGCTGCAGTTGTAATCTGACGGCTCACAGCTACCGGGGCCCTCCTTTTCTGTGAAGTTCACACCATCGGTGGTGTAATATTCCGTATCAGTGTTCTGTTTTACACTGAAAGCACTGCCCATTGCCACAATAATGGCGAGCAGCGGTAAGAAACGTGCAATTTTCATGGTTTGAAATTTGATTGATCAATTACCTACTCTGTTCTACAGGTTTTCGGCTTCCCCTGCTTCATGCATGAATATGTTTTGTTTTCCGTCGCCTCCATAGCGCAATACCATTCAGGAAAAGGAAAAAAAGATTGAATGCGAGGTGCTGTTTCCAGCTAAGGTGCCTGATGATGCCGCCGCAGGGGCAGGGCACGTGGGGGAATACATGTAACAGCACCATCACTGTGTATGAAGTGAATAAAACAAGCAACGTTAATCCTACTGCGAGCCCAACGGTTCTCGTAACCTGAAAACTGAGCAGTATGGCACAAGTGAACTCCACAAGGGGTGTGAGTGGGATCAGTAGCCGAACCAACCAATCTGGCAAAGGCTGGCTTTGCAGCCCTGATACATACTCATTGTAATCCAGTAGCTTGATAAACGCTGTATAAGCGAACAACGTGATCAGCAGAAAAACAATGATGGCTGTGGATCTGGATTTCATGGAAAGCAAGTTTAACGCGATTCGGGATCATCCGGTATATCGGCAGTTTAAATAGAGTGCTACCCACCTGTAATAGCGTGCTTGCCACATGCCCTTACCCTTTTACGCCGGATAGTTTGCGGGCTCACTAAACCATGAGCACTATGCTACACCAGATCAGCTTAGAAAAAGCAGTAGAATTAACGCAACGGTACCGTGAAAACCCGGTTACTGATTTGCCCCTGGCAGAAACTTTTGAGGCAGCACCGGTAACGGCACTGCTTGCGCAAACGGGTTGCGCATCTATGCGTATTTATGCGGGCCGCAAGGAAGATCAGAGCCTTTGTTCTATATTAGTAGGAGTAGACGCCGAAGGCCACGACATACTTCCTCTCCCCGATGAACAGTTGGCCAGCGATGACGATGGCATCATCCTGGAGGACGCGTTCAAGTGTCCGCCGGTTTGCGGTGAGCCCTCTCCCCTAAACCCGTAAATATGAGTTACCTCGCGCTGTTCGCGATCTCTGCATTCTCCATAGCGTTGCCGGGCCTGGCAGCGCTTTGGAGGATCAGGCAATGGAAACATCCCTACTTTCCACTCGCTGTGATGCTTTGGATAGGGCTGGTAAATGAAACGATCAGCTACCTGCTCATCCGAAACGGACGTGCGAATACCGTTAACTCCAATCTGTATACCCTTCTTGAGTATCTGCTGTTTCTCTGGTTATTCGCAAGATTGGCTGCCTGGGCGCCGAAGAACCTGGTGGTAGCTTCTTTATCAGGTATCCTAATCTGGATTATAGATAATCTACTCTTACACTCGCTGGCGAGTTACAATCCGTTAACGCGGGTATTTTCTTCCATTGTAATCGTTGCCCTGAGCATTGACGAGGTCAATCATGTACTGTTCAGCCATCCTGCCGGCAGGCGCAACCGGGCGCGGTTGCTGTTTTGCTGCTGTTTTTTTGCATTCTTCAGTTACCAGGCGTTCATCTCGGTTTTCGACCTGTTTCCCATGGGCGTATCCGCTGAATTCTACAAGCGGCTTTACCTGATCATGGCCATTTTCAATTTTATCGTGAATCTTATTTATACCGGGCTCATACTATGGACACTCAATCGCTCAGCTTATACCAATTGCTAATCACCATTCTTGTATTGGTAACGGCATTACTGTTGGTGTTTATTGGTTCTGCCATAAGGTATCTGCGCATCCGCATACAATATTACCGCCAGCAGGTTGCCCGTGAAATTGAGTTGATCGATCAGGAACGATCCCGCATTTCGGCCGATCTGCATGATGAACTTGGGTCCGGGCTGTCAGCCGTAGGATTATACATGAGACAGGCGGCAGAAACCTTCGAACCTGAACTGATGGATAAAGCGATAAACCAGCTGCAGATACAACGTACCAAGATCCGGCAGATTTCGCATGACCTGGTGCCGCAGCAATTAAAAACACACGGGCTGTTAACTGCTCTCAGGGAATTGGCAGAAGAAATGCAGGTAGCAGGAAAACCGGCAATTCGCCTCGAGGGCAATATGGATGGGCTGGCCATCCGGCCACCAAGAGCCATACATATTTACCGCATTGTGCGTGAACTGGTAACAAATGCAGTTAAACATTCGGGGGCATCGATCATTACTATAGACCTGGTGCGTACACCCAGGTTTTTTTGCATAGAAATCAGAGATAATGGCCGTGGGTTCGACAGTGCAGCGCCGGCAGGAGACGGCAACGGCATGGGTCTTCAAAATATCCAGGCAAGGGTTGAGCTTCTACATGCAGTTATTATTACTGTATCCAAACCTGATGTCGGCACCAGCTACACCGTCAGGATCCCATACGAGTCAATTCTCCCAGCTGATGGAAACTGATGCCACGATAAAAATCCTGGTTGCCGATGATCATGAAATATACCGGGATGGTTTACTGCAACATTTTTCAGGCCACAGCCGCTACAGCATCGTGGGAACCTGCATCAACGGTATTGAATTAGTACAAAAAGCAACGCTGCTCGAACCTCATGTAGTACTGACAGACCTTAAAATGCCCCTGCTTGACGGCCCCTCCGCTATCCGCTCGATTGCGCGAACACACCCAGCCATCAGGTGCATCGTGCTGACCAGCTATGAAAACGATCTGCTGATCGTAGAAGCGCTGGAAGCGGGCGCCAAAGGGTATCTGAATAAGAACATGCCAAAACAGGAGCTGTTTTATGCGATAGAACAGGTGTGCAGGGGCTACCCTTATTATTGTCTAAGCACTTCCAGTAAAATGGTCAGGTTGATCGGCCGCAGCCAGTTCAATCCTTACACCGATTTTCCTAAGGCCGAGTTTTCAGTCACGGAACGCAGGATCATTCAACTGATCTGCGAGGAAAAGAATAACAGGGAGATAGCGTCACTATTATTTCTCAGTATCCGCACAGTTGAGAATCACCGGCACAGGATACTGAATAAGATGCATGCGAAAACACCGGCCGGTGTAGCAATTTATGCTATTAAGCATTCTTTGTTTTTGCTTAATGAGTAGATGCTGTCGTTGTTCTAGTATGTGTATAACCCTTTTGAAGTCACTTATGCAGTCGTAAGGTCAAATGTTTTTAGGCGACACTTGCATTATTAATACTTTTTATCAATATTTACGTCCCCCTATAGACTGTATCGTTGTCTTCAAAAGCGGAGCATTTCGGCACTTATCCGCGGAACGATTACTCGCTTTTTCCCCTAATAATCCCTACTTTACCCCCACCAAAACTACCAGCTATGGAAACAACCCTTCCCATAAGCGCACACGCCCCCCTGCCCCGCAAAGAACGCATCCAGCTGCTCGACGCTATCCGCGGCATTGCTGTACTCGGTATCCTGCTAATGAATATCACCGGGCAGGGACAGGCTGGGCAGCTGTACGACACGATGGACGTGCGCCTTCCTCTGACCGGCGCCAACTTTTATGCCTGGGCCGGAGAAATGTTCTTCTTCGAGGGCACCATGCGCGGGCTGTTTTCCATCCTGTTCGGCGCGGGCACGCTGCTGCTGATCAACCGGCTTCAGAAAAAGAACCAGGGCCTGGTACCGGCCGACATCTATTATCGCCGGCTGTTATGGCTGCTGGTGTTCGGACTGATCAATGCGTTTATCTTTCTATGGCCTGGCGATATCCTGTATTCTTATGCGGTGGCCGGTCTCCTGCTGTTCCCGTTCCGGAATTTATCGGCGACAAAACTGCTGGTCGCGGCCTTCATCGTACTGGTCATCGCCTCCTACTTCGATAACAGGAACATGTACGACAAAAAAGAGGTCATCGTAAAAGGCAGGGAAGCCGAAAAATTATCTGCCCAGAACAAGCCGCTTACCGATGAACAAAAGGAATTCCTGGGCAAATGGTCGGACTTCAGAAAGAACGGCAGCAAAGACAGCCTGCCTGCGCGACTGGCCGAGGAGGAAAAAAAGATCGTTGGGAAGAATTATGCGGAGGTATTTAAAGTGTACAAGAACTATAATGTAAGGAACCAGAGCTTTGGCTTTTACGCGTTCATCATCTGGGACGTGCTGCTATTTTTCTTTATCGGCATGGCGGTATACAAAAGCGGGTTCCTCACGGGCGATAAGTCCACGGGGTTGTACGTTTTGGTAGCGGTGGTCGGGATCGGGGTTGGATTACTTATTAGTTACTATGATCTCTCATTGAATTACCGGCTGCAATTCGACAGGGTCGCCATCAGGGAACAACAGGTATTCGACTTTTATGCGGTGAGACGGGTTTTCCTGTCGTTAGGTTATCTGTCGCTGCTGAGCCTGTTATACAAAACAATTGCCGGCAAAAAGGTATTGGGGGCTTTTGCGCCGCTCGGGCAAATGGCGTTTACCAATTACCTGCTGCAGTCGATCATCACCTCGATCTATTTTTATGGCTTTCACAAATTTGCCACGCTGCAGCGTTATGAATTATACTATGTGGTGGCGGCGATCTGGGTTTTCGAATTCATCTTCAGCACCATATGGCTGCGTTATTTCTCTTTCGGGCCGTTTGAATGGATCTGGCGGAGTCTGACGTACTGGAAACGGTTTGGTATCAGAAGACGGGACACGAGCGTCCCAACTATTTAGCCGGTCCCTGTCTGTAAAACTTTTGACAGGCATGAATTCGTGTTCTAAAGTTTGATAGATGTATCCTTAGGGATGATTTTTAACACAGAGGACACTGAGGAATCACAGAGGTCCCTCCGTATATCCTCAGTGTCCTCTGTGTTGAAAAAATCCAGTAATTGTTTCAGTCCGCAAGGAATTCAAAGCAAAGCACCGCCCTTCGTCAGCTTCCCGATCCGCGGATCGCCTCGTGAGATCAGCTCGCATAAACCGATCGCCGCGGTCTCAAAATCATCGTGGGATTCTTTGAGAAACCGCCAGTGCGAATCGTAGTCTTCACCGGTATCCAGCGCAAAGGGTGACAAAGCAGGGATTTCCTGTTGCAGACTTTGATGGTGTTTTTTTAATGTAGCTACGAATATGCCGTTAAGGCCATCCGGCTTATCGGTTTTGCGGAGCATCAGCACCAGCTTTTTGTCCAGGTAAACATAATGCATGCCGAACTGCGCTTTGACCACGATGCGTTTTGGCAAATGATCGAGCACAAAATCGTATGGAGCTGGTTTGGGCATCGTGTAAAATTATAGGTTCCGGAGATTATCCTGAATTGCAGTTTTTTTGAACTTTCAGTATATTTATTTATGCGAAAACTAACAATCCTTATCGTCATTCTCTTCAGCGCTGAATTTCTTCAGGCACAGGACCTGCCTGCATTTAATTTTGCCATAGAGCACATGGCATTCTCCGTAAAAGATGTGGACCGTTCCGCCGAATTCTATAAAAACGTTCTGAAACTCAGGGAAATTACCAACCGGTCAAAACTCGATGGCGTACGCTGGTTCTCTCTGGCAGAGGGCAAAGAGCTGCACCTGATCGCCATCCTGAAAGAAAAAGTTGCCATCAATAAATCGGTCCATCTTGCATTAACGACCCCTCAGTTCGATGCGTTTACCGAGAGACTCGATAAAATGAAGATCCCCTATTCCGACTGGCCGGGCGCAGATCATAAGATCAATATCCGGGCCGATGGTATTAAGCAGATCTTCTTCCAGGACCCGGATGGTTATTGGATCGAGATTAACAGTACGGCGCAAAACTGAAAAGATGAACAATAACCGGCAGCCCGGAAAATAAGACAGATCGGGCAACAAAAAACAGAGCCGGATATTCGCTGCTTTCTTGTCCTCTAATCCGCCAGACCGGGTGGGTCATAAGTAGAGGCGCAGAATTATCAAAGCTTTTCCAACCTTCTACGCTTTTTCGGCTCTTACCCGAAACAACATGTATGCAGTCCATTCGATACAGCCTTTGTTGCGTGCTGTCTTGCCTTCTCCAGTGCGTATTGTGTTATAGCCAGCAGCAACCGGCTGCCGGTCAGCCATCCTTACCGCCCCCGGTGCTGGTTGAAAAGGAGCAACTGTATGCCGGCAATCCTTTCGCCAATTATCTCGCCTTAAAAAAACTGGAAGCGCAATATTTGAACGCTCCTATCCGCGAGGTCTACCTTCAGCAGGTAAAAAATTTTGAAGAGTTCCTGGGCTTTCCGCTCGCGGGCAAGGAAGCGATGCAATTGAAAACACTCAGGTCATCCTATGGCGACCGGAAGGAGCAACTGCCTGAGGGATACAGCCCGAGCCCCGTATTGAACGTTATCGAAGAGGAAGCCGGGCGACACAATATCATCATCTGGGGCGAGGAGCATCACCTGCCGCAGACCCGGTCTCTGTACCCGGATATGATCCGCCTGTTGTGGCAAAAGGGGTTCCGCTATCTTGCTGCGGAATCTTTCAGCGATGCGGCAGATAGTTCTTTGACTTACCCGGCTTATAACCTGGGCTTCTACACCAGGGATCCCATTTACGCAGACGCCGTCAGATTGGCGTTACAGCTGGGCTATACACTTGTATCCTACGACAATTCAGAAAGAACGGGCAGGGATAAAAAAGAGGCCGAAACCCTGCAGCAGAAGATCTTCGCTCAGAACCCGGCAGCCAAAGTACTGATCCTTGCCGGCCGCGGACATATCTCC
>JAFBAN010000109.1 GCA_019247775.1 Chitinophagaceae bacterium | reverse complement strand
ATCCATGATGATGGCGATATGATGCGGCAACCGCTCTTTGTCGATCCGCCCCAATAAACCCGCCTCTGTGTTTGCCTGTTCCATTAAGGCGGCAAATTTAGCAAAATCAACGGTTTGAGCGGAATTAATTCAGTCTGGAGTTAGGAGTTAGGAGTTAGGAGTAGGGCTGTAATGTATAGGCGGCTCGATGACCAATGAACTCCAGTCTGGAGTCTGGAGTTAGGAGTCTGGAGTTATCTGCAATAACCGGAGGTTCGTTCACGGCGAATGAACTCCAGACTCCAGACTCCTAACTCCAGACTAATTTAGCGCGTTCTCGGCGTGGTGGGGCAGCGGTAAGACGATAGATTGAAGGAAAGTCCCACTTTGATGGTGGCATAAGCGTCTTTCTGGAGACTATTGCCTCTCTGCCTGCCCTTGATGCCGATAGAATTGCCGGTCTCGTAGCTGCGGTCCTGCAGCAAGAACCCGGGAGACGGGGAGCCGTCGGGCAGGGGCGGGAAGGCATCGGGCGCGTACAACCCGCTCACATCGTCCAGGTAATCGGTGCTCGTCATGCGGTAGCAGACTTCGCCGAATATATTAGTGCGTTCGTTCAAAGCGTATTTGGCGCCGAATGTAAAGGGGATGCAGATAGCGAGCGGATTATAAGGCTGGAGGTTGGGATAGAGCGCACTGCCCTGACCCTCAGTACCCAGTGTGCGCAGCAGGTACTTCTCTCCCCCCAGATAAGCATAGGGATCGAAGGAAAATACCCCGATGCCCAGGCCCATATAAGGTGTGAAATTAAACCCCTCAAAACCCGGCTGGAACCGGAAAAAATTGAAATCGCCCGAGATACTTACCTCCCAGACATTGGAATTGAAGCTCAGGTTGCGCATTACCTGAACAGGATTGCTGCTGTAAATATCCGAATACCCGAGCATGGCATAATCGCCGGAAAGGCGGATGCCGATATAGTTGGTTACCTGTTTGCGGAAAAATACCCCGGCGGCTATCTTGGGGCGATTGACGGCGAAGCTGGGATTGAGATCGCCAAAATAATGCCCTACACCGACCCCTATACCCACTTCGCCCTGGTGAACGAACGGCTCCATCAATTGGGCCTGGGCGGTTTTTAGTCCGGTGCACAAAAGCAGTATCGCAGTTATTCTTCTCAACATAGGTCTTGGATATCAGTCTTGATATGTAAAATACCGTGAAAAAACTATATCATAAAAGTTAATTTCTCTTATCCAGGCCCCAGGTAAGCTTGGTACGGAGGGTCGATAAAAAGCTGTTCTCATTGAGTCTCACCAGGTTAATCCCAAACTTTTCGCGTCTTACCGCCAGCTGGATGTTCTTGCTCACGATCTCCCGGCGGGCATCCAGCGCACAGATGATCTGGTCGCCCCGGCCCTCCACCTCGAAGGAGACGATATTATTATCGGGCACGATAATGGACCGCACATTCAGGTTATGGGGCGCCACCGGCGTGATCACAAAGCTGGCCGATTCCGGGAACAGGATCGGCCCATTGCAACTCATATTGTAACCCGTTGATCCCGTGGGCGTTGAAACGATCAACCCGTCGGCCCAGTACGTGTTCAGGAACTCTCCGTTGAGATAGGTATGGATCTTCACCATCGGCGCCGTATCCCGTTTATGGATCGCAAATTCATTCAGGCCGAATGGGGTTTCTCCGAACAGCTTTTCATTGGAATCGAGGTGGATCAGGGTCCTTTTATCCAGCAGGAAGGTATGGTTGACCAGCGAGTCTACCGCGCTGGACAGCTCATCCTTGCTGATACTTGCTAGGAACCCTAAACGCCCGAAATTGATGCCCAGGATAGGAATATTTTTATCCCTGACCAGGGCCACGGCGTCGAGCAGGGTGCCGTCTCCACCCAGGCTGATCAGGCAATCGGTATTGGCGCCCAGATCGGCAGATGCTGCAAAAGGGGTTACTTTCTCCTGAAGGTGGGCCGGCAGGCTGAACTGCTGCAGCAGGGGCTGAAATACCAGCACCGCAGTATCGTACCGCACCAGTTCTTCCATCAGAACCAGCAGCGGGTTTTCCTGCTCGAAATCGAGACCCCGGCTATAGATTGCAACCTTCATCTGAAAATTTTAGGATCCGAAAGTTGGGAATGGCTGTTTTCTCACGACTGACATTTCACGTTTCTTGTTTCCCGTTTCTTGTTTCGCGTCAAAAATCGTTTCTCGTCTGTAAATATAACCCATCTCTTCCCAACTGGTTAAAGCTGTATTCGATTTTAAATACGAAATCATAGATGGACACTATATCCATCCCGATGCCCCAGGTACGCAGCAGGGTATTGTTAAGTGTATTGGTAGGATTGGGATTGCGCGCATACGCATAGCCGAGATCTCCATATGCTTTCAGGAAGAACCGGATGGGTATGCGATCGTGTGTTTTGCTTGGAAAGGGGTTATGCAGGATAAATGAAAAGACCTCTTTGTTCAGTGTTGTTTTCAGCGCTGCACCCGCAAGGCCATCCACCACATTGTATTCGAGCCCGCGCAGCTGGAAATAGCCATAGCCGAACATGCGCTGGTTATAAAAGTAGTCATTGGCCGGAAGCTTGCCCATTGCCAGCGCTTCCAGGTGAAGGAATGTTTTCTTCGCAACGGGCATCACGTATACGGCGCGTGCGCTGGCCTGCCAGAGACTGTAGTCATTGCCGAGACCGCGTTTGTACAGGTTGCCTTCGAATAAAAATCCCTGGGTGGGATAAGAGATATAATCGACATTATAGTATTTGTACTGATAACCCAGATCGATGAACCGGATCCGTGATCTCAACTCCGGATAGTACAGCGGATTCACTTTAAGCACGGTATCGGAAACCCGTTCATCGTTGTAGGAAATGCGGAGATAATGGCGGTGTTTCACATCAGGGCGATAAGAATAAGTGAAATCGTAGCGATTGACCGTTTTAGTGGTCGTTTCCTGTTTAAAGAAAAGTTGTTTGTTATCGCCTGTTGCATAATTGATCTCCTTCTGTGTGGCATAAATAATACCCACATTGAAACCATGTTTGAGCCGCCGGTCAAAAAAAGGAAGATCATACCGGACCGTTACCTGCTGGGTGTAGCCATTGATGAACCAGATATCCAGGTTATCATTCCGGCCGGTAGTATTGTTCTGTGTAAACTTGATGCCGTAATTCACCCGCTCGAGACTGCGGTGCTGGTCTACCCACCACTGGTTGAAGTTGCGGTCGATCAGCCTGAAATAAGGGAGGGGGAAAAAATACCAGCGTTCCTTCATATCCACATTGATCGATACCTCATTTGCTTTCCGTTCGGCTACATACACATTCACATCAACAAAAAGCAGGGTATTCATCAATTGTTCGCGGGTGAGTACCAGTTTCCGGTTCAATTCTTCTTCCGATAACTGCTCTCCTTTCCGGAAAGGTATTTCGCGGTTAACGATGATCGCCCGGGTGCGTTTGTTGCCCGAGAGCCTGATATCGCCAATGATGAGCTGGTTGCCCGCCGGAGTTTTTGCAATAGAATCCGTAATGGCAATTTCCTGCGCGCGTAATGAACAAGAGGCGATCAGCAGTGAAACAAAACAGCAGGAAACGCGCAATAACCGCATCGACAGAGTCATTAGTTAGTCTGTAAAAATAGTGGATCGGAAGGCAAAGGGCAAAATGCGGAAGGCTGAAGGCTGAACGCTTAAGGCTTTTTTAGCCACAACTGGCACGGATCAGCTCAGATTTTCGGTGTCAATCTGTGCCATCAGTGGCTATTCAATTCTACATATTCAAATAGGAAATAAGATGGTTGTAATTTTCTTTCAGCTCATTTGCATACTCTTCTTCGCCGAAGAAATAGCGGACGCTGTATTCGTAACGCTGGAAAGTGGCCACGATATCGGAGATCTCGATCTTGTTCACTTTAAGGGTAATGATGATCATTCCCGTATCACTCTCCACATATGTATTGAGCTGCGTGATATAAGCGTCGTTGGTCTCTACCAGACGGCTTATCTCCCCGAAAGAAAAATTCCTTTTTTCAGCTTCGAGAACAATGATCCCCCCGGGCTCTTCATTGCCCACAAAACGCGAAAAAATATGCATCAGGTCTTTCGACAGGATAACGCCTACGAGTTCGTGCTGCTCGTTCACTACAGGCACCAGTGAGAGCTCATTGTCGGAGATAAGCCGCAGCGCGGTGAGGAAATGTTCTTCGCTTTTGATGGAGATCCTTTGCAGGGCAGACTCCACTGTGGCGATCAGTGCGGTCTCGTTTCCATCGAGCAGATCGTCTTTGCTGATCACGCCGGCGAATTTGTCTTCGCTTAGCACCGGCAGGTGCAGCACATCGTATTCATCCATCAGCTGCAGTGCAAACACCAGCTTATCGAGCAGGTTGACCGATGGAAAATTCGAATTGACGAGTTGTGAAGCCAGCATAAAATCCGTTATACGGTTAATGACTCAGTACGGACTGTATCCGTTCATCCTTGCAATGGCAAAAATTACGCCACAGTCGCTGCAGGTTCGCGCAGATTACTCAGGAACCCGTCTAAAATCCTGTTAAACTCAGCAGGCACTTCCATCATCGGTGCGTGACCGCATTTGTCGATGAAATGCAATTCGCTGTTGGGGATCAGGCGGTTGAATTCCCGCGCCACGAATGGCGGGGTTATGGTATCGTTATTGCCCCAGATCAGCAGTGTGGGTTGCTTTATCTGGTTGAGTTCTTCACCAAGGTTATTGCGGATCGCACTTTTGGCGAGTGCAATGATCTTAATGACCTTGATGCGGTTATTGGTGATCTCGAATACTTCATCCACCAGTTCCTTGGTAGCGGTATTGGGATCGTAGAAAGTAAGCTGTGTTTTCTTTTTGATGTACTCGTAATCGCCGCGCTTCGGATAGCTGTCGCCCATGCCGTTCTCGAACAGTCCGCTGCTTCCGGTAAGTATCAGCGACCGGATCTTTTCCGGATGTTTTAAAATATGCACCAGCGCCACATGTCCGCCCAGCGAATTACCCAGCAGGTGAATATTGCGGTAGCCGCGGGCCTCCACGAATTTCTGAACGAATTTTTCGAGTCCGCCCACAGAGGTATGGAAAATATCCAGATCGAACAGCGGCAGCATGGGTACCACCACTTTATGGCTGCCCCGGAAATGCTCTATCAGGTCGCGGAAATTACTGAGTGCGCCAAACAGGCCGTGCAGCAGTAACAAAGGTTCGCCCTCGCCTTCTTCTATAAACCTGAATTTATCGTGCTGTTTGATCTCGTAGTTCATGGGTCGGTTTCTTGGCAAACATTAGGGCCTTACAAATAAAAGCAAATTCAGTCAAACCATCTGAACGCGGCGGGTGCTCAAAGATGATTGTCAGCTAAATTACTGCTTTTGCCTCAAATGCCGGCTCAGTGCTGTACCCTGGAAGGAATGCTTTCGAAAAAATGCGAGAGCTGGTCGAACATACCCCTGAACCAGGGGATCAATGCACCGAACCATTCCATCGCTTTCGGGCCCCAGGGTTGAATGAATGCATAGCTCTGCGATGCACTGATGGTTGCCGGTTTCAGCAGGTGAATTTTTTCGGCATAGAACAGCAATACACTGAACAGCGTTATGTACAGCGCTGCATAGAGCACGATACCTGCCAGTTTATTCAGCCAACCCATCATCACCATTTTAAGTGCAGACTGGATAGCCAGCGCACCCAATCGCACCAGTACGATCACGCCGATCATCACCAGCGCAAAAGCCAGAAAAGGAAGCCAGGAAGCGCTGATGCTGGTGCTTTCCTTCAGCCAGCCCGCTACCCAGGTAGACAGTTTCAGCGCAGCAGCAAGACCGATAATAATAGCAAGGAACGAAAATACCGCTACCACAAAGCCATTCCGCATGCCTTTGATCACCGCGGTGATGAGGAGGATGATAAGGATGATATCGATGAACATAGAGAGCTGTTAGCTTTTGGCGGTTAGCTGTTAGCATGGGTCAGTCATACCTAACAGCTAATCGCTAAATGCTGATCGCTATTTAGTCAATAATTCTTTCACTGCTGCTGCGATCGCTTTTCCATCTGCTTTGCCGGCGAGTTGTTTGGAAGCGATGCCCATTACCTTACCGAGGTCCTGCGGGCCTGCGGCGCCGGTGGAAGCGATGATGGCGCTGAGCTCGGATCTCAATTCTTCCGCACCCAGTTGCCTGGGCAGGAATTTTTCGATCACGGCGATCTCTTCCGATTCGCGTGTGGCGAGGTCCTGCCTGTTCTGCTGCTGAAAAATCTCCAGTGAATCTTTGCGCTGTTTCACCAGTTTCTGCAGCAGTTTCAGTTCACCATCGGCAGTAACCTGGCCATTGGCGCCGGGCTCTGTTTTTGCTTTGATGATCTCTGCTTTGATGGCACGCAGGCCGCGCAGCAATGCTTCATCTTTTGCTTTCATGGCATCTTTCATCTGTGTCATCACATCCTGTTCCAGGCTCATAATTTCAGGTTTGATTTGTGTTATTGTTTCAATTGGGTAGCGCGGAATTTCCTGTAAAATTCTTTCGCAAAATTCTTCATATCGTCCGAAAGTTCCTGCTGCTGCGTTGCGCGGAGATAGGTATCTGCCATGCCCATCAGTGTCTGGTAATAAAAATCGGCCATCTCGTCTATCATCATATCTTTTGTCCATAGATCGATCCGCAATGCCGCTTTATCGGCCGCATCCCAGAATGCCACCATCATGGACCTGGCGGCCTGTTTTTCGTCGGCAGTACTATCGGTGGCCTGCCAGTTGATCGATTGCGGCACTTTGTTATCATCCAGTTCGATATCGATGGAAATTGTTGAGGTCTTCATGGGGCAAAAGTAGGGAAAGAGTTGAGAGTTATGAGCTAGGAGTTTAGAGTTATGGCCTCCACGGCTCTGCGCCGCTGCGGTTAAAAACCGGCGCTCCGGAAGTGCAGCCTGTAGGGATATTACCGCAGAGGCGCAGAGGCGCGGAGAAAACCGGTAATTCTATTCCAGATCTGTTGCGCTGATCTGTCCCAGCTGAATTTTTTTGCCTGCTCATAGCCGGCTTCGATCAACTTCGAGCGGAAGGTTTCATCTCTATAGAGGCTGAGCATGTGTTTGGCGATGCTGTCGGGGTCGGCGGGATCGGCGTAGAGGGCCGCTTCTCCGCCTGCTTCGGGCATGCTGCTGGTATTGCTCGCGATCACCGGCACCCCTGCCTGCATGGCTTCCACGATCGGCAACCCGAATCCTTCGAACCAGGAGGGATAAACCATAGCGTAAGCTCCGGCGGTGAGCCTGGCGAGCTGATCATCGGGCAGGTAACCCGTCAACACCACATCATCCCGGTATTTATAGGTTTTGAGTTTTTCTACGATCTCTTCATATTGCCAGGCCAGTCTTCCCGCGATCAGCAGTTTCATATTGCTGTGCTGCCATTTCTTGAACAGTGAAAATGCTTTCAGCAGGTTCATCAGGTTCTTGCGCGGATGGATGCCGCCGGTGCATAAAAAATATTCGGTGCCGGATGAGAACTGATCCTTGATCGACTGCTTTTCCTGCCAGCTTACCGGAACGAATTCCGCCCTGGCCGCGCCCGGCGCTACACTGATCTTCTCGCTTGCTGTTGCATAACGAGAGATAATATCCTGCTTCGAAAATTCCGATACGGTAATGATATGTGCCGCTTTTTTCAGGAAGCGACCGGTATACGCCTGGTAATAGCTGCGGTGATGCCAGGCGATAAAATCGGGATGATGTTTGAAAGCCAGGTCATGCACGATCAGGATCTGCGGGATAGAGGTGCTCAGACTGCAGAAACCATATGGTTGCAGCCATACATCAGGTTTGTATTTGCGCAAAGCCAGCGGCGCCTTTACATCGTACCAGTATTTAAAAGCCAGCGCATGTCTGGCCGCAGGGCCGGTCACAACAGGAATCACATTGTCAGCAAAAACAAATTCAGGGTCATAAGGCCTGTCGAAGATGAAAATGAATTCGTGCTCCGGATGCTGCTGCACCAGTCGACGGGTGATCTCACGCGCATATTGACCATAACCTTCGAGCTGGCCTTTCTGCAGGAATATGGCGTTGACGGCTATGCGCATGGCGCAAAAGTAGGCTTGTAGGCGGAATAATTACGGGTCTATAAAGAAGTACGAACGGATCTATCAGGGAGGATAGACTGATTGCATCACTGGCATTTCCAAAACTTACTGCTTACAACTTATTACTTACCACTTTGGACGTGATCGTAGAAACCTTTGCCTGTTTTTCTGCCAAGCTCTCCCGCGTCAACTTTCTGCTTTTGGATCGCTGAAGGTCTGAGCCGTTCCGGTTTACCCAGGGCCTCCCAAACAATATTGCTGACATTGTAATTGATATCCATACCGATCAGATCCATCAGCGCAAAAGGTCCCATTTTGAAACCGGTAGCTTCCATAACTCTGTCGATGGTTTTGATGTCCGTAAGACCCTGTTCTATCAGCTGCATGGCTTCGAGATAGTAGGGCCGGGCAACACGGTTTACAATAAAGCCGGGTGCGTCTTTGCACACGACAGGTGTCTTGCCCATTTGTTTCGCAACCGCCAGCAAGGTTTGTATGGTATCCGGCTCGGTCTGCTCGCCGCTCACGATCTCTACCAGTTTCATCAGCGGGGCGGGGTTGAAGAAATGCATGCCGGCCACGCGTCCGGGATGTTTTATCTGTTTTGCCAGTCCGGTGATCGAAAGCGAGGAGGTATTACTTGCAAAAATGGTCTCGGGAAAATTGATGGCGGCGAGCGCATTGAACAATTCCGCTTTTACCTGCTGCTGTTCAACGATGGCTTCGATGACCAGGTCTGCTATACAATCGCGCAGCTCGCTGGTGAGCACGATCCGGTCCATACATTTTTGTTTGTCGGTGGCGCTCATCCGTTCTTTGGAGATCAGCTTATCGAAATTGCTTTCGATCGACAGCCTGCTTTTTTTCAGCATGGCGGGGTCGAGATCGTAATGGATAGTGGAGAAGCCTGCCTGCGCGGCCAGCTGGGCAATACCGCTGCCCATCGTCCCTGCTCCACAGACACAAATGGTTTTGATCATGGGCAAAGTTACAAAACAGTTTCGCTAGAAGTGGATAAGAGCAAAGAAGCTTAGGAGAAACCACTCCTGTTATTCTCTTTCGCTCTTTGGCTCCTAGCGAAACATCTTCCCGGTTTCAGGCCTGTACGTATTCCAGGCAGCGGATCACTAAAAGAAGAACGAAGGAAAAAAGCAAAATAAGAGCCCTTCTTTGCCTTGTGTTGCTTCGTTCTTCTTCCAGTCGTTCTTTCACATGTTTTCCACTAAAAGATCGCAGGCCTGCCATGACCGGTACAGTTATTGTACTTTTATCGCATGCAAAATGGCCTGCAGCAATTAGACCTGTTTGGAATGCCGCTCGAAACGGCTGCCCAACCGAAGAAGAAAGAGAAGCCGATGAAACCCGCTATGGCGCCGGTGAAAGAAGAAACCCTGGTGGAGCATGAAGTGATCGCGCCGGTACAGCCGCCTGCGGTGAAAAAGGTTAAAGCAGTAACAGACATTTCCACCGCTACCATCGCAAAAAAACCGGGTAAGCGGGGCCGTAAGTCCTTCAAGGAAATGGACAGTGAAGCAGACCTGATCGAAATTCCCGAAGACGAGATCCTTCAGCAAAAATTATATTACTCTATCAGCGAAGTGGCCGGCTGGTTCAAGGTGAACACCTCACTGCTGCGTTACTGGGAAAATGAGTTCGATATCCTGCAACCCCGTAAGACCCGCAAGGGCGACAGGCTTTTCAGGGTAGAAGATATCAAGAACCTGCAGCTGATCTATTTCCTGCTGCGCCAACGGAAATTCTCCATCGACGGCGCCAAGAATTTTCTCAAGCACAACAAACAGGAGGCCGACCGCCAGGTGAAACTGATGGAAGCGCTTACCCGGTTCAAATCATTCCTGCTTGAATTGAAAGCAAGCCTGTAGTTAAAAGACAATCTCTTTGCGTTCCCTGCGTACCCCTGCGTTCTTTGCGTTACAAAACTCGCGGCTGTATGGCAACGCAGAGAACGCAAAGGAGCGCAGGGAACGCAGAGAGTTGTCTACGGAGTTTTGAGAATGACTTCCTTAACGGAGGCTGCCAGCTCAACCTTATTTTTTTCAAGCAGGTCAATGATCTCCAGGTTAATGGCCTCGCGGAGTTCATTGAACTCTTCGATGGATTGCTGGATGGTGGTATAGTATTCTATGGAAATGATATGTGCATTCTTTCCGGTATCCACAAAAGATACGAGTTGATTTTCTACCGCCGGTTTGTCCAGGATAGTCCGGATAGCTGCCAGCAGCGACCTGATCTGCGCAGGCGTTGCACCGAGATCCAATTCGAGCCGCAACTCCCCTTTCCGCTGGGTGCGCAGGGTAATGTTATCAACGATCGTATCCACCATCTGCTTATTGGGTACTGAAATATAGGTTTTGTCTGTTGTCCTGATCCGGGTACTGCGCAGGCCGATGCGCTCGATGGTGCCGGTGAAATTATTCACTTTCACCAGGTCGCCGGTAATAAAGGGCTTATCGAAAAAAATGATGAAGGATGCGATCAGGTTCTCCAGGCTTTCCCTGGTGGCAAGTGCAATGGCAGCGCCTACAATGCTCAGTCCGGTAAGCAGGCTCCCGATGTTTTTGTGGAAGGAGAAACGCAGCACCAGCAGCACCCCGATGATCACCAGGATCACTTTGAAAAAATCTTTGAAGAAGATCACCAGTTGATTATCGGCCTGATCCGTTGTCAGGTTCGCCCGCTCTTCGAGGATCATTGCCGCAAAATCGATCACACGCAGGCAGAGCCAGATAAAGACCACCACCACTGTTGCCGCCGCCAGTGAATCCATCAGTTCCCGAAAAGTGATGTGGTATACTTTGAAATCGAAATAACCAGGGAACCGGAGCTTATCTACCGCCACAAGGGTCACGAGTAATACCAGGAACACATCCAGCGGCTGCACTACCAGGTCCAGGAATGATTGCCGCGCAATATTCTTCGCATGACGGGCCACAAGTTTATGAAGCAGCCTGGCAAGGTATTTCGACAAATATCTTTTAAACAGCAGTGCTACCACGATAACGCCAACCACATAGAGGTAGTTTTCAATGGTATTATCGAGAAGTTTCTGTTGCAGGAATTTTTCCATGGCTGCAAATTAAATCAGCGATCGGTAATGTTACAGTTTGAATTTAACCGCGAAGACGCTGAGCAGCGAAGCAACGCGAAGAGACCCGCGGTTACACCCTTGCGTGTCATGGCGTCCTGGCGTCTTTGCGGTCAACCTTGCCTTGATATTCAAATTGTAGTATTACCCAAAGATTCGATCGGTTGCCATTTCAGCAGCTTCACCGTATCGCCGTCGAACACCGCGTAGGTAAAGCTTCGGATCCAGTCGCCCAGGTTAATATACCGGCTACTGCCCGGCAGCGGCAGGTCCAGCGGCAGGTGACGGTGGCCGAAAATAAAATAATCGAAGTGCTCGTGCTTTAGAATGTCTTTACAATACACCGCCAGCCATTCATTCTCTTCACCCAGGAACTTTTCATCGGAGTTTCCTGTCTTCTCGCGGCTCTTGCGGCTGAAATAATTGGCCAGGCCGATGCCCCAGCTCGGGTGCAGCTGGCCGAACAGCCACTGGCAAACAGGGCTGCGGAATATTTTCTTGATGAATTTATAGCCATAGTCTGCAGGACCGAGTCCATCGCCATGACCGAGATAGAATTTCTTTCCGTTCCAATCGAAGGTTTTCGGCTGATGATAGACGGGGATGTTCAACTCCTTTTCAAAATATCCGCTCATCCACATATCATGGTTACCCACAAAAACATGAATGGCGATCCCGGCATCGGTCAGTTCTGCCAGTTTACCGAGCAAACGCACATACCCTTTTGGAACTACTTTGCGGTATTCGTACCAGAAATCGAAAATATCGCCGACTATGAATATTTCTGCTGCATCGTGCCGGATGCTGTCGAGAAAACGGACGATCTTTTTCTCGCGCTGCAGGCTGCTGCTATAGTCTGGTGCGCCGAGATGGAAATCCGACAGAAAATATATTTTTTTCCCGGCAGGAATGGTCATCACATCGGGTTTTGATTTTTCCTTTGCAGGTATTCCAGCACATCGCCGGTATCGATGCGTGCATGCGGGTCTACTTCTCCGTTAAACCAGTAGATCCAGGCTGATTCTGTTCTATCGCCAATATAAACCGCTACCGGCTCCCGGCGGTATAGCGGTCTTTCGCCTGCTTCGGTGTTGACTCCTTCATAATCGTCCAGCTGTGCCATGGCCCAGGAAAATTCATCGGGATTATTGATGCGATAGAGTTCACCGTTGATCCGTGATCCGTTATCAGGCACTGCCGCCGGATATTGGCCCATATCATATAATGCGCCGTTTACCGTTGCGTCGGATACCAGCGTAAAATAACGGCTGATATAGCCATACGCCGGGTGCTGAAATCCTTTTCTCAGCGAGCCATATACGAACAGTTGAAAGATTTCGGGTTGCATATCGGTCAGGTATCTACTAAAAAACAGAAAACTTCTTTGGGTCCATGCACACCCACCACCAGCGTCTTTTCGATATCGGCGGTGCGGCTTGGGCCGGTGGCCAGGCTTACTACAGAGGGAAACCGCTGCCCATATTGCTCACGTAATTGCTGCAGGCTTTCGGAAATATCATACACCAGCTGCCGCGAATGCGCAATGCAGATATGCACCGGCGCATACACGCTTACCGTTCGTCCGCTCTGCTGCGCGCTGCTCAGCACGATGCTTCCGGTGCGGGCGATCAGCGATTCGCAGCCCGTGATCGCCGCATCGCAGTGCGCCAGATCGTCGGCATATACTGTGGAAAAACCGGCGGCGCCAAGCTTAGTCTGAAGGTCCGTTTCGCGGCAATAGAGTTTTGTCCAGCCGCGCGCAGTGATCAGCGCCTGCAGCTGGGCTACCAGTTCTTTTTCATCTGCACAAAAGGAAAACCGCCCCTGCAGTTTGCTGAAGTTCTCGGCAAAGCCGACGGCATTTTCCTGCCGCGAGGGTTGAAAAACAGACTGAGTGCCTTCGCTGGCGGGAAAGGGAACAGGCACCGGTTGCGCCAGTGCCTGTTTTATTTTACGAAGTATGTTCTCTCTTGCGGTGTTTGACATCGGGTCGGAATTAGCCGATAACTTCTTTTTCAGAGTTACCCGGATGAAGCGGATCGATGGTCTGTTCGCCCAGGGTATGACCATTGCTCTGCTCCGGTTCGATCTCTATCAGTTTTTTTTCTTCGAAAGGGCGTTTACCGATCAGGTCTTCCACATCGCTCTTGTGCAGCACTTCTTTCGCAAGCAGCTCTTTCGCCAGTATCTCCACTTCCTGCTTCCTTTCTATCAGCAGTTTCCTGGTGCGGCTGTACGCTTCTTCAATGATGCCGCGCACTTCTTCATCTATGAGCTTACCGGTTTCTTCGCTGTATGGTTTGGTGAAAGTATTTTCCTGGGCGGGATCGTAGAAACTTACATTGCCTATTTTATTGTTCATACCATAGGCGATCACCATGCTGTAGGCGATCTTGGTGATCTGCTGCAGGTCATTGGCCGCTCCTGTTGAGATTTTTCCGAAGAAGATCTCCTCGGATGCACGACCGCCAAGGGTCATACAGATCTGGTCCATCAGCTGGTCCGTATTGTACAGATATTGTTCCGTGGGTGTGTATTGAGCATAGCCCAGTGCCGCTGTTCCGCGGGGTACGATCGTCACTTTCAGCAGGGGATAAGCGTGCTCGAGGAACCAGCCGCAGACCGCATGGCCTGCTTCATGGTAAGCGATGATCGATTTTTCGTGCGGGGCGATGATCTTGTTCTTCTTTTCCAGGCCGCCGATCACGCGATCGATCGCATCCTGGA